>JBEDAR010000112.1:0-17410 GCA_041177725.1 Bacillota bacterium | reverse complement strand
GGAAAAGTAGCATGCGTTGATATCACCCTCGATCGCGGTGTATGTGGTAAAGCTGCTCGGGAAAGAAAAACCATTGTTGTTCCCAACGTTCATGAATTTCCCGGTCATATTGCATGTGATGAAGGTAGCAATAGTGAAATTGTGGTCCCTATCATTAAAAATAAAAAATTACTTGGCGTCTTAGATATCGATAGTTACAAATTTAATCGCTTTGATGCAGTTGATCAAACGCAACTTGAAGCGTTTGTCAAACTGATGATTCGTGCGCTTTAATTTTTCCTTACATTTGAAGTTGAAGTATGGTTTAATTTTCTCATGACGCAAACCTTAAAACCCCAACTGCTTTTTTTCCTAACCTTGTTGTTATCATCTTGTGAATTTACTTTGCCATCCATTATTATCCATTCTTCCATCACCAGTAGCACTAATCCAACCACCACTTCGATATCCTTAAGTTCAAACTTGAACAGCTCAGAAGAGTTTCCTGTGGATTTTTCCACACCACCTTCTGTGCCCAATTTAGTTTTACCAACAGGGACTTGTGAAGCAAATAGTCAACCACGTATCAGTTTAAACACCGCAGAAGAATTTACATTATTTTTTCATCCAACCACCAAAGTGATGATTGATTTTCAGATGAGTCATGACAATTTAATCCTCATGAATGAATACGGCAATCGCACTGCAGATCATGATCGTTATGTTAATGCCGCGATGCGAATAGATGTGACGCCTCAAAATTCCCAAGTCATTTCTTATTGTTATCCAGTGGTGGGTTTAAGAATGAAAGGTAATACCTCTCGCACAGACTTTATCGAAGAAAATGGTGCCTTTGTTAATTTCATGAATTTAAAGGTTTCATTCGCAACGGATGATCCGCTTGACGGCAGAAATCCCAATCAACAATTTTTAGGGATGACAAGAATGGATTTAAAATGGAATCGGAATTTTGACCATACATATGTGCGACAAATTTTTGCTCACAAGTTATACGCCGCATATTTACCGTTTGCCCAAGAAGCCACTCTCGGTGGCGTTCGGTTTCTCCAATCCGACGTTTCCGAAGCGTTTCAAGATAACTACTTGGGTTTATTTACGATTACCGAACCGATGGATCGACGTTTTTTTGCTCGGCGCTTAGGTGAAACACCAGAAGCGGATGGTAATCTTTATAAAGTTTTATATACGGCAACCGGGGCTGCGGATATGACCAAATTTAATGCGGTGAATAGTGATGGAACGAATCATTTTCGCACTGGCAACAAAATAGGGATTGAGGATAATGCGGCGAACTATCATCCAAGTTATGATTTAAAAACTAACACAACCGTTCCGAATTTTACAGACATTGTAAACTTAATTGGTGAATTAAATGCCAGCAACGATGTCAATAGTGTGAGCTATCGGCAACGGGTAGAAGCGGTAATCGATATTCCAAGTTTCTTATGGATGGAAGCGATCGCTTACTTTGTTGGCAACCCAGATGACTATCGTAATAATGCGAATAATTTATATTTGTATTTTTTACCTAGCACTGGTAAAGCTTTCCCGATTCCCTATGACCTTGATCGAGGTTTTGGTAGTAATGGAGATTGGGATCCTACCAACGACTCATTTAGTCAATATGGACCGAGCATGACGAAAGCAACTCCATTTCAAGAAGCGTTGTTGAAAGACTGGAATCAAGGGCGATTGAATCCATTGCATCGACTAACCATCTATCAACATGCTTATACAGGATATCAAAATCAATACCGGCAAAATCTAGAAAGCCTTCATCAAAGTGGTTGGTTAAATTCCCTGAGTAATGGTGCGGGAAATTATACTGGTGTTTTTTACACCTTACATCGGCAATACCGTGACATCTATTATCCTCAATCAGGGCAATATCAATATCTTCAACCTACTGCCCCCGCCCTGCAAGATGTGTTTGTGGTTTTTTCTTTAAATCAAAAAGTGTTAGAAAATTTAACTTATCATGAGTACATTTCCGCAAAAGTAAGCACTTACATTTCCGCGGTTTCATAGTAAAATACCCATGTGCAGTCGTGGCGGAATTGGCAGACGCGCTAGATTCAGGGTCTAGTACCTTCACCGGTGTAGGAGTTCAACTCTCCTCGACTGCACCAAATTATTGAATCCATCTTTCTTTTTAAAATAAGAATGTTATAATCTTCTACGGTAAATTTCTTATTGAAAAAAGGAGAAATTATGGACGCAAAAACCTTACCTAAAAAAACGCCTGCAGAAACGTTAAGTGCTTTCTTGAAACGCAGTTTTTCTAACCGAGATTTAAATGCATTAGGCTTAGGCTTATTGCTCTTATTAATCTACAGCGCCATTACCGTTGGCATACAAGCAATCTTAATTTATTTATTTGCACTCTTGGGTGCCATCCCATTTGAACTTGGTTTTGCTCGATTAAGAAAACGCGTTGTGGATTTAGCGTGGTGGTTTACGCCGCTACTCTTCACCATGTTAGTTCCCTCTTCACTCACTCAGCTATGGATGGCAAGTGTTGGTGGAGCTGTTGCATCATTTTATGGCAAATTAGTTTTCGGAGGCCATGGTAAGTATCCGTTTTTACCAGCAGCCGTGGGAATGGTTTTTCTTAACGTATCCTTTTCAACATATATGGTGGCGGTTGGTAACACAGCTGCTGACTTAAAATCCTTAACGGATGGTTTTAGTTTTACATGGATTGAACTCATCATCGGTCCGACCCCTGGATTTATTGGTGATCCTTTTAGAGCGGGATTACTTTTGTTAGCAATTGTTTATGCTGTCCTTAAAGTAATCGATTTAAGAATCACCCTAAGTTATTTGGTCGGTGTCATTGGTTTTGTCGCTTTATTTTGGTGGATTGAATCCATGAATCCAACTTTATTTGCTCCTACTGCGAAGTTTCCTGAACCGACTTATGTTGCATTAGTGGGTACAGTAATATTTGCATCCGTGTTCTTACTCACGGATAAAACCACAGCACCACGTCATGGACTAGCAAAAGTTGTCTATGGCCTGCTTGCTGGTTTAATTACCGTGATCATTCGTTATTTCACCGGTTCCGTTGAAGGTGTTGTTTATGCAGTTTTATTAGCCAATGCATTTTCACCTTTAATCGATGCTTGGGTCTCTAAAAAAACCATTCCATTAACGCTTGGAGGTAAATAAAGCATGAATAAAACGTATCAAAAAATGCTAACCTTCGTCTTAATCATGGGGACAACAGCCGGTGGCTTATTAGTGGCTGCAGATCTATTAACCCGTCAGCAAATTGAACAAAACCAAGTGAATCTTAAGCAACGAACCATCTTACAATCCCATGACTATGATTTGACCGCGGTCAGTGATCTAGCGGCTTATTATTCAGAAAAAATTGAAGTCATTGAATCACTTGCAGAATATAAAGATGCTCCTATCTATTTCTATCGTGATCGTGAAAGTAATGATATTACAATCGCTTTCGATAAACGCTTTGGTGCAGGTGTATGGGGTCCAATCGTCGGTTATCTTACTTTAGAAAGTGATTTTGTCACCATTAAATCGGTGGCGATTACTTCACAAAAAGAAACGCCAGGATTAGGGGCTAAAGTTACTACTGCAGTCTTCTTAAATTCATTAGTGGGAAAAAGAATGGAACCACGATTAGTGATTGATAAACTTCAACCGGACACGATTGAGGCCATTAATTACGTAACCTCAATTGTGGGTGCCACCCGAACTTCAGTTGCCTTTCAAAATCTCCTCAACACCACCTACACTTATCACAAACCACTATGGGAGGCCATTTAGTTTATGAAAAAATTTCTCATTCGCTTGAATTATAAAAAATGGTTTAATGTTTTACGTGATGGGATTGCCCGTAACAATCCTATTGTCGTAACGGTCCTGGGGATCTGTTCCAGTTTAGCGGTTGCGAATATGGTGGAAAACGCCATCGCAATGGGCATTGGTGTAACCCTCGTGACGATGCTATCCTCCGCTTTTATCGCATTGATTCGTAATCTAATTCCTTCACAAGTTCGCATGGTCACGTACATGGTGGTCATTTCCACCTTTACGATTGTTTTTGAAATGTTTTTAAAAGCCTTAACACCCGATATTGCTGAACGCTTAGGTGCTTATGTAGGTTTGATTATCACCAACTGTATTGTCATGGGTCGAGCGGAAGCATATGCTGTGAAGAATCCAGTTCGCTACTCAACGATTGATGCCTTTGCTAGTGGCATGGGATATACCTTTGTTTTGATTGTTATGTCGGTCATCCGTGAATTGCTTTCCAATGGTTCCATCCTAAATATTCAATTGCTTGGTGCCGATTGGATCAATTGGACCATTTTTGCTATCGCACCAGGCGGATTTTTTGTTATCTCTTTATTTATTTGGGGTTTGCGTGTTTGGCTAAAGTATTACGAAGAATAAGGAGAAAAATTTATGGTAAGTATCTCAGTGTTAATTGAAATCTTCATTGCCTCCTTGTTGCCCTTTAATATTGCGTTGGCATCCATTTTAGGAATGTGCCCTCTCATTGCTATTTCCACGAATGTTACCAATGCCAAAGGAATGGGTCTTGCTGTCGTTCTGGTTACCACGCTTACTGCTGCGATTAACTGGCCTATTTATGAATTTTTAAAATGGAGTGGTACGGACACATTAGATTTATTAGTGTTTATGATTACCATTGCCGCCTCAGTTCAATTCTTAGAATTAGCGATTCAAAAATTCTTACCGGCCTTATACAACGCTTTTGGCATTTATTTACCACTGATTACGGTCAACTGTATTGTCTTAGCCGTTAGCTTGTTCTTTGTAAATTACGATTATGGTTTTTTTGAAACCGTCGTCTTCGCTTTGGGGTCCTCTTTGGGTTGGGCTTTTGCGATTGTTTTACTCTCTGGAATTCGTGAAAAGCTTTCTGTAATTGCCGATTTACCACGCGGACTCAAAGGAAAAGCGATTGCCTTTGTCTTGTTAGGTATTCTTGCCCTTGCCTTCATCGGTTTTGCCGGAATTGCTCGCGTTGATCCGATTCAATAACAAAGGAGATTAACCATGGAATATATCTTATTACCTGCAGTTTTGCTCGGCATTATGCTAGCAATTACGGGATTAATTATCCTTGCCGATAAAGCCCTAGGTAGTGGTGGATTGAAGAAGATTGTTATCAACGGTAGCAAAGAAATTGAAGTGACTTCCGATGATACCTTATTGAATATTCTTTCGCAAAATAAAATCTTTTTATCATCCGCTTGTGGTGGTAAAGCAACATGCGGTTTATGCAAATGCCAAGTCACCGAAGGTGGGGGTGAAATTCGACCCACCGAATTAGCGTTATTGTCTGCTAAGGATAAAGAAAATAAAGTTCGCTTAACTTGTCAAGTTAAACCTACTTCGCTGACAAAAATTACCATTCCTGAAGGTTTATTAACGGCTAAGGAATTTAAAACTAAATTAGTCAAGATGGTAGATTTGACCTACGACATTAAATTATTAGATTTTAAATTAATTAGCCCTAAAACCATGCCATTTAAACCTGGTCAATTTGCTCAAATTAAAGTCCCTGGCATTGATATTGTTCGCGCTTATTCGATTGCCTCCAATCCTTCCGATCCTTCGCATATTGAAATGATTGTTCGTTATGTGCCAAAGGGCCAAGCGACGACGTATGTTTTCCAAGCCCTCAAAGTTGGCGACACAGTCACATTATCAGGTCCCTATGGTAATTTCTTTTTACAAGAACAATCTAAGCGTGATATTGTTTGCATCGCCGGTGGTTCAGGAAAAGCTCCGATTCGCTCAATACTCTCCCGTTTAAAGGAACAAGGGATGACACGAAAAGTACGTTATTTCTTTGGGGCTAAGGCAGTCAGGGATCTCTATTACACAGAAGAAATGAAACAATTACAAAAAGAATTCCCTAATTTTGAATATATTCCTGCCTTATCTAATCCCTTACCAGAAGATAAGTGGGATGGAGCCACAGGGTTAATCACCGATGTATTAGACCGAATGACAGGTGATCTTACCGAAGTTGAAGCATATTTATGCGGGTCTCCAGGAATGATTGATGCTTGTATCAAGGTATTGAATAAACATCAAATCAAACCAGTCAACGTTTTTTACGATAAATTTGCCTAAAAAATCTTTATATAAAATTAAAACCTCGGATGCTTGCCGAGGTTTTTTTATTCCCATGGAAATTTATGGTTTTACCCAAGTACAAGCGCCACCATTGGGCTCACCTTCTAGAGGGTCCCAAAGATCTTGATATCGCGGATTTTGTAAAACTTTGACCGCAAATGAACATAGCGGATAAATATATCTCTTTTCTTTTCTTGCAAGGGCAATTATTTGATCAAGAAGCTGATTGGCAAGGCCTTGACCACGATAAGCAGGGTTAACAAAGGTGTGGGTCACGACATACCTTTTTTGCGCATCGAGATGGTATTCAATTTCCCCAATCAATTGATGATGTTGATCTTCCATCCAAAAACGTTGGGGTTGATGGAGAATAGGATATGGCATACCGTCACTCCTTGATTTCATTATAACGAACCCTTTGATTGAGTAATAGTGATGAAATGATTATAATGATTGCGTTGCCTCCGTGGTGAAACTGGTAGACGCAATAGACTCAAAATCTGTCGAGCGTGAGCTCATGTCGGTTCGAGTCCGACCGGAGGCACCAATCGTTCTTGCGCTCGTAGCTCAGCTGGATCAGAGTACAACCCTCCGAAGGTTGGGGTCGCACGTTCGAATCGTGCCGGGCGCGCCAATGATCAAATGATTAATGTGGTTTAATGGGAATAACGAGCGTATGAGAAGTCCATTTTTTGGTAAATAATCGAATCAAAAAAAACACGCATTTAAAAGCTTCATCAATCGCTAATGCAATAAAAATGCCAAGGATATCCAGTGACCATACAAATGTAAAAAACAGGGTTCCACCAATTGTAAAAATAAAGATGGAAACAAGTGAAACCTTACCGACAAACCACGCATCACCAGTTACTTTTAATGACTCGCCTATGATTACATTCACAGCTCGAATCGCTTCAATAATTAAATTAATCCAAAGAATAGATTCAATAACAAGAATTAATTCAGTCAATTCATCTCCATGCAAGTTTTCTGCAGTTGTAAAGATGGAGATGATTTCATGAGGAATAAATAAAATAATGCTGCCAAGGATAACCGTGGTTAACAAACTCATCAAACTTGCTTTAAAAATTCGATTTTCTGCCTTTTTATAACTTTTTCCACCAACATAAAAACCAGTTTTAATCGCCGTCGCATGCGCCAATGCGGCAGCTGGAATAAATGCAAATCTTGAAATGTGCTCAACGGTGACTCTAGCAGAAATTTCAATGCCAGAAGGATCTAATATATTCAAAACGGTAATGACGACCGACATTGCCCCTAAAAAGACAAAACTTTCAATGGCTGAGGGTAAACCAATATAAATCGAGTCCTTCATAATTTGTCTAGGTGAAACGGAGGATTCGCCAATTCCCTTTGGAAGATGAATTCTTGCCAAGATGATTAAGACAATCGTAGCGAAAAAATGGGCTATCAAGGTCGCCCATGCCACCCCTATCACCCCAATTTCAAGGATAAAGATTGCCACATAATTAAGACTTATATTCACAATGTTTGCCACCAAGTTTGCAATCATAGGGGATTTATCATGCCCAAGGGCTCGCATGTAATTTGCAAGAATTGGATTGATGGCAACAAATACTGAGGCGCTCCCAACAATTAATCCGTATTGAATTGCAAGATTGGCAATCAACGCATCTTCAATAATCAAATTCATCAAATAAGGATAAAAAATAAAAATGCATGCCGTAACGGCAATTGCAATCATTAAATTGTATTTTATTGCTGTAATCGCAGCTTTTCTTGTAAGTTCAACTTCTTTAGCACCGGCATATTGTGTGAATAATGCCAAGGTCCCATTCGATAAAATAATAAAAGCAACGTTAATAAAGTTTAGATAAGTGATTGAAGTCCCAACGGCAGCAACTGCTTGTGGACTCACGGCATAAAGCATGAGGGTATCCGATATTGAAACCAACACTGAAAATAATATTTCAATAAATAAGGGCCAAAAGATACTAGAAAAGCGGTGGTGATGGAGTTCCATATTTTAAAACTTTCACCATTATACGCTTTTTGAAACCATTGACAATCTATCAAGGTAAAAACTTGAAATCAATGGAAAACTTGTATATGATAAATGAGCGCTCGCATAGGAATGAACGTGCCGACGTAGCTCAATTGGCAGAGCAACTGAATCGTAATCAGTAGGTTGTAGGTTCGATTCCTATCGTCGGCACCAGCACGCATGGATGTTTAGCTCAGCTGGGAGAGCATCTGTTTGACGTACAGAAGGTCGGGGGTTCGATCCCCTCAGCATCCACCAGAAATGAAAATAACTGCGGAAACGCAGTTTTTTTATTCAAAATCAAAAAACTTTGCTAAAATTAAAAAGGTAAGTCTCATGAATGTATCTTATTTATTCTTTACAGTCTTAGAATGGATTGATTTTTCCATAGGTGGCATTTTTTTATTAGGCTTAAGTTTTTATATTTTTACCTTTGTTAGAAGAAAAGTTTATGGGATTTTATTTTTACTTTTGTCTGTGTCAATTTTAGCAAGTTATTTTTTACAATATTTTTCGTTCTTAACGATTATCCTCATCACCATGTTCATCATTCTGGTAAATGTATTTGTGGTTTTAAATGCCACTGAATTAAAAGCGAGAATTGATTCGATGTTCCGATTTGGAAAAAATCAAAACTCAGTTACGCAAATTAATTATGACAAAGAAATGATTTACGAGCTGATTTATGATGCAGTTTCATTTATGTCCAAAAATAAAATTGGGGCTTTAATTACGATTGAAAGAACCACAAAACTTGATAATTTTACCAAGAATGGCGTGGTCCTAAACGCTCCTTTATCGTCAGAAATGTTAACCACTATTTTTTATCCAGGCACTAGATTACACGATGGTGCGGTGATAATTCGCGGCAGTTTTATCCTGGCAGCAAATGTTTATTATCAACCCACGACCAAACCAGTTTTGGGAAAATTAGGATCGCGTCATCGCGCTGCCATCGGTATTTCTGAAGCCACCGATGCTGTGACGATTGTGGTTTCAGAAGAGTCAGGTCGCTTGTCATTGACTTATGGGGGTCAACTTGAGCCTGTTTATTTGGATACATTTAAACAAACGTTAGCCAACTATATTGAGAATAGACCTCATTTTGAAAATAATTAATGGGAAAATATTTTGGCACTGATGGATTTCGCGGTTTCGTTGGTGAACAATTAACTGCTCATCATGCATTTAAGATTGGTCGGTATTTAGGATCAATTTTAAAATCCTCCGAATCCATATTTGTTGGCCAAGATACCCGCATTTCCTCCCCCTTACTTGCCGATGCCTTGAAATCGGGAGCGATGGCCTCTGGCGCTCGCATTATTGATCTTGGGGTGATAACAACTCCGGCGATTTCATATTTTTTACAACAAACTAAAAAAGGCTTTGGGGTGATGATTTCTGCCAGTCACAATCCTTATTATGATAATGGAATTAAACTTTTTAACCATGAAGGGGAAAAACTTAATGGTGAGATTGAGTTGGCGATTGAACAATATCTTGATATCCCACAAGATACCTTACCTTTTAAAACTGGCAAACAAATTGGCACCATTGACCCTCACTCGAAGGATTACCTAGAACAATACCTCAGCTTCTTAACCAAAAAATATGAATCTAAAAATCGTCAGCTGAAGATCTTAGTTGACACTGCGAATGGTTCGGCATACGCGATTGCAAAAACCTTATTTAATCGTCTCGGTATTCAAACGACTTTTATCCATGATCAACCCAACGGCACCAATATTAACGATCAATGCGGTGCCACCCATCTAAAATCATTGCAAAGCCAAATTCAAAAAGGAAAATTTGATCTAGGGTTTGCATTTGATGGTGATGCAGATCGGATGCTTGCAGTGACAGCAAACGGTCAAGAAGTAAACGGCGATGCCTTAATTTATTTAAATAGCTTGCACTTATTTTCGCGTCAAACAACGTTAAAGAAAAAAGTGGTGATTACGCAAATGAGTAATTTTGGTTTAAAAAAAGCCTTGAAAGAACAAGGCATTGAATTTATAGAAACCAGTGTTGGTGATAAATATGTTCAAGCTGCATTGAAAAAAGAAAATCTCATTTTAGGCGGCGAGCAATCAGGACATGTGATTTTTTTAAATGAATTGAATACCGGCGATGGCTTATTGTCGGCGATTAAATTATTGAATATTCTTCAATCTACCTCAAAATCTTTATCTGAACTTATGGTATCATTAAAGCAATATCCACAACTGTTAAAGAATATCCCGGTTGATAATAAACATGAAGTTATGTCTCATCCGGATGTCATTCATTTAATCAAGGATATCGAAAAACGCCTTGGGCAACATGGAAGAATTTTGGTTAGACCGTCTGGGACTGAATCCTTAATTCGCATCATGGTCGAAGCATTGCAACCCCAGCAATGTGAACAATATGTCCAAGAAATTATCACGTTAATCGAAAACACGTTTATCAATTAAGGGGGCTTATTGACATGTGTGGCATCGTTGGATCTGTTGGCGAAGCGAAATTAAGAGATTATTTAATTCAAGGTCTCAAAAGCTTAGAGTATCGCGGATATGATTCCGCTGGTACAGCATTTTTGACCAAGGAAAAAATTGAAGTTTTTCGTTTACCTGGGCGTATTGATGATTTAAGCAAGGTCATTCCTGCAACCATGCATGGTGCTGCTGGCATTGGTCATACTCGCTGGGCGACCCATGGGGAACCTAACTTTGTCAATTCTCATCCCCATACTTCTCAACAATCTTATTTTACGATTGTCCATAACGGCGTGATTGATAACTTTAGAATCCTCAAAAAGAAACTTCAAAATCAAGGTTTTAAATTTCAATCGGAAACCGATACCGAAGTTATTGCAAATTTAATGGAAATGCATTACTTAAAAGATGCAAAACAAAATCCATTGGTTGCCATCAAGCAAACGATGGAAGACTTAGAAGGTTCTTATGCACTTGCAATCCTCTTTAAAGGCGATGATACCAAGGTTTACTACGCTAAATTACATTCGCCACTTGTCATCGGTAAGGGTAAAAAGACAAATTATTTAGCATCCGATTATGTGCCCATGTTAGATTACGCATCCTCATATTACATTTTGGATGATTATCAGTATGGTTATATTTCTCAAAAAGAAGTAGTGGTCAAACATCTTGATCCAAACGAAGAAAAACCACTAGTGTTTCATCAAACCGATTTAAAAGTGACGGATATTGGCCTCCATGGTTACCCGCATTATATGCTCAAAGAAATTGAAGAATCACCTGAAGTTATCCATCGGATTATGGATAATTATCTCGATGGTAATAATTTTGTTTTAGATGAAGTCCTCCTTCAAAAACTAAAACAAGCTGACCAAATCATTTTCTTGGCCTGCGGGACAAGTTATCACGCGGCATTAGTAGGTAGACGATATTTTGAGTCGATTGGCAAAACTAGTCGGGTGTATATTGCTTCCGAATTTGCTTACTATCCAGAAATTAAAGGTAAAAATCCCTTGTTTATTTTCATTTCTCAAAGTGGAGAAACCGCCGACTTAATTCGCTGCGTTAAAATCATTCAACAACAGGGTAGTCCTATCTTAACCATCACCAACACCAAAGGGTCTTCCCTTGATCGGGCCAGTGATTTTACACTGTTACTTTATGCCGGCATGGAAATTGCCGTAGCGTCAACCAAAGCTTATATTGCTCAAGTTGCTTTATTGGCAATCTTACGCGCTGCCTTAATCGCTAATACGGAAATCATAACGGATTTAATTGAAGTGGAAAAAGCGATGAAAAAGTTGATGGGCGCAAAACTTGAAATCAAAGCGATGGCAGAAGCGATTGCTAAAGAACCTAATGTTTTCTTCTTAGGAAGAGGATTAGACTATGATGTTGCCTTAGAAGCGTCTTTAAAACTCAAAGAAATTACCTATATTCATTCTGAAGGTTTACCAGGTGGAGAATTAAAACATGGGCCGATAGCCTTGATAAAAGAAGGAGTTCCGGTGATTGCCTTTGTTTCTGATCAACTTACAGCTGCGGCGATTCGCTCCAATTTACAAGAAGTTTTGGCCCGTGGTGCAAAAGTCTATGTTATCAGTAATCAAGCATTAGCAAAAGATGAAGACGATTTTATTACCAATAACACCAAAGTTTATTTATCACCATTAATTAAAGGGATGGTCGGTCAATACCTATCTTACTATGCCGCTTTGTTTCTTGGTCGAGACATCGATAAACCTAGAAATTTAGCCAAATCTGTCACGGTAGAATAATCTAAATAAAAAAACCTCTAGGCATTTCTAGAGGTTTTTATTTTTCCGAGATAAAACTATTCGCCTTTTTTCTTGACCACCGGTTTTTCATCGGTAATTACTTCTTTAAGCGAGGCAATTAATCCGGTAACGTTTTGAATTTCAGAGGGAATAATTAACTTCGTAGCAGTGCCATTGGCAACTTTTTCTAAAGCTTCAAAACCCTTCAGGGTCAAGAAGGCTGCATCGGGTTTCGAACGATTGATTAATTCAACACCTTTGGCTTGAGCTTCAAAGATTCTTAAAATCGCTTCTGCTTCCCCTTCCGCTTCCGTAATCTTTTTAATTTTGACGGCTTGCGCTCTTAAGACTGCGGATTCTTTTTCCCCTTCTGCAGTTAAAATTGCCGCTTGTTTTTTACCTTCCGCTTCAAGAATTGCTTCACGTTTTTGGCGTTCAGCGCGCATTTGCTTTTCCATCGCTTCTTGAATATCGCGAGGTGGAATAATGTTCTTCAATTCAACACGATTGACTTTAATACCCCAAGAATCTGTGGCTTCTTCTAGGGTTTCCCACATTTTATGGTTAATTCGATCACGAGAGGTTAAAGTTTCATCAAGTTCAAGGTCGCCAATTAAGTTACGTAAGGTTGTTGCGGTTAAATTTTCCATGGCAGATAAGGGACGCTCAACGCCATATGTAAAAAGTTTTGGATCAGTGACTTGGAAATAGACAACGGTATCAATTTGCATTGTGACGTTATCTTTGGTGATCACCGGTTGAGGTGGAAAGTCATAGACTCTTTCCTTTAAGGAGATGGTGGCAACTTTGGAATCGATGACGGGAACGATGATATGAATACCTGCAGACAAGGTTTTATGATATTTCCCTAAACGTTGCACGATCACGGTGGTTCCTTGGGAGACAATCACTATCGAACGAATTAAAATAATCAATAGGACAAAAAAGATTATGCCTAAAAAGAACAATCCAATGCCTGCTGCTGCTGAGAATAAAGTCATGTTATTTTCCTTCTTTCTTTTTGGTAACAATTAATTTATTACCATGAATGGTTTGAATCGTCGCGTATTCTCCGGCTTTAAAGGTTGCGTCTTGATGACTGATGAGTTTCCAACGCACATCACCATGCACACCTACACCCGATAACTTTGGCCCAAAACCTTTTTCAATTAAGATGTCTTGACCAATCAAGGCGTCTGCGTTTGTAGGAATCGAAGGGCGATTCGTTACTTTTTTAACAAACGGTCTTGTTAACATGAGTAGGATAACACTCGATAATGTAAAAATAAGAATTTGCCACAAAATTCCTACTTGAAATAATGTCGCAAATAGTAGGGCAACTAAAGCGCCACCTGCGAACCATAGTGAAACAAGTTGCGGTTCAAGGGATTCGACAATGACGGCAACAAAAAACACCACAACCCATAAAATGATTCCCACTAATTGCAAATCAATGGTGGTTAAAATCATAGCGTTTCCTCCTTTGAAATTAGCATAGCATTTTTTAAAATTTTTATATAGTAAATTCTTGTAAATTTTAGAGTAAAATAGAAGCAATGAAATCGAAAAAAAACTTAGCATTTTATGAATTTATTCTTAAGGTTCAAGCGATTAGTAAAATTGGTTTAACCTACTCAAAAGATGCTTATGCAATTGAAAACTATCAAGAACTAAGCGATATGTCTATGAAGATGCTAAAGCAATTTACCAAGGTCAATTTTAATCGTCCACAATATTTTGATCGTGATATTTATCCCACGCCAAATGTATCCGTAAGAATGATCATCTTTAATCAACAAAATGAAATTTTATTGGTAAAAGAAAAGGTTGATCAAGGTTTTACCTTACCAGGGGGCTGGGCAGATTTATTTGAAAGTCCTGTAGAAGCGATTCGAAAAGAATGTATGCAAGAAGCAGGAGCAGATGTTCATGTTAGCCACTTAACCGGTGTCTATCACTTTGATTTTGTGCATCACGGGCAATCGCAAAGTCAGTATGTCCTAGTTTTTAAAGGCACTTTAAAAGGAGTTTTAAAACCATTTGGTCATGAAATTACCGAGGTAAAGTTTTTTCCAACGAATCGACTACCTAAAAATTTATCCTTCAAAATCGAACGTCATGATTTATTAAAGATGATCTCGGATGCGCAAAAGGGAGAAACTTTCTTTGAATAAAACCAGGCCCTGGTGGCAAGAAGCGATTGGTTATCAAATCTATCCACGGTCTTTTTATGATAGTAACCATGATGGAATAGGTGATCTTAACGGCATTCGCCTAAAATTACCCCACCTGCATCAGTTAGGCGTTAATCTTTTATGGATATGTCCTTTCTTTGCTTCACCGATGGATGATTATGGTTATGATGTCAAAGATTATTTTCAAGTCGATCCTATGTTTGGTACGTTGGAAGATTTTCAAGCATTACTAAAAGAAGCACACCAATTGGGTATCAAGATTATCATTGATTTGGTTCTGAATCATACCAGCGATGAACATCGATGGTTTATCGAAGCTCGAAAAAATCAGTACTCCAAATATCATCAATATTACATCTGGAAAGATCCAAAAAAAACAGAAGAGGGCAAATTACTTCCTCCGACGAATTGGCGCGGTTATTTTTCCGATAGCGCTTGGCAATATGATGACACGGTTAAGCAATATTATTTAAAAATATTTTCAAAGAAAATGCCCGATTTAAATTGGGAAAATCGATCGCTTAGGCAAGAAATGTATGATGTGGCTAAATTTTGGTTAGACCTTGGTGTTGATGGTTTTCGGCTCGATGCCTTAGCTCACTTAGCAAAAGATTTAACCTTTACAAATTCAACCTTACCGGTTGATGCTGATGGATTGGTTCTTGATTCAAGTAAATTTTCTTCTTTACCACGCGTGTTTGATTACTTAAAAGAATTTAAATCCGAGGTTTTGATGAAATATCCAGAAGCCTTCTCGATTGGTGAAGTTGGTGGCGGCGTATCTCCGAATATGTCCTTACAGTACATCCATCCTCAAACTGGATTTCTCAATATGGTATTTAATTTTGATACATGTTGGGAAAATGGAGCCTATGGTTCTGACCAAAAAGCCGATCATGAAATTAAAACGAATGTGGTGCAATTAAAACAAAATTTTATGAAGTGGTATCAAACTGTTTCTCCGCATGCATCGTTACCTGTTTATTGGTTAAATCATGATCATCCTCGTGTGGTCTCTCAATATGGCTCTATTCGTTATCGAAAAGAATCGGCAACCATGCTCGCAACCACGCTTTTATTTTTATACGGAACCCCATTTATTTATAACGGTGAAGAAATCGGAATGAGTAATGTTGATTACGAAAAATTAACTCAATTTAAAGATGTTTCTGCACTTCAATACGCTAAACAGGCTGCAGAAAAAATGGATGAGCAAAGCATTCTTCGATTTTTAAGAAGAACTTCAAGAGTGAATGCTCGTACACCTTTTCAATGGAGTGATAAGGCTTATGCAGGGTTTTCAACTGTTGAACCTCCTCTACAAGTTAACGGTAATTATCCAGATGTCAATTTAGCAAAGCAAAAGTTAGACCCCAAATCGATCTTTAATTTTTATCGCAAAGCCATTGCCATCCGAAAAACACCAAAAATCATGGAATCGGTTTTGTCTGGACCGTTAGCACTCGTGGATGCGATGCACCCTGATGTTTTTGCTTATGTTCATGAAGGCAGACCAGCACTTATGGTTGTAAGTAACTTTAGATCCTTTGAAGTGGAATTTAAAGTTGATCGCATCATCAATTCCGTTATGCTCCATAATTATCCAACGATTGAGAAAAAAGGTTTAAACCTTATTCTAAGGCCGTTTGAAACCTATCTTTTTGAAGTTGAATGAAAACAGGTATTTGTTATTATTTAACGGCGCAATCACCATTTCCAGATGAACCTTTTCGGGCAACAATTAAAGATGTGCTCGGTCAAAGCATCACTTGGCAGCGAATTCATAAAGATCAAGTTGCCTTTTTTTCTCAACAAGAAAGTCGTACTAACTTACAAACATTCTTGGATACTTACCAACAAGAATATAATCTAAAGTTCCATCTCTTGAAAACGTATCGTCTCCATGCTCTTGGGGAAAACGCTTCGAGAATGGCCATTCGCAAAAATCCCGGAAAAGTAGATAGTCTCGGTGACTTCATTCTCCAACTTATCTTTGATGGTAATCAAGCGCTGATGCCGTTAATTAAAGAAGAATATTCTCAAGTTCCTCGGCATTTGATGCAAACCGCCTCGATGTTACTGGCTTGTGATTTAAAGGCAACTCTTGCCAGTGAACGATTATATATACATCGAAATACGTTTGCCTATCGCTTAAATCAATTTGTCAATTTAACCGGTTTAGATATTCGTCAACATGACCACGCCCTTTTGTTTACCCTTATCGAAAAACTTTTAATCAAACTTGGATGATTTGTGCACAATGCACAAATCATGATAAACTAATCTTGTTATAATCTTTTTCAAGGAGCACAGATATATGGCAGAAGTTGTTTTGAAAAATATTAATAAAGTTTACGACAATAAGGTTCAGGCTGTTTTTGATTTCAATCTCGAAGTCAAAGACAAAGAATTTATTGTTTTAGTCGGTCCATCAGGTTGTGGTAAATCCACGACGCTTCGGATGATTGCAGGTTTAGAAGACATTACCAGTGGTGAACTTTATATTGATGGGACGTTGCGTAATGACACCCCGCCTAAGGATCGCGATATCGCGATGGTGTTCCAGTCTTATGCGCTTTATCCACATATGACGGTGTTTGACAACTTAGCTTTTGGTTTAAAAATTCGTCACATTAATAAAGAAGAAATCCGTGAACGCGTTTATCGCGCTGCAAAAATTTTAGAAATTGAAAAGTTATTAGATCGCAAACCGAAACAACTTTCGGGTGGTCAACGGCAACGCGTGGCTCTGGGTCGAGCGATTGTTCGTAATGCCAAAGTGTTTTTAAT
>JBEDAR010000111.1:0-3067 GCA_041177725.1 Bacillota bacterium | reverse complement strand
TATGGTGGTTACATATCTTTACCGATTACCACTTGGCAAACCACAACCAAATTAAACTATATTGTTCGCCCTGCAAATACTTGGGCAGGTCAATCTCCGGATACAACCATATTCTTTGCAGATTTCGCTCCTTTTGTCACTGCTCAAGGGGAGATGAATGTTTATTTAATCCTCGGTGAAACTGAATACTATTTCACGGAAGCGGATGCAACGGGTGATCGTATTACTGGCGTTTTCTTTTCCGCTTGGAATCTAATTGAAATTCAAACCAACGCCCCTTTTACAAGTTATGAAATTCTTGCAGGTGAGGATGTTATCGCAACAGGTGGTTCTGGAAACTCTGGTTTTCAAGCACCGCTTGATACCGATGCTGATCTTAGTTTACTTTACCGTGTAAGAATTCAATTTAATCCTACGGATACAAAAAAGAAAATCAGAACAGTATTAGCGAATCGTTTATTTGAAACCTCTAAATTTACTGATGAATTCACATACCAAGGAAATGATTTAGGTTTAACATTGAATTCATCTGAAGCCATCTTTAAAGTATGGGCTCCGACTTCTCAAAAAGTACGATTAAATATTTATACTTCCGGAGACACTTCTGCCATTACTGGTCAAACCATCAGTGATTTACCGATTGGTACGTACGTCATGTCGAAGGGTATTCAAGGTATGCATTACCAAGTCTTGCCGTTAACCGCTCACCGGGGTTTGATGGGTCGTTACTATACTTATACCGTGACCAATGCCGTTGGCACCAATGAGGTGATGGATCCTTATGCCCGTACTGCTGGTGTAAATGGTGTCCGTGCCAAGATTGTCAATGTGAGTGACATCCAACCTGAAGGTTGGGATGAGGTCACGTTTGAAGATATTTCCTCACCGACTGACTTACTGGTCTACGAACTCCATGTTCGTGATTTAACCATGGATGAAACCTGGACAGGTACAGAAAGTAATCGCGGGAAGTTTAAAGGTTTAGTGGAATCAGGAACCACCTATACGTCTCAACAGGGTATTTCCGTATCAACGGGTTTTGATCACCTCAACGAACTTGGTTTTAATGCTTTACAATTGCTTCCTATTTACGATCAAAGCAACAATGAATTAAGTAACTCGTTTAACTGGGGATATAATCCGCTTAACTTTAATGTGCTTGAAGGTCAATATTCCACCAACCCTCGAGATGGATCTGTTCGGGTTTTGGAATTCAAAGAAATGGTAAAAAGTTTTGCTGAGCAAGATGTAAGAATCATCATGGATGTGGTTTACAATCACACTGCGAGCGCGATGGGTTCTAACTTTAATATGCTCGTTCCTGGTTATTATTTTCGATTAAAGAGTGATGGTACGTTTTCCGATGGCGCTGGCGTGGGGAATGAAACCAAATCTGAACGCCCCATGTTTAGAAAATTTATCGTGGAGTCCGTTAAGTTCTGGGCGGAAGAATATAAAATTAAAGGTTTCCGTTTTGATTTAATGGCCCTCATGGATGTGGAAACGATGAATCAGGTGCGTGATGCTTTAAACGAAATTGATCCGGATATCGTCATCTATGGCGAACCTTGGAAAGGTTTTTCCGATACCACCTTACCATTAGATCAGCAATCGAATACGTATTCCGTTTACAACCGACTCAATGGCATCGGTGGTTTCAATGACGCTGGGCGCAATGGTTTAAAAGGGGAAAATAATTGGGGCGATGGCACTGAATATGGTTGGTTCCAAAAAGGGGAAAATGATAACGCTAGTAATGTCAGCTTTATCAATCGTGTTAAAGGGATGCTAGCAGGTAAAAATGGTGATTACTACAACACCAGTTATCTCGATCCTCGAAAGACCGTCAACTATGCTTCGGCTCATGATAATTTAACGCTTTATGATCAACTACAAGGAACGGTTGGTGTGGAAAACGCCCCCAACGCAAGTGTAGGCATTAATGCCTTAGTTACGTTCGCGGCAGGGATTCCCTTTATCCATGCGGGGGAAGAAATCATGCGAACTAAAATCGCAGATGATGAGGACGAAGACCAATATGTTTTTGTTATCAACGGGCAACGTATTTCTCATAACTCTTATCAATCATCTGACTTCACCAATAGTTTTAAATGGGATCGAAAGGTCACCCATTACGCACAGTTTGAACGTTATGCTCAGATGATTGAATTAAGACTGAACGGTCTCTCTTTCCAATTAGAATCTGCTCTAGACGTTCAAAATCAATTAGGATTTTGGAACGCACCTTTAACCTACTCGACCATTGCCATGGCCTTAACCAAAGATAGTCAACCTTACTATGTTTTTGCCAATGCTAGAGAAGCAAAAAATAGTGGTACCTTAACCTCTATCATTATCTGGGGCACAAGCCAAGATCAAGTGGAAGTGATGTTTGATAGTACAGGGCACTACCCAATCGGAACCATGCTGAATGGACAAGTCTTGATGAGACCTTATCAAGTTTTACTCGTCAAAAGAGTTTAAAAAGTAACCGATTAACGTTTTAAATTTGGTTTCTGTAATTGTTTTCTATGGATGCTCAAAAAGATGCTCAGCATGAGTAACTGAGCAAACGCATAACCCAAAGTGTTATAAATCACATCAATCCAAACAGGACTTCGATCCGGTGCAAAAAATTGTAAGCCTTCAAAAAGCAAACCAAGTAACACCCCAGTTACTAAAGAGATCAAAACATATCGATTTTTCTTTTCATATAAATAAGTGAAGAAAGTTAAGAAACCTAACAATCCATTTAAAAAATTTAACCCCAAATGGCCGATTCCTTTTCTCACGAATAAATAAATATTGGTAATTACATCGGGTGTTAATAAGGTGGCGGGTATCACTTCTATCACCAAGGTTGCTTGCACAGATGGGTCCATCACACTGGTGGCAGTAATCGTGACAAATCCTAGCGATTTTCCTAATACCACACCGAAATCACCTGCACTGCTTACTGTGGCTATTTCTGTATCACTGGATGCATAAGTTAATTGACGGTCTGTCACATCAACAGGATAAAAGGTTGGGCTAATATTCAATGTTTTTCCATTTTCAACTTGGGTTG
>JBEDAR010000110.1:0-6731 GCA_041177725.1 Bacillota bacterium | reverse complement strand
GCCAATGACAATCCTAACTATCCTTTAGCAGTGACGATTGGCCTCGTTTATAACTTCTTACCGTTTGTGATTTTGCCACTTTATACCACGATGTTAAAATTGGATAAATCGCAAATTGAAGCCGCTCAAGATTTAGGTGCCACCCCTTTTCAAACCTTTTATAAAGTTATCATACCCATGACGATGCCCGGCATTGTCGCTGCGGCCACCATGGTATTTATGCCGACGATTTCCAGTCAAGTCATTCCGACGATTCTTTCCGAAAAGAAAGTCATCCTTTTTGGGGAAGCAATTTATAATGCTTACTTTCGTAGTTCAACACCTGATGCAGTCAACATTGGTTCTTTTATGTCCTTAATCATGCTGGTGTTTATTGCCTTGACCTTATATCTCACCCGTAAATTTAATAAACGTGAAGACCAAGCAAGGAAACATTTATGGTAAAACGTTTACTCGCCCAAAGCTACGTAGCGTTGATTCTATTATTGATGTACTTACCGATTTTTTTATTGATCATGTTTTCTTTTATTGATACCCGCATTGTCGGTGTCATTGGGCCAAATTCAACGTTTACGTTTGATTTATATCGGCGCTTATTTTTAAATGAACGGGCGATGCGCGCGGTTGGTAACACCTTTATGGTCGCCTTTATTTCGAGCACCGTCAGTACGATTTTAGGAACCCTAGGCGCAATTGGAATTTTTTATATGAAAAAGACCGGTCGCCGTATTTTTGAAATGTTAACGCAAATTCCGGTCATCAATGCTGAAATCGTGATGGCCTTATCTTTAGCGGTTTTATTCTTATTCTTTCAATATGGTAATCGTGACTTATTTACATTGGTGATTGGTCATATCGTCTTAACCGTGGCCTTCGTTTATTTGTCGGTGAAACCGAAATTACAACAACTGGATCCAAGTATTTATGAAGCAGCTTTGGATTTAGGCGCCACGCCATTTAAGGCGTTATGGTTAGTGATCCTCCCGCAAATTTTCCCAGGCATTGTCGCCGGATTTGTTTTGGCATTCACCTTGTCGCTCGATGATTTTATTATTACCTCATTCTTGAAACCAACCTCGGGTTTTGATACCCTATCCACTTATGTAGAAGCACAACTACGGGTGGGCATTCCTCCAGAAATTCGTGCACTTACAACTTTAATTTTTCTCTTCGCCGTGGGTGTCTTAATTGTTAACTACTCACTCACAGGAAAAGGCGATAGAAAGAATATACAAGCGATGAGTCATCGCTAACATCAAAGGAGATGGAAATGAAAAAAGCATTAAGTTATGTTGCTGTTGTTCTTGCCACGGGCGCCTTAGCAGGTTGCGGACCGCAAGCCGATGTCACCCTCAAAGTGTATAACTGGGGTGGTTACATTTATGAAAAGGATCCTGAAGTGGCAGGCGACTTAGATTTAGTCGATCAATTTGAACAATGGTATGAAGAAACCTATGGTGTCACCGTCAATGTTGAATATGACATGTACGGAACCAATGAAGAAATGTACACCAACGTTGTCAATCTTCAAGGTGACTATGATATTTTTGCACCTTCGGATTACATGATTCAACGGTTGATGAAGGAAGGTTGGTTAACCAAGTTTGATGAAAATCAAGATGGCTCGAGAAAATATTTAACCAACTATGACACGTATGTCTCCCCTTACTTGCAAAATATTTATGAAGGGTTAGAAGTCGAAAATGTTGGCACGGTTGCTGAATTTGCTGCGGGTTACATGTGGGGTACGGTCGGTCTTGTTTACAACCCATTGGAAGTAAGTGCCGAGGATATGACGTCTTGGCAAGCACTTTACAACCCAGCTTATGCAGGTAAAGGCATGATCAAGGACTCTGTCCGCGAAGTTTTAATGACCGCGATGATGGATGTATACAAAGAAGACTTTGATGGTTTCCGCGCCGAATATGAAGCGGGCACGATTACCGGTGAAGCTTATAACGACCTGATCACCACCAAAATTAATACGATAGATGAGGACGTCTTGGCAGCCTTAGAACCATCCTTAGAATCATTAGTCGATAATGCATATGGTCTTGAAACCGATAACGCGAAAAACGATATCGTTTCCGGCCGTATTGACATGTTTATGGCGTGGAGTGGTGATGCCACCTATGCGATGGACACTGCCGATGAAGAAGATGGCGTTGCCCTTGAATATATCATTCCAGAAGAAGGCAGCAACATTTGGTTTGACGGTTTTGTCATGCATAAAGATATCGCCGAAGATGATGAAGGGCTTGAAGAAGATAAACAAGTTAAAGTTGTTGCTCAACGTTTTATTGACTACGTTTCCACACCAGAAATTGCCATTCAAAACATGGGATATATTGGCTACACTTCCTTTATCGCAGGTGATGAAGTCTTACAAAGTGTCATTGATCTCAATGCTGAATATAACGATGGTGTTGATAGCGAATCCTTCGTCACCCTAGATTTAGGTTATTTCTTTGAAGGGACCACGGAAACCTTAACTGCAGAAGATATGGTGATTGATGTCCAAAATCATCGGCAAATCATGACGCAATATCCTTTACCAGAAACGATTATTCGCACCGCCTTATTTTCTGACTTTGGTTCATTCAACGCTCCCATTGCTGAAATGTGGGAACGCGTGAAGTCGCGCTAATCCGTTAAATTATTGAAACCATCGAGTGATAATGTTAAAGTTATTAACGGCCATCACTCGGTGGTTCCTTAGCCAAGTGGTAAGGCAATTGACTGCAACTCAATCACCATCGGTTCGATTCCGATAGGAACCTCCAAATGGCAAAGTGGCTGAATACTTTGCGCCCGTAGCTCAATTGGATAGAGCGTCAGACTACGAATCTGAAGGTTACGTGTTCGACTCATGTCGGGCGCGCCAAGTACATCGGGAAGTAGCGCAGTTTGGTAGCGCATCTGCTTTGGGAGCAGAGGGTCGCAGGTTCGAATCCTGTCTTCCCGACCATGAATTCCCAAAACACCCCCATCGGGGTGTTTTTTGTTTATAATGATGGCAGTAAATTGTTCTCTTTTAAAAGAAAGCATCTTGATCATGAAAAAAATAAAATTATTTGATTTGAGTCCGTTTCAATTTTTCCTCACGTCGATGAATGGGATGGTCTATGGTTTATTTGCCACCTTGATTATTTCTGTCATCCTCAATCAATTAGGATTGTTATTAAATTTTCAACTTACAGAAACGTTTAACCTTGGCACGGAAATCACGCGAGTGTCTGGAATTGTTCGTGGATTTTTAGGCGTAGGTATCGGTGTTGGGATTGCTTGGGCTTTAAAATTACAAGGGCTTAAATTAATTGGCGCGATGGTGATTGGTGGATTATCTACCGCGTCAGGATTAGCATTAAGAGCCGACCCACTTGTCGCATATGTGACGACCATTTCTGCATTACTTTTGGTGGAATTGGTGTTCAAGAAAAAAACACCTTTCGATATTATTTTAATTCCATTATTTTCTATCTTAACGGGAACACTATTTACCTTGCTGTATTTTCAACCGATTAGTTCGATTGCCAGTGCCATCGGCGAGTTTGTGAATTCTGCTACAACCTTACAACCTTTCCTCATGGGTGTAATTGTCAGCGTGTTGATGGGTATTATTTTAACCTCACCCTTTTCCTCTGCCGGGATTGCGATATCGTTTGGCATATCCGGATTAGCCGGAGGCGCGGCGGTGATTGGCTGTGCCGTTCACATGCTTGGATTTGCCGTGATGGGTCGAAGAGATAATGACCTAGGTACGACGATTTCCGTTGGATTAGGAACTTCAATGTTGCAGTTTAAAAATGCGATGAAAAAACCAATGCTGTGGTTACCTGTCATAATTGTCAGTGCCATTCTAGGACCGATTTCAACGATGGTATTTCAAACCTTAACGGATGCGACTGGAGCTGGCATGGGTACCTCAGGATTGGTAGGTCAATTTGCAACCTTGTCAGCCATGGAAGGTAACTTAGTGGGTGCGCTCTTATCGATTTTTATCTTACAAATTGCTTTGCCGATTATCTTGGTTTGGATTGTAGATGCATATGCAAGAAAATGGAAATGGTATAGCGAAGGCGATCTCAAAATATAAACGATATCATTAAGTCCCAAACATTGGGACTTTTTTATTTCTAAAATAATCCTTTACATCTATCAAGTAATTTTATAAGATAAATGCATCTCTTAGATAGAGGCGCAATCAACAAAAGTAATGTGGTGAGAGGGAACTCCAAGACCCACATGAAAGGGAAGATTGCCGAAACAAGTTATTGTCAAATAGCTTGATTGGGCTAGGGAATAAGATTCCTCTAGACTCCTACCACGTATGTGGTAGAGGCGCTATCGATACAAGAAGACATTTATTATTTTGTCTCCTTAGGCATCGGTAGGGCGATGCTTATTTTATTTTAAGGAGGTAAAAAAAATGAAAAAGCAATCCGCCTTATTCGCAGTCATGCCAGCGCTTGCACTTGCAAGTTGTGGCACGCTCCCACCGGCTTTGAATGATGGGATTTTGACGGTTGGTCTCGAATGTGGTTATGCCCCGTTCAACTGGTCAACCACCACGGCAACGGACACCACGGTCGCCATTCAAGATTCAGCGTTTCTTTGCGATGGGTATGACGTCCGCGTTTCTTCCTATCTTGCTGAAGAACTTGATGTAGAATTACGGATTATCAAAACCGATTGGGATGGTTTAATTCCGTCCTTAACTTCAGGTAATATTGATGCCATCATTGCCGGGATGACCGACACACCATCGCGTCGCGAAACCATTAATTTCTCCCAACCTTATTTTGAAACTCGCTCTGTGATGATCGTTTTACCTGGTTCTGATTATGCAGATGCAACCACCGTTGCAGACTTTGCCGGAGCAACCGTTGTTGCTCAAGCAGGGACATTACAAGATGATATTATCGCCGGTTACGCAGAAACCGATGGTTGGGTACAAGCGACCGCATTACCATCCTATCCTGATGCCGTCACCGCTTTATTAGCATTGGCAAATGATCCCAATCAGGAAGGTGGCATCGATGCGATTTTAGCTGAAGAACCTTTCGCCTTACAAATGCTGAACCAACATGCAGAGGCGCTTGAATTAATCACGGTCTTGGATGACGAAGGTCAACCTAACGATGATTTCTTAATCACCGTGTCAGTCGGTTTAAGAAAAACCGATACAGCCTTATTAGAAGGTATTGAAGAAGCTTTAACCGCGTTAACCGAAGAAACCCGATTAACCTGGATGGCAGAAGCAAGCGAACAAGCAAGCAATCTCGAGTAAATTCAACGTATATGCCACAAGGGTTCTTTGAAGGAGTATGGTTCTTAATTACCAAGCATTGGTTCGTCTTTGCAATCGGTGTGTTCACGACATTATTCATTGCAATCACCGGCACCTTGATTGGGATTGTGCTTTCCCTTCCCCTTGTGGCGTTACGGGTGTTACCAAAGCAACCGATGGATTCAAAAGTCTATCGGTTTTTTCGTAACATTGGCAATACTTTTTCAAAAGTTTATATTCAAGTCTTTCGCGGCACACCGATGATCGTTCAAGCGACGGTCATTTATTATGGAGTGATTTATTTTGCCGGTTATTGGCCTGCCTTTATCGCCGGTATCACCGTGGTCGGATTGAACACAACTGCCTATATAGCGGAAATCTTAAGAGGCAGTATTCAAGCGATTGAAAAAGGGCAATCGGAAGCAGGATTATCCTTGGGGATGACCTATTCTCAGATGATGTTACGGATTGTCTTTCCGCAAGCGATTAAAAATTCATTACCCGCTTTTGGTAATGAAATCATCGTCAATATTAAAGATACCGCAGTTTTATCGGTGATTGCCGTGAGTGATTTATTTTATTCTTCTCGGTTTTTAACTACGACGTATTACCGGCAATTTGAAGTTTATTTCATTGTCTCGATTTTATATTTAATCATGACGTTATCATTTTCAGCTTTACTTAAATGGATTGAAAGGAAACTTCATGTGGTCAATCGGGTCTCATTTCCCACATCTCAAACCACGCTTGAAGTTGTGGACGTAAGCGATGGCGCAGGACATCATTAAATTAGACCATGTTACCAAATTTTTTGGTAAGGTAAGCGTGATTCAGAATATCACCGTCGGTTTTCAACCGGGTCAAGTTACCTGTATCATCGGCCCTTCAGGTAGTGGTAAATCTACTTTATTGAGAATGTTGAATTTATTAGAATATCCCACGGATGGGAGCCTTATCTATCAAGGTAAACCCTTTAATATTCGCGGATCTGACTTACAAACCTTACGTGCGGAGGTTAGTATGGTTTTTCAATCCTTTAATTTATTTCCGCATATGGATGTGTTGCAAAATTGTGTGATTGGTCCGACAACGGTTTTAAAACGCCCACGTGTTGAGGTGGAAACCTTAGCGCTTGAATATTTAAAGAAAGTAGGGATGACGGACTTTGTTCATGCCTCGCCGTTATCCCTATCCGGCGGTCAAAAACAACGCGTGGCCATTGCCAGAGCGTTAACGATGAAACCAAATATTTTATTATTTGATGAACCGACGTCCGCGCTTGATCCTGAACTCGTAGGAGAAGTGCTGACCGTGATGAAAGCTTTAGCCAATGAGGGGATGACGATGATTGTCGTTACTCATGAAATGGCATTTGCCAAAGAAGTGGCCGATCGCGTTATCTTTATTGATCAAGGGCAAATCATCGAGGATGGGACTCCTG
>JBEDAR010000109.1:0-10799 GCA_041177725.1 Bacillota bacterium | reverse complement strand
GATCGTTGCCCGTTAATATTTGATCGGCAAAGTCTGCTAAGTAATCATAGAAACTATTAATTTGTTTGAACCCTTTTAATCCATAGAAATAATCAAAAGCCAAGGCTAAGAAATGGAAGGTTAATTGCTTCACATCCTTCGGCATGGATTGGGTATTGAAACTACTTGTTTTCATTTGACCAATGACTGGACTTGAACTATCTAGGGCTGTAAATGTGTCGAACCCAACTAATTTATCTCCGTTGTAATAAACATCGTAATAAAGTGAATGTAAGAAAAATAAATTTAAGATGGATACAGGTGCTAAATACAAATCGTTATAACGAATCAAATCAATCCGATAATCATCTAAATCAAACACCACTTGATTCGAATCAATACCGATACCACCCAAGAACACCAAACCATCGGAAAAATTGGTTTCAGTTGATTTCACATAATTACCAAAAAAACTGAAATCATCAACCGTTAATGTGTTTGCTTGAAAATCTATGCTAGCTTCATAATCCCAAAAAATTGGTTGATTATTATCATCAACATCTTCGAGTCGATAACTGATTACTAACAAATCACCATCGGCGACAAATTGAAGAATGGGAAAATCAACAGCCCCATCAACCATTCCCATAAATGTTTCGATATCCATATATGGGACTGCGCCAGTTTCCGAGAAAAACACATTGACTTCGTTTTTATCCGAAACTAAATATTCTTCTGATGTGTTATCAAAAGCAAGATTCACGTTACGTGTAATAGTTGGATAAGTCATTGGATTAACCAAAACTTCTAAAGAGCGCGTTCCTGACAAACCACCGTGTGTAGCGGTTGCGGTTAAGGTCACCGTTTCTGATTGCCCATAAACTGGGATTTCAATATGACCGCCTCCAGGAGAAATAATATGAGGATGTGAGGAGGTCCATGTAATGTTGGAGCGGTTGGGGCCTCGCACAGGCAAGATTGCACCTAACGTATAGGATAAAGATGCTAAATCTAAATTAATGCGATCTAAACTTGTGAGTGATGTGCTGCTAGAACTCATACTCACGCTACTAGAAGAAGAACTTTCTTCGCTAGATGGAAGTTCACTGGAGGTTGTTACCTCCGATGAAGCGTCTTCGCTCAACGAAGTTAGGGATTCTTGATTACTCGAACTAACAAAAGAAACATCGCCTCCTCCACATGCGACAAGAACAAGGGTAAGAAAAGTGAGTATATTGAAATATTTTAACTTCATAAGGCCTCCTCAACTAATTTGATAGTAATTATCATTTAATGAAACTTAAATTGCAATCGATATAGTAATTGAGTGCTTTTTGCTCTAAAAAATAAATAAATGTGTAGATTTTTCTCTACAAAAAAACGAATTTTCATGAAAAAATGATGTCCTTGAAAGCGTTTTCATAACAACTACATTGCTTTTATAAATACACGATAAATACGAAACAATTTAGCAAAAATTGGGTTTAATGGTCTTTGCTAGAAGGGTTTAAGAATTTTTTTATTTACAATTTTTTACTTTTCTATGTATAATTATTTTCAATTCATATGGAGGTGCTATATGCATTCAAAAGTAAAGTCTAGTTTTTTCCTAACTTTATTTGCCATTGTTCTCTCCGCATGTGGAGTGACACCATCATCGTCATCCTCATCGCAAACCACTAGTACAACCACATCTAGTGCAACTTCTAGCGAAACATCTTCAGTTACGCCTTCCAGTCAAGAAACCGTCTTGGTTACCTTTGATGCTAGAGGTGGATCTGCTGTTGCTCCGGCAACTGTTGTTAAAAACGGTACCCTTGCTGCTCCAGCCACACCTACCCGTGCTGGATATCGCTTCATGGGTTGGTTTAGAGGTAAACCTGGTTTAACTTGGTTAGAACCAGCATCACAACAATTCCCTTTAACCGTCGCAAATGATTTAACCTTATTTGCCTATTGGGAACCATTACAATCCAAAACCGTTAATTATTCTACAGATGAAACTTATTTCTCTACCATCAGTTCAACCGCGCAACGGTTTATCTTAAACCCAATGACATATGAAACTGCTACTGAAAACGACATCATGTCGTCTTTATCAACCAGTTTATATACATCTGAAGTTGACTGGGGTAAGGCTATTGAACAAGGTGTTGCTGACTTCATCGGTGATTTTTCGAAAATCGAAGCTCGAGAATTCAGTATTGAAGCATTAGACTTCATCACCATTCTTCAAGGTGCAACCTCGTTCCCAAAAGACGCTGAAGGAAACGACTTCACCATTGATGGTAAATATGACCGCGAAAACGCTACCAAGGTTAACTCAACCGAATGGACTTTCGAAATTCGTGATGATATTTTCTTCGAAGATGGTACACAAGTTACTGCTTACACCTTTGAATACACGCTTAAGCAATTCTTAGATCCAGTTCAAAACAACTTCCGAGCATCCTTATATTATAAAGACGATGCAAACCGTTCTGGATTTCCGATTTTAAACGCCGCAGAATATTTTAAACAACTTACCACCGGCACACCTGTTGCCTGGGAAGATGTTGGTTTTGAAGTTATCGATACGACAACTTTCAAATTAACCACTTATGAAACCATTGCACAATCCTCTGCTGTTGCATTTGGTGGTATGCAATTAGTACAACCCACTGTGTTTGCTGCATCATTGGACGGAGCTAATTCGACTTATGGTACACCAGCGAACCCATTCCGTTCTTATGGTCCTTATGTGATTAAGAGTTGGAACGAAAACCAATCCTTTGTTTTAAACAAGAACTTTGACTTTGTCCGCAAAGACACCATCACCTATAAGTCCATCTCGTATGCTTTCACCGCAACGGTTGAAGAAAACATGAACTTATTCGAAGCTGGTTCTTTATCCTCTGTTGGTTTAATCGGACAATATTATACGCAATATGCGGAAAACGAAAACGTTAAGACCTCATGGTCTGGTTATCCACAATACTTAATTGTGAATACAGCGCCTTCTACTAAGGCTTCTGAACCACACATTAAGCACCCAATCGTTCAAGATCCAAGATTCCGTCAAGCTTTATTCTTTGGATTTAACCGCGCTGCTTATAATAGCACCGTTTATGCTCCTAACGCCCCCTCAGTCCTACCAGTCCCAGTTGACACAAAAGCTTATATTCAAGACCCACTTTACTATTCAGAATCTCCAAACCACTTACAAAACCTTGAAGACTTTAACATTCCTGAAGGTTCTAATGGTTATATTCCTGAAAGAGCATTGCAATTATTCAATGCCGCTTACAACGATTACTTATTAACTCCAGGAGCGGTTGCGGGTCCAGTTACATTAAAGTATTTAACCTCCAACTCCGCATTAAACGTATCCTTAGCAAACTATGTGAAGTCCATGTTAGAAACCCTATTTAATACAGATGCTACAAACCCAGACAAGTTAATCATTAACGTTGTTGCGGTACCCTCTGCTTCAATTGGTGCTTTACGCTCTGCGTGGGATTTCGACCTATTGCCGATTGGTCTAGGTTTCGGTCAATCCAATGGTGTCTGGTGGCAATATGCTGCTTTCGGATTAATTGGTGCTACAGTTGGTGCTGCTGGATTCGGATTATCCATGCCATACACTGGTGGCCTTGATGAAAACGGAAACACAGTATTAATTGACTTACGCGAAGATCCAACTTCTTGGATTATGGAAGATATTGAAATTGATTTATCCACAACCTATGACTATTTATTAGAATTAGGTGAAGATTTCGTCTACGAAGAAATCGTTGATGAAGAAACCGGTGAACTTGTTTATTTACGCCCTGGCTTTGCCTGGTTATTGGATGAATTAGCACCCGCAGAAGGAAAAGCTGCAGGTTTATATCGCGGTTCCATTTGGGCCTTAGCGGATTATGTTTATAATTTCACAACTCCATGGGACGCAACTGCTGCTGAACCTTTCCCAGGTGCTACACAAGAAGTTTGGAAAGTAACGGCGGTGTTCGAAAAAGCCTTCTACGAACAAATGCCTTTAATTCCAACTGCCACGCTTCAATCTGCCGTCTTGTATGCTGATAACGTTGAAATTACTTGGCCATTCTATTCAAGTGCGTTTGGTTGGGGTGCTGCAAGATATCGTTATCTGAATACGGATGCAGACTTTGCAGATGGTTTATATAACGCTTTTGAAGCCGAATACTTAGCAAGCTTACCCGCGTAGTCTGATTCTTTTTTAAGCCTAATTTAATGCGCCTGGATAGAGCAATCTTCCAGGCGCGTTATTCTATAAAAAAACATTTACATCGTATAATCAAGAAACTATAATTTAAATACGCTTGTTTTAACAAAAAGGTATATTAATGGCCCAATATCTTCTCAAAAGATTCTTCTTGATGTTAATCACATTTGTGATTACCGTTTTTTTATTTTTTGCCTTCATTAAATTAATGCCTGATCAATATTTGGACCCATTCGGTGATCCAGCTTGGTATGAAGCTTTGAAAGCAAGAGAAGGTTGGGACCAACCGATTCCCGTTCAATTTTGGATATGGATAAGAAATATCATTACGGATGGTTCATTCGGATTTTCTAGAAATAAAGCCACCGACGTTGGCGCTTATTATTTCTCAAAAATACCCGCGTCCATTCAAATCAATATCATTCCATATTTTTTATCCATACCCTTTGGAATTGGTGTCGGTGTTTTGGCGGCTCTCTACAAAAATAAATGGATCGACAATATCATTTCAGTTGGTATCATGGTCTTTATTTCCATTCCTTACTTTGTCATCATCGTCCTTGCACAATATTTTTTCTTTTTCCAATTACGTTGGGTCCCGAGTCACGTTGTCGCTACAGCAAGTCAATTTACTGAAGATTTCTGGTGGAGTTTATCCACATATATTATGCCAATCACACTCCTTACCATCGTTGGGGTTCCTGGTTTAGCTAGAAGTGTTCGTGCTGAATTGACCGAACAATTAACCCAAGACTATATGTTGCTTGCCAGATCAAAAGGATTAACCCAACGTCAAGCCACCTTTAGACACGCATTAAAAAACGCAATTGTGCCGTTCTTACCAGGTATTTTTATTGGTATCATTGGGATTATCAATGGTGGTTTAATTACCGAAAGATTATTCAGAGTTGATGGAACGGGACGGATTTATCTTGATGCTTTTAATGCGATTCCACCCGACTATGCGATGTTAATGCTCATCAACGCATTTGGCCAATTTGTTGGCTTATTATCATCCATTGTTGGTGACGTTTCTTATACTTTATTTGATCCAAGAATACGCGTTGGAAGTGGGAAGATTATGTCATGATGATTGATAAAAATAAACTTGTTTTAGTTCACGCTAAAAACCCTAATTTGGCTGATAAACCACTAAAGACTAAAGAAATTGGTTACTATCTTGACTCGTGGAATCGTTTCAAGAAAAATAAAGGTGCCCTCAGTGCTTTTTACATTATCTTAGGAATTTTATTCTTTGTCATTGTCGGTCCTCAGATGAAATCTTACGATTTGGCCAAAACTCGTCCAGACGAAGCATTTCGATTTGGTTATTTAGAGCCAAAAGTTCCTATTTTAGAAAACCTTGGCATTTTTGATGGTACCCGGACGATTACGGCGGGTAAACGTTTCTTGCATGCTGTCATGAATAATTCATTCGGTGAAGGTGTGATTGTTTCTGGTTTTCCCGAAGTATTAATGGATGACGTTAATCACCCAGATTATGCAAATGTAACAGAATTAACTGTTAAGGTAGACTCTTATCGCTACACTAACTATATTCAAAGTTATATGCCTGCCACTTATTTCTCTGACTTAGATCAAGGAAAAAATCCTTTAGCAGCGGTGACCCAAACCTTAACTAGAGTTCAGTTTGAAGAATATTTGTCTCAAAATTACATTATTGATATTGTCGAAATTATTGAAAGTCCAAATCCCACGAACCCGGAAGAACCATTTTTACAATATAAAGTTCGTGTTGATCGATTTAAAATGTTTATTGGGACCGACCCAGATGATACTTATTTTTGGTTCGGTACCACGCGAATCGGTCAAGATTTATTCACCGAGTTATGGGCTGGTGCAAGAATTTCTTTAATTATGGCGTTGCTGGTTGTCATCATCAATGCTGTTGTCGGTTTAACCATTGGATCGATAGTTGGATATTATGGCGGTGTTCTTGATTTGCTATTTGATCGATTTGTGGAAATTATTGCCTCGATTCCTTTTCTTTCCGTTCTAACATTACTTACCCTACGATTTGGTAATGAATTATGGGTTATTATTTTTGCTTTTACTGCAACGGGTTGGCTTGGTTCTTACGGAACTGGCCGTTTGCAATTCTATCGCTTTAAGAATCGAGAATACGTTTTAGCGGCCAGAACATTAGGTGCTTCTGATATGCGCATCATGTTTAAGCACATTTTACCCAACACGCTTGGTTTAATCGTTACCTCCTATGCTTTAGCGATTCCGGCATTTGTATTTACCGAAGCTTCGTTCTCATTCTTAGGTATCATTAATTATTCCGATGCGATCAGTGTTGGTTTGTTAATAGACCAAGGGCAACAAGAAATGCAGACTTATCCATATTTATTACTTTTCCCGGCTTTGTACATTGCCATATTGATGATTTCTTTTAATTTATTTGGTAATGGTTTGCGAGATGCTTTCAATCCATCCTTGAGAGGGGTTGAATAAAATGAACGAAAAAATTCTTTCCGTCAAAGATTTAGCGATTTCTTTTAAAACCCAATATGGTATTCTCCATGCCATTCGCGGCGTGTCCTTTGACTTGTATCGTGGCGAAACCTTAGCCATTGTGGGTGAATCTGGTTCCGGCAAAAGTGTGACCTCTAGGGCCATCATTGGTCTTCTTGCAGGTAATTCCATTTATGAAAATGGTGAAATCATGTATCAAAATCGTGATTTAACCAAACTTCCTGAAGAATTGTTTCACGAAATTCGTGGTTCAAGAATTTCGATGATTTTCCAAGATCCAATGAGTTCTTTAAATCCAATTCAAACCGTTGGTCAACAAATTGCTGAATCGCTTATTTTCAAAAGTGGCATGCCTGAAGACTTAGCAAAAAAACGGGCAATTGAACTGATGACACAGGTAGGAATTGCCGATGCGGAAAAGCGTTATTATCAATTTCCCTTCCAATTTTCCGGTGGGATGAGACAACGAATTGTTATCTCGATTGCTTTAGCAAACAATGCGGAAATATTAATTTGTGATGAACCAACCACTGCACTAGATGTCACCATTCAAGGCCAAATTTTGGAATTAATTAACCAACTAAAGGTAGAAAGAAATCTATCCGTTATTTTCATTACGCACGATTTAGGTGTTGTGGCGAATATGGCTGATCGAATTGCCGTCATGTATGCGGGAAAGATTGTTGAAATCGGCAAATCTGAAGAAGTTTTTTATAATCCAAAACATCCTTACACATGGGCGTTATTGTCATCCATGCCTAATTTGGCAACGTCGAATCGCCTTGATGCGATACCTGGCACACCACCCAATATGATTTTCCCACCCAAAGGTGATCCGTTTGCAGAAAGAAATAAATACGCGATGGAAATTGATTTTGAACAAGAACCACCGCTCTTTAAAGTCTCCGATACGCACTATGCAGCCACTTGGTTATTACATCCGGATGCTCCTAAAGTGGCCTTACCTGAGGCTGTGATTACCTTGCAAAAAAATCGAGGAAAGATCAACAAATAAGTATGGCAAACATGATCGATTACACCGAAAAGGTTTTACAAGTTAAACATTTAAAAAAATATTTTCGTGTTGGTTCTGGAAGACGTAAATTAAACATTCCAGCCGTGGATGATGTGACGTTAGATGTTTATAAACGCGAAGTTTTTGGTGTTGTTGGTGAATCTGGATCTGGCAAAACAACGCTTGGAAGAACGATTATCAAACTCTATCAACCAACAGATGGCACGGTCATTCTTAATAACATTACCATCAGTGCCGGTATCCAAGGTTATCTTGAATCGATTGAACACATTAAAAAACAATTAAAAGAAGATATTTTAAAATTAAATCCGGCAAAGATTAAAGAATTAGAACTGAAAAAACAAACCCAACATAAAATTGAAAAACTTCAACTTGAAAAACAAGAATTACTGAAGTTAAAAGAGCAAGAATTAAAGCTCATTTCCAAGCAATTTGATCAATATAGAGCGGATAAATATCAACTTACTGCTTTGATGCAAATTGAATTACAAAAGGTGATTTTTGACTTCAACCAAAAAGTCAAAAAGACCAAGCAAGCATTACAAAACGAAGCGCTTTTAAAGTTTAATAATGAAATTAAAATTGCCAACGATAAATTAGAACACAAGTTATCAGGGCTCAAAGACTCAGCTGCTTTAGATGCAAAAACCATTGAAGCCAGAATGACCAAACTAAAACTTGAGCATTATGAAGTGGTTGAAAACCTTAAAAAACTTTATGAACCACAAATTAAGCTTAACGCTTCTCAAGTATTAACCAAGGCAAAAGTTGCCGCCCTCATCAATCAATACACGCTTGAAAAAACCAAAGCCCTCGCAGCGATTAAAGAAAAATTCCAAAAAGACATCACCGCTTTGGTGGTTCCTGATAAAGCCAAATACCAAAGCGATGTCAAGGCTGTCAATGCTCAATTTGCAAAAAAAGTAGATGATATCCATAAGAAAACTTTACAAATCAACGCAAAACTTAAACTTGAATTAGCTAAATTACCAATCTCGCAATCAGCCTTAAAGAACCAACCCAACGTTAAAGCACAAATTCAAAAGCTTAAAACAGTCGCAACTTTAAAAATCAAAGAATTGCAAGCGAAAATCAATGATGCTAAGAGAATTAATGCGGCAAAAGAAACCCTAAAAGAATCGCAAAAAATGCAGATGATTTTCCAAGATCCGATTTCCTCCTTGAACCCAAGAATGACCGTCAAAGAAATCATTAGTGAGGGTTTGGTTATTCAAGGCAACACCGATAAACAAGACATTGAAAAGAAAGTAGCAGAAGTCTTAACTTTAGTAGGTTTATCCCCCGAATATGCCTCTCGTTATCCACACGAGTTCTCTGGTGGGCAACGGCAACGAATTGGGGTCGCAAGAGCGCTCATCATGGATCCAAATGTGATCATCGCCGACGAACCCATTTCTGCATTAGACGTTTCCATTCGGGCGCAGATCATTAATCTTCTATTTAATTTAAGAGAAAAACTTGGTTTAACGATCTTATTTATTGCCCACGACTTATCTGTGGTTCGCTTCTTTTGCGACCGAATTGCCGTCATGTACAACGGTAAAGTGGTAGAGATGGCAAGTTCTGAAGAATTATTCAAAAACCCACTACACCCTTACACCGTTTCTTTATTATCTGCGATTCCCCAACCCGATCCAGATTATGAAAAGAACCGTAAACGTATTCACTACAACCCTAAAGTCCACCAATATAGTCCTACGAATCTTCCAAAACTTCGAGAAGTATCGAAAGATCATTTTGTGCTTTTAAGTGACGCCGAACTTGCCAAACTTAACGTATCCGGTGCCACCAATCACAAGAAAGGAGCAGCGTAAATGATGAATCGTAAGTTAATGACAGTTAGTCTTGCTGCATTTGTCTTTCTTGCCAGTTGTAACGGCGTCTCAGAAACACCTGCCTATAATGTTTATTTCTTCACTGCTAATACCGCTGCTTCCCAAGTGGATACCATTTTTGATCAAGAAGTAGGCACCTTAATCCCTCGTCCAGAAGATCCTACTCGCTCTGGCTTTGATTTTGTTGCTTGGTATTTAGATTTTGCAAACACGATTGAATGGGATTTTGATACAGATCTGATGCCTAGTGAATCGATTGTCCTTTATGCAAAATGGGCTCCAACGATTCGCTCGATTACATATGATTTGAACGACGGTGAAATGATCAACGAAACCTATCCCACCACCTTTGTTCCTGGGACAACCTTTGTTTTGCCTCAAGCAAGACGCACGGGTTATTTATTCCGTGGCTGGTACTTGTATGATCAAGTCTTAGCAGACTTCCCAAATAATGAAGGCACCAAACCAGGCGATCCCGCTTTAACCACCTTGCCCAACACATTATTTGAAGATATCGTTCTATACGCGCACTGGCAATCGATTAAGGCTGTGGTCACTTTCCGTTCGAATCACCCTGGTGGAACATCTGTTGTACCCAATCCAGGTAACCGTGTTGTTGCATATGGCACAGTGATTGATTATGGCACCACCTTCCCTGAAGATTTTGGTACCGTTGCCGGCTATACCTTTATGGGTTGGAACTCCCGTGCGGATGGCACAGGAACTTGGTATCCTAACGGTGGCATCTTTATTCGCACCTTAGCAATTACCCTCTATGGTCAATGGCAAATCGCTTAAGTTCTCCAAAAAATAAATTAAAACAAAAAAGATTTTTCATCTTTCTCTTGGTTGGGATCTATTTGATCGTGTGTAGCCTTCTCGTGAGCGTTTATTTTTTTGTCGATCGCTCGTTGCCAGGTTTAGAAACCACCTTACTTTTGCTATTAATCGGATTGACATTTGTTTTGGTTTGGGCAAAACAATCGATGATTCCAATTCAAATGTACTTACATTACTATCGAATGTTAGATGAACAACTCCCTCCCTTCGTCATTCAATCACCGGTTCAATCAAAAGCGTTTCTCCATAATCTTGAAAAATATCAGTTCCAACTTGAAACAGAAACCAACGCATTCCAATTATTCACCAGAGTTTATGATCATTTACCGTGGGTAGCAAGAACGCAAACAAGCTTAATTTTGAT
>JBEDAR010000108.1:0-9761 GCA_041177725.1 Bacillota bacterium | reverse complement strand
CAACCTGAACCTGAATTTGTCCCCGTTGACACCAATGCATTCGCAAATCTTGAAGGTTACACTTATCGCGCCACCTATGGTCCTTATGCTTTTTATGATTTAGAAACGGATGCAAGTTTTAGAGTCTTGCACACAGAAACAGGATATATTTGGGCCTCTACCGTCAATGATGATTATACGACCCAAGAAAATTCACCCTTAGCGGATGAAGGTGATTTAGGGTTAAATTTATTTTGGCAATCCAAGTTGAAATCTCCATTCTTTGTAACGTATTACCAAGGCTTAAATTTACGAGATGAGCATGCCTTTCAACATCATCTGTCCCGATTAGAGATGACGCGTATCCAAGATGACCAGGCAGTAGGATTTGATGTTGAAGTATTTTTATTCTTATCCAAAATCAGTTTTCATTATTCAGTTCGCTTTGATGAACGCGGGGTCTCGGTATCATTACCTTACACTTCGATTGCCGAAGGTGGCGATTTCCGGTTATCAAGTATTGCGTTATATCCCATGTTAGGGGCAACCAAGCGATTAAGAACCCCTGGTTATGTGGTTATTCCTGACGGTGTTGGGGCTTTAATTCGCTACACGGATGATGCGAATATCGGAGTTTATAGTAAACGCTTTTTCGGTGATGATGCCGGTCTCAATCTTTATACCTATGACCAACCTTTGTTTGCGAATATGTATGGTCTAGTTCATGGTCATGGTCAACATGCGATGTTAAGTGTGATCGAAGATGGTGCCGCTCACGGGATATTGAATCACTTTGGTTCGCAAGTGTTTTTAGATTTTAATTTTACCTATGTAACCTTTACATACCGCACAACGTATCTTCAATATCTCAACCAAGCAAAGACGAGCAGTGTCAATTTATTGCAAGCGCAACCTTCGATGTTTGATATTCAACTTCAATATCAATTTTTACAAGGAGCATCAGCGACCTATGTTGGTTTAGCAAATGCTTATGCGGACCATCGCTTTGATATGACCAGCGAGTCTATCAATCCCTTATCAGCGGTGCCGATGCATCTTGATGTCCTAGCCTTAGAAAGCAAACCCGGTTTATTTAACCGGCAAAAAGTGGTGATGACGGACCTTGAAGGATTACAAACGATGATTGAGGATGTGCAAACCATCACGGACGAAGCTTTCGTCCAATACCTTGGTTGGCAGCAAGGCGGTTATAGCCTAACTGCTCCGCAATATATGGATTTAGATGCCAGCCTTGGTAACCGGCAAGCACTCACAACCATGTATGCATCTTTACCTGCATCCATTCGATTGAATTTAGCCGTTGATCCCTATCGCGCTTATGTCAATGGTCAAGGGTATCAACATCGCGACATCGCCCAATCGATTGGTCAAGAATTTATCCGTACAGGCGATTATTATCGATTATCAAGTCAAGCGGGAAGTGAGCGAATGGCAAGGATTCGCAACCGTTTATCGAGTTGGGGATTAGGGGGGTTAGCGATTGAATCCGTCGGTGATCAACTGTACTCCAATTTCAGTCAAACCGGAATAGGTAAACAAACCATGGTTGAAGATACGATGCAAACCATCACCTTGGCAGATAGTGTGTATCGACCCATGAGTTACGCTTGGGATGCCCAAGCCTTATTGGATTTACCAATGTACTCGAGTGAACAAGCAAGATTAACCGATACGGTTCCTTTGATACCTTATATGCTAGCAGGACGTCGACCAAGTTTTGGTCGGGCGGGCAATTTCTTTTCCAATACCACGAATGAATTATTAAGAATGATTGATTATCATTTGTATCCAGCATTCTTTGTCACGGAAGCAAGTGCATATCAATTAATTGATACACCTTCCGAACATATTTTCACGTCACGTTATCAAGATTGGCAACCAGAAATGCAACGTCAATATGATGTGATTGCCGATGCCTTACAAGCCGTGCTCGGTCATCATATTGTCGCCCGAGACATCCTTTCGATTGGTGTTGTCAAAGTCACCTATGATCACGGCGTTTCTCTTTACATCAATTACAGTGGTGATCGTTTTGAATTCGATGATATTGTTGTTGAACCGATGCGTGTCACCATTACAGGACAAAACGATGCCTAAATTGAAAACATGGTTAGATCGGTGGTTAAGTTCACTGACAAATCGCCAACGCGAAAGTTTAACCGGTTATGCTTTTATTTCGATATGGTTGATTGGTTTTATCTTCTTGACGATGGTGCCACTGTTTGAATCCTTACTTTATTCTTTTCAACGGATTACGATCGTTGGCGGTGAAGGCATTCGCTTAACGTTTGTGGGTTTCCAAAACTATCTCAATCTTTTTACCACGGATTTAACCTTCCTCGCGCGTTTACAAGATTTCATCTTGGAAATGATTTTATTTGTTCCGGTGATGAATATTATTGCAATGCTGATTGCGATTCTTTTGAATCGTCAATTCAAATTCCGTGGTTTCTTTCGCGCGATTTTCTTTCTCCCTGTCATCATTACCTCTGGGCCAGTCATGGCAGAATTATTAAGACAAGGTGCGGGTACCTTACCGATCATCACCGAATCCGGTTTTTTAAATATCGTTGAACAAATCCTCCCACCCTTTTTGAATGCCCCTTTACAATCGCTATTCTCTCAAATCATATTTATGCTTTGGTTTTCCGGTGTGCAAGTCGTGTTATATTTAGCCGGTTTACAAAAACTTGATCAAAGCATGTATGAAGCCGCCCAGATCGATGGGGCAAATGTTTGGGAAACCTTTTGGAAGATTACCCTGCCTTCCTTAAGACCGATGATTGTCGTGTCTTCGATTTATACCATCGTCACCCTTGCCACCTTTGCGAATAATCCATTGATTCTTTGGATCTCATCGGTAATGTTTAATCCCAATCTTGGTTATGGTTATGCTTCCAGTTTAGCCTGGGTATATTTCCTTGTGATTGCTGTGTTATTAATGGTGACCACACGTTTAGTGTCACCCAGAGACAAGGGTTATAAGGTTGTCAAAACCTATGAGAAGGTCGGAAGATGAAACCTAAACATCCCTTTAATTTGAAACGGTATTTATTCGGGATGAAGTTGACCGATGGTTTGTTTTATCGCATCATCCTTTATACGCTACTGATCATTATCGGATTTGTGTATGTCTATCCTTTATTACATATGCTGTCCTATAGTTTCAAGAGTTTAGCTGATCTTTTAGATCCCACGATTAATGTTCTACCATCTTCACTTTATTTAGAAAACTTTTCTAATGCTTTGTTGGTATTAAACTATGGCCCGTTATTTTTAGAATCTTTATCGGTGACGTTGATTCCTGCGATACTCCAAACCATGGTGGCATCGTTAATTGGTTACGGATTTGCTCGCTTTCAATTTCCGCTTAAAAAACTTTGGTTTGCCCTAATGCTCGCCACTTATTTCATCCCCCCACAAGTGACGATGATTCCTCGTTATGTCTTATTCTTTAATATTGGCATCTTAGAAACGATCTTCTCAATTATTATTCCTGCCACCTTTGGTCAAGGTGTCAGTAGTGCGATTTTTGTCTTGATCTTTTATCAATTTTATTTGATGGTTCCAAAAGCCTTAGATGAAGCCGCTCAATTGGATGGTGCCACCCGTTGGGGTATTTATACCAAAGTTGCGATTCCACTTTCATTGCCATCTTTTCTGACCGCGTTTTTGTTTAGTTTTGTCTGGTATTGGAATGAAACGTATATCGCTCGTCTTTTTTTAGGAAGCGGTGGCGAAACATTGTTGATCCGCTTATACAATTTCGTCAGTGCTTATAACGCTGTCCTTGGCGGAGGATCGAATGTTGCCAATGAAGCGATTCGCATGGCAGCAACATTATTAATCATCGCCCCACTGATTGTGGCATACTTTATTTTACAAAGACTGTTTATTGAAGGCATCGATCGCAGCGGCATTACAGGAGAATAAGGATGAAACCCATTTACTCAATCTTGTTTATCACGATGATGGTGGTCAGTTGCACACCGGCCTCGAGCAGTTTACCAAGTTCTTCACTCACAAGTTCTGAACTCGCATTACAACCTGCAAAAGAAGCTTTATTTATCGAACAAGAAAAATCTTTTGATTTCTTTTGGGACACCACCACAACGGCGAATGTTCCAGGATTTGGCTTAAGTCGTGATCGTTGGCCGGGTAATCCTACGATTGCTTCGATTGCTTCTGTAGGATTTGCCTTGGCTGCAATCCCGAGCGGTGTTAACCAAGGTTTTATCACCCGAGAAGAAGGCGAAGCGAGGGTCATAGGAACGTTAAATACTTTAAAAAATATGACGCGCGTCGAGGGCTTTTATTATCACTGGGTGAATATGAGTACCGGTGCAAGAGAATGGAATAGTGAAGTTTCCATTATTGATACGGGGTTAATGTTAGCCGGGGCGATTGTCGCCGCTGAATTCTTTGGAGGCGAAATTGCCAGTTTAGTAGAAGAGATTTATCTCGATGTGAATTGGGATTGGTATGTGAACGCATCCACTAAACAATTTTATATGAGTTATCGGCCTAACGAAGGGCATCGCGGTGCTTGGGACCATTTTGCCGAGCAAATGATTTTATATGTGTTAGCGGCCGGTCACCCCGATTATTCCTATGGTGATCAATTGTATAAAAAAATTCGCACAACCTCCCTTTCTCAAAATAATTACCTTAGAGGCTATACCTCGATTAAAACCAAAGAAGTCGTACAACCGTTTATTTATAGTTATGACGGATCTTTATTTCAACATCAATTTTCTCATGCCTTTATTGATTTCCGTAATATCGTGGATGACCAAGGCATCGATTGGTTTGAAAATGCAAGAAGAGCGACCCGCGCTAATTATTTATACACTCTAGATTTTTCCCATCGATATCTTACCTATCACGAAGCCTCTTGGGGACTTTCTGCAGGTGATGGACCGAACGAATATCGCGCGTATGGGGCACAACCAGCCAAAAGCAACGCTCATAATGGTACGATCGTTCCTTATGCGGCAGTTGCTTCAATTAATTATTGGGAATTCGAAAGTTTAATGGCGACCCTCAATTATGCCTCAATACCAGAATTACAAACTACCTATGGTTTTGCAGATGCTTATAACTTAGGTCCAGTTGAAGAGAGTTATAATCAGACGATTGCAAATGTAACACCTTGGTATGATCCTCACGTGTTAGGTATAGATAAGGGCATCACGACCATCATGATTGAGAATTATCGCAGTGAATTAATTTGGGATATGTTCATGCAAAATCATTTTGTTCAAGATGGTTTAAATGTGTTAGGTTTTGTTTCAAAATAAGCTCTTCAAAAAGAGATAAAATCCTATTGCAAATGTAACCGCTTTCACCTATAATTAATTTATCGAAACGTTTCAAATCTTCATTTAAACCAATTTTATTCGATTAACACAGGTTTAATTCAAAGGTGTGAAACGATTATGGATTCAAGCTTGAGGAGGTTTGAATTCATTCCTATAATGTCTCGTTATTCATGAAAAAGGAGAAATGAAATGAATAAAAAAAGCCTCTACGCAGTCTCAACCTTGATGGCGCTCGTCTTGGTGGCTTGTGGTGAAACTTCCTCAGTTCCAACCTCATCAACGCCAACTTCGACAACACCATCCTCAACGCCGACCTCCGTTGCGCCTTCAAGCTCTGTTGAATCCGATGAAACTTGGGGTATTATCAACGGTGATTTTGAAGATGATACGGATGATTTTGCCTTCCAATCCGCTGGCTGGAATGCCTTTATTGGCGGAGAAGTCGATCAAATTGTGGCCGAAACGACTTATGAAACAGAAGGTGATAACCAATACGGTGCCCTATCGATGACGTCCATCGGCGATGCAACCCAATGGTGGCACGCGCAATTAAGACAAAATGGTGTTTATGTTTATGCCAGTGCCTCTTATGTGCTTAGCTTTAAAGTTCGCGCTGCGGAAGCTCGTACGATTCGTGTCACCTTAAAAGATGGTGGCATGACCACGCGCCCAATAAACGAACAAGCCGTGCAAATTGGGACAACATGGGAAACCAAGACCATTAATTTCTCTCCTGCTCAAGATGGTGTAAATTCAGAATTACAATTCGGTATTGGCCCAGATTCTTTCTTACCTAATGACTTAGTGGGCTTTGCTCGCAATTATGCGGAAGTGCATTTAGACGATGTCAAAATCGAATTAGGTGAACCTTTGCCCAACCAAGCTCCTAGCATCAGTGGTGCTGATCTTTTAGCTAAAGCTGGTGAACCACTTTTAGTCAAGAGTGGCTTAGTGGTGCGAGATGATTATGATGCAAATCTTGCCTTAGGTGGTGTTCAAGCTTATGACATTACCCAAGGCCCAAAATTAAATCCATTAAATCCTGCTGCAGGTTTTTATACCTTCCTTTATTCAATTGCCGACTCTGAAGGTTTAGTGGGTACCCATCAACGTCAAATTATTGTTACAGATCAAAATCAATTGTTAAATAACACGCAATTTACCCAATGGGGTGCCAATGGTATGCCTGCTGGTTGGACCAAGTGGAATGAAGACAATAATGGTGGTCAACGCGTCACTGCTGGTGTCATGCCACACCTCTTACCTGAATCATTATTGGGTAATGTTGTGAATGGTGATTTCTCAGATGCTTCCGAAAACTTCACAAACACCTATGGTTGGAATACCTTTATTGCTGATCAAGCTATCGATGGTATTGTTGCTACGATGGGAATTACCAATGGTGAAGGGGTGTTTACCACAACCGCTTCTACCTCAGCAACCCATTTCTGGCATGGTCAAATTCGTCAAGAAAACATCCGCTTACCCAAAGGTAACTTTACCCTTCAATTTAGAGCCAAAACCTCTGAAGCTAGAACCATTCGTGTTGCTTTAGCAGGAGGTGGTATTAAAACTGAAGGTCGCGCGATTAATGAAGTACCTGTGGTGTTAACGACTGAATGGGATACTTACGAACTTGACTTCACTGCTGACAATCACGCTTATGGAGCCCTATTACAATTCTTTACTGGCCCAGATCAATTCTTACCAGAAGATTTAGCAGCCTTATATGCTTCGAGAACTGGTACGGTTTATTTAGATGATGTGAAGTTCCTTTATGAAGATGCCAACTCACCCGTCGCAACGATGATCCCAACCATTGCTGTTGATCTATGGAGAATCGTCGATAGTGGCATGCCATGGGAAAACCAAATTAAGTATGAAAAATTACCTTTCTATCAAGGTGATTATCAACTCAATTTCAAAGCCTATGCAGATGCATCACGTCCAGTGATCCTCGCGATGGAAGGTAATGGTGGCGTTGCCCAACCTAACTTCTACCGAACGGTTGAATTAACCACAGAAGCGCAACAATTTAGTTATGATATTGAATACATCGCCAATTCAACGAATGCTACGAAGAACCTACAATTCTTTATGGGTTCCTTAGCCGACTATGCAACCTTTGGTGGTTGGTGGGATGGTGTGACTGAAACCGATGCTTCGGACAACATTGAAACGATGATTTACTTCTTTGACTTCAGCTTAGTGAAAGTCGCCTAAATCATCCGAATTGAGTAAAATAAAAGGGTATGGTTTGAACACCATACCCTTTTTCAGGAAAGTGAAGGTTTCTAAGACCTGTGAATCCAACCCAATCGATTATTGAAGATATTCAACGGACAGGTGTTACATTCTTTCAAGATTTCACCAATTTCAAAGATGAAAAAGGCTACGGTTTAACCGTTGACCATACAGGAGATTTACATTTAAGCTCGATTGCCTCCACCGGTTATTTTTTATCCAGTCTTGTGATTGGGGTTGCCAGAGGTTATTTACCAAAGCAAAAAGCAATCTTACAAGCAAGAAAAACGTTATACACTTTATACAATCATGTTCCTCATTTTCATGGTTTCTTCTATCATTTTTTAAACATTCATACGGCAGAAAGACATAAGAAGTCTGAGTACTCTACCATCGATAGTGCCTTAGCATTCAATGGGATTTTGACCGTGCAACAATATTTCCAAGATCCAGAAATCAATCGCTTAGCAGATGCAATCATCCAACGTGTGGATTGGGATATTTTAATTCATAAACGCGGACCCAAGACGCATTTTTATATGGCGTACAATCCAGACGCCGATGGTGATTATGTCAATGGCAAACCAGGTTACATTCATCATTGGAGTATGTTTGCTGAACAATTAATGATGTACGTGATGTATGCCGCTGTTGCAAAAGATACCAAATTAGCGATGACGTTATATGAAGATTTTGAACGTAAAAAAGTTACCTACGGCAAAGCTTCGTATTTTTATACCCCAGGCAATACACTCTTTGTTTACCAATATCCTCAATGTTGGTTGGATTTAAAAGATTGGACAGACCGCCAAGGCATCAATTGGTATGACAACACTCGCCAAGCCATTTACGGGCACTATGCGTTAAGCCGCGATAACGTCAAGCAATTTCCAACTTTTGGTGAAAAATATTTTGGGTTTACGGCCAGTTACGGCAGAAAAGGTTATCAAGTTTCAGCGGCATTACCGAATGTCATGAATAAAGTCGAACATGATGGCAGTGTCGCAACCAACGCGATGATTGGTTCTTTATACCATGCTCCTGATTTAGCCTTACCAGCGATTGAGCAACTTCGAGATGATCACCGGCTTTGGGATACTCGTTATGGTTTTATCAATGCCTTCAATGATGAAAAACCTGTTTGGTTATCGACTCGCTGGCTCGGGATTGATAAAGGGTTAGAATTACTGATGGCAAATGCGTATTTACATCAAGACGTGATGAAAGCATATATGGCGCATCCTCTCATTCAAAAAGGGATGAAAGTTTTACAATGGCAACGCAAAAAATAATGTGGTGGCAAAACGCCTTTGTTTACCAAATTTATCCGTTAAGTTTTCAGGATAGTAATGGCGATGGTATTGGAGACATTCCAGGCATCATTTCTCGTTTAGATCATCTAAAAAATTTAGGAATTGATGTGATTTGGTTATCACCGGTGTTTCAATCCCCGATGAAAGATAATGGTTATGACGTCAGTGATTACCGAGACGTTCACCCTTGGTTTGGGACAAAACAAGATTTAAAAAAACTAATTGAAGAAGTCCATCGTCGCGGTATGAAAATTATTTCCGATATTGTACTTAATCATACGTCTGATCAACATCCTTGGTTTATTGATGCCTTGAAAAATACTGATAGCCCCTATCGTGATTATTATATTTTTCGAAAAAAGATCAATGATATTCAATCCGTCTTTTCTGGCCCTGCTTGGACAAAAGTTCCAACTCGAGATGAATACTATTTTCATTTTTTCGCCAAAGAACAACCTGATTTAAATTGGCAAAATCCTCAGTTAAGAAAAGCGTTATACGGTATCTTAAATGAATGGTTAGCATTTGGCTTTGATGGTTTCCGTTTAGATGTGATTGATTTAATTGGCAAAGATATTGATCAAGGCATCATTGGTCACGGGCCCTTTTATCATGCATTTTTAAAAGAATTAAAAGATCACGTCTTCAAAGAAGCTAATTTATTTACCGTTGGGGAATTATCAGGATCTTCTGCGGAGCAAGCAGCTGCGGTTACCGGTGTTCCCCATGGCACCTTCTCCATGGCCTTTCAATTTTCCCATTTATGGTTGGATGAACAACCGGGAAAAGGAAAATGGGCCTTAAAACCACTAGCGTTATCCGATCTGCAAAACACCTTTCAACATTTGCATAATGTTTATCAAAAACAAGGTTGGAATGCTTT
>JBEDAR010000107.1:0-5590 GCA_041177725.1 Bacillota bacterium | reverse complement strand
ATAACAATAAAACTGATTTGGAATAGGCAAAGCTTTGATCAAAGAAATTAAGCCAATTGGCAAACACAAGATTGACATATTCACTTACATCGGTTGGATCAATCACATTACCATCTTGATCGGTTTGAACAAAGTTTGCTAAATTGGTGCCTAAGGGAACTTCATCATAGGTACCTGTAAACGCTGTCACAAATCCTTCACCATTAACCGAACCTTCTGCTAATGCGGCAGGATTATAAACATACATGTAGACAGCAGATTTTGTTAATAACATAAAACTACCGATTTGATCATCTCCGGTAGGTAATGCAAGTAGACGACTAGCAAATTCAGCGACACCCTCATCGGTTTGATCATCGGCTTGATGAAAAACCCTTAATCGCGATACGCCATTGACGGTGTATTCAAAATAAGGAAAAGCTTCTTCACTCGGTAATGTTTCATTGAACGCGTCACCCCAATTAACACCTTGATTATCAAGATAATATTTAGTTTCGCCATCGATGGTTTCGGAAACAACCACCAAATCAACGCCTTCTTCATCTAATGCTTCAGTAAAAGAAACAAGCGCGTTTTCAATCGAAAACGTGTTTCCTGATAAGAACGTGGAACCTTCACGATTGAGGATTTGTGTATAGGTGGGGTAGGTCGCAAGTAAAATGGAAATCACAAACAATAGAATGGCTACGTACCATGGTTGTGATCTGGCTTGCATGATGGGTTCGTTGCTAAAGATGGATTGGAAGATGAGTTTAAGTGTTTTCATAATACCTCTGTGCGTTTTTATTATATAAGTAAATCAATTCATTAAGCAATTGTAGTTCATATGATTGCATTCCCGAATTGATTGTCTTAAGATGAATGTGCTCTTGTGAGCAACAACCTGGGGATGTCATGGTTTCGACAGGGTTGTCATCGCGCATTGGATGCAGCCGAGTGGTGACGTTATCACCAAAACAAAGTAACTGGCAACAGTTTACAATTCGCAGCCGCTTAACCATTAAGCTCCGATATACTGTGACCCGCACACGCGGGACTGCGCGCTACCGTTGGTTTCGCTTCTCACGCAACGGACCAGTGTCATACCAAGAAGCTAAGCAACTGCACTGATTCACGTAGTTGACGAAAATAAATGGATCTCGCTTTTACCGAGTTTGTCGATATCGAGGTAGAGGTTAAATCAATATCGTCTAAGCTGTAGACGCTAATGTGGGATCTTCTCTGGACCGGAGTTCGACTCTCCGCATCTCCACCAATCGAATCCTATTCCGGTAATCTCTAACCTCTCACCTTCGTGCCGGCGAAAACCATGTGAGAGGTTTTTTAATTCTCAGAATGGATGGCGTTAATTCCAAAAGGCAATATATTTCATACCATCAAGTAAATTAAATATTTAAGACTATCATCCATCTTCATTACAAAGCAAGGCGTAAATTGGTTATAATATAATTGTTCGAATTCACGCATTTAATTGGTTTAAACAACCATCTAAAATGGTGTTATCCAGTTTAATACTTCCAAATCTTGATGAACAAATGTGGATAATAGAATAAAAGATCACATTCGAAATCCCGCCAGCTTCAAGATTATGTGTGAAATCGATAACGGAAATCCATGTAGGATAACTTCTAGAGAATTAAATTCCTCAACGAAAAACCCTACAAGAAATGAAAAGGAGGAATATGTATGCCAAACAACCTAAGAGTAAAATTAAAAAAAGGTACAAGCAAAGGAAGAGGAAAAGCTAGTAAGAAAAAACAATAAGTTCATACTTTGTAAGTTTTACTTCTGATCGGAGAGTCTTTGTTGACTAATTAATAAAACCCAATCCATGGTATTGATTTAGGAATTATTCATCCGTTACGCTCAAAGATTTCAATTAAAAGTTGCTAAATTTTGTGATTGATGTCCCTGTCTAATATTACTTATTATTGATCAACCTCATCAATTCTTAGTTTCACAATATTGTTTTGACTATACTTCACGAGCACACTTTAACAAATCCTATTGATTAAGAATAAATTCCCTATCCATTTTTTATTATTAAATACAAAGATATACCCGCATTAAACATGATATTGTAAACATCGTGGATATCTTGCATGCATCACAACATTAAACGCAACCCTAGAAACGATATTTTTATCATCGCAGTCAGCATCTTTATTCTCAATATCAATTTCTTATTTTTCGAACCAAGACCTTACAATTTCTTCTGGGTTTATATGTTTTTAATCCCTAGAATGACTCCGATCATTGCTGCCATGGTGTTATTAACCTTCAAAAGTCAATCCCGTTTCTTTTGGGCGAGTTCCCTTTTATTCATTCAATTTCTCATCGAACTCTTTTACTTCCAGCCCTGGAATATCCCTGACTTTGACAGCCTATATATCCTTCTGCAATACATTGTTTTTCCTATTTGGTTCGTGGGAAGTTCATTTTTTCTCTTCTTAACAATCAAACCTCAACGATTGATGTACTTCAAGCGCGATCTTGTGCTCATTGCATTTGTTTTAAATGCTATCTTGTTTACGCTAGAATCCATTAACTTCATTGATTTTGTGAATACTGGACAAGCAACTGTATTAGAAGCCCTTCACACGATCTTTTTTAACGTTTTACTCCTTACGATATTAAGAACAGGTCTGTATATTCCCATCGCGATGGCATTTCAAACATTTTTGATAAAAAAATCAAATACACAACCAATCGCATAAAATAGGTTTATGTCAATTCAAAAAATAAAAGCACTTGTGATGACGCAATTCCAGCACGATCAAACGGGTCATGGTATTGACCACCTTGATAGAGTGTTGTCGCTTGCACTTGCCTTTGCTCGTCAAGAAAAAGCAAACCCAGACATGGTTTCCATCATCGCCCTTTTACACGATGTTGATGACTATAAATTAGTGGGAATAGAAGCGGCCTCACTATTTCTCAATAGTAAAAAGATTATGACAGCGGTAGGTTTGGATTCAGCTTTTCAACAAGCCGTTATCTCTCAAATTAAAACCATTGGATATAGTAAATATTTAGAAGGCGTTCGCCCAACCACATTAGAAGGAAAAATTGTTTCAGACGCAGATATGTGCGATGCAATCGGAGCGAACGGATTGTTACGCGTGTACGCATATGGTCGTTCTAAGGGTCAACCTTTCTTTAATCGCGAGGTTTTCCCCAACTTTATCACCGATGCCAAAACCTACCGGCAACAAGGTTCGCACTATACAATTCATCATTTCTTTGATAAATTGCTTAAATTAAAAAACCTGATGCTTACGCAGTCTGGAAAAAAAGAGGCCAAAGTAAGGCACGAATATATGGTGAACTTCTTAACACAGTTCTTTAAAGAAGAAAATACTCCTGAATGGCAACGTTATTTAAATGAGTTTCTCAAAAAGAATTAACGGCCTTTTAATGTTAGGTTATTGATTGAATTCAGCATTTCTTTAATACTATTTTTTGACAACCAGGACTGAAGCTGAGTTACGCTTTCAATGTTTAAATCTCGATTGATTCGATGGATTTCAGACAAGATGGTATCTTCAAATGTTTTAGATGATTGATAATGCTCATGACCGAAACCTTGATGTTGTTCCTTTAAATAAATCATTAAATATCTTCTAAATAATCCTAGAACCGAGTCTTCAAGCCAGTAATGCCATGTTGGGTTTGCTAATTTTTTTTCAATTTTCTTGAATGCAATATACAAGGGCAATCCATCTTCAGCCGTTCGGTAAATATCTACGAAGATATGATCGGCAAAAACTTTTTGATTCAAGAAAGTAAACGCATCACTTTGAACAATGGTGATTTTGTTTTGATGCGGAATAAAGGGTTGAATATGTTTGGTATAAAGTTCGATTACTCTTTTATCTTTTTCAACAACAATCACTTGGTTTACGTTGGTTTTCATCGCCGCCATTGAAGCAAAATACCCCATACCCAAACCCAAGGCCACAACCGTTCCACTCACCGCGTTTAATCCAGCGGCCATCGTTTCCATCTCAAAGGGGGTTAAACTCATCCACGTTACATCATTTTCCTTAAGTGCAATAAAAGAAAAAGGTTCTTTAAAATATCCAATTGGCGTGATATCAAGATAATGTCGTTTTGCATCGGTTATCACATCACCACAAATGATGGGTTGATAAGGTTTATATGATTCTTGAACTAATTGCCACTTTCCCGAAGCTTGAAAGGTCATCTTCATATGCTGATAAAAAGGATTGCTTACATATGTTTTTGCTGACAAACCTTTCACACCCTCATCGATAACAATATCCAAAAGATTCGATGTTTGAATGTTTATAAGGTTTTTGGAAAGATTTGATTTTATGGCGCTTTTGATTAAGGTATCTTCATTAATTTCTTGTGTTTGACCCTGATAGGGACGATTTAATTTATGGAGGAGTGATGCTTGATTAAAAAAAAGTTTTATTAATCGATCAGAAAAGTCCATATTAAATTCATGAACCTTAACTAAGTCTTGAATTTTATTTTGAATTGCAGCGTTTGATTTGATGAACATGAAATCATTATACGAAAGGTAAGTCAATCACGATTAGCGAAATCAAATAATAGATTGATTTTAAAACATAAAAAAACGCCCACAACTTTAATTGTGAGCGTTTGCGATAAATAAACGAGTGAACTATGCCACTTCTGCTCTTATTTGATTTATTAAACTAACGATTGAAGCATTATCGAAGGTATTTAAAAGTGTGTAATCAACAGGGACGCCACCTTCGATATCGGTATAGGTGCGATTTTCATTTTCATCCACGGACACATTTGCAAATACATTATTCGTGGAACGTAACAATAAGGTTCCATCGGGTGTAACAAATAATCCAATCGAAGCGGCGCCACCAGAGGATTTCGTGCCTATAATTGTTGCAACGCCCATTTCTTTAGCCATTGAAGCCATTAAGTTAGCGGCACTAAATGTGACAGAGGATGTCATGACATACCAGTTGTAATCATAAGCAACATAATCGCTTTCATAAAAATAGGTAGCAGCCGATCCATCCGCTGGATTCATGGAACTATAAGAAATCAATTCTTCCGTCATATAGCCTAATAAACGGAAAACAGCTCCGACATTACCACCTGTATTAAAGGAAAGATCGATAATCACATCTTCAACAGTTTCAGGAAGGGTAGCAAGGATATCATTCACATAAGTAGGTGTATCCACATTAAAACCATCAATAAAGATTACTGCAATCGTATCATTATCTAACAATCTTGAGTCTGGAGGTGTGTTTCCAACACCAAATGCCGCTTCCATTAAATCTTCATTTGCCCATAAACCGCGATAGAAGGCTTGTGTTCCAGGTCCTAATTGGTCTAATGATGTTAGTGGTATCGAGTAAGTTGAGGATTCATAAAATCCAGGCGATTCATGCCAGGTGTGTAAATCATCTAGTCCGTAGGCAAAGTCAAATAAGCCTTGATAAAGGTTTCGATCGTTGCCCGTTAATATTTGATCGGCAAAGTCTGCTAAGTAATCATAGAAACTATTAATTTGTTTGAACCCTTTTAATCCATAGAAATAATCAAAAGCCAAGGCTAAGAAATGGAAGGT
>JBEDAR010000106.1:0-3178 GCA_041177725.1 Bacillota bacterium | reverse complement strand
GGTGGACTACCTGCCCAAACTAAGGTCTTGTATGGATAGGATTCACCAGTTTTAATCGTGACGATTTGTTGATCTACATCAATACCAGTTACTTCCGATTTTAATTTTAATTCACCTTGGTGATCTTGGAAAAATTTCACCATCGCTTTGACAACGGCACCCGTACCACCTTTGGGATAGTTGTAATCGGTGTAAAGCGAGAAGTAAGACATCGCAAAAATCGCTGGTGTTTCTTCAAAGAAATGTTGCGAGATAAAGTCAATCAATGATGGATTTTTGGTGAATTTCAGTAAGTGTTGTTTGATAGGGGTGAAATAGCGTTGGGTTCTTGGCATTGTTATCATAAATTTAAACGCCCATGGTAAAAGGGTTTTGGTTAAATATGTCATGTTCGTGTAGGCATCATCGATAAAAAGAGGGTTTTCAATGCCATAGAGTACTCTCATTTGCAGAGAAATCTTGACGATATCCTTGCAAATAAGTCGGATCGCTTTTTCTTCTTGGGGGAAAAGTTTGATTAAAAACTGAGCATATGGTTCTAATTCAACATCTGAAGTAATGGGCACAAAGTGTTTGCCAGAACCGATATTGACAGGACTTTTGACAAAATCTAACTTTAAACCTAATTGTTTAAACATCGGAAACATAATCCCAGAGTTTTCCACTGCTCTGGCGCCATGATCAAAGGTATATTCACCGGATTTGAAACTACCAAATAGCCCACCGGGCTCAGGACCGCGTTCGAGTAAGAGAACTTTACGACCAGCTCTAGCAGCATAAGCAGCGGTGGTTAAACCACCCATGCCCGCACCAACAACGATTACATCAAAGGTTTTGTTCATTGGATATATTTTATCAAACTTAATTCATTTCTCGATAAGGATTGTTTTCGTTATAATAATCCCTATGAAAAAGAAAGTTGAACCACTTCCAGAAATTGGTGCATTACCAGAACCTCTTAACGTGGATTCGTTAAGACGATATTGGTCAAAAACCTATAATGAGAAAGGTAAACCAGACTGGGCGCATATTTTTCCTTTTTATCATCCAGAAATGACCTTTCATGACTCGATTCAAATCATTAAAGGACGAGAACCCTTCCTTAAAATGTGCCAACGTTTGACAAAGCGTAGTCAAAAATTGGTGATGGATATTGGTACGGTGACGCAAACTGAAAACAAATTATTGTTTACCTGGACCATGACCATCGTTTATAAAAAAGCGCCAAGTACGCCTCTTTATGGCGCGACTCAATTAACCCTTCACCCCGACGGCCGTATTCTTCACCAAAGAGATTTTTATGACCTTTGGGGAGATATTTATAACAACATTCCGGTTTGGAAGAAGTTTTATCGTTGGTTTATGAAAACTTTTTTTGGATAAACTTATGGCTCTTAAACCCGAATTTGAATTTTTAACCTTAGCAAATAAACCCCCTCACAAATCCCAAGCATCGCTTGATGGTAAATGGGTTTTAATTACCGGTGCAACTTCCGGCATTGGTTTGTCTGCAGCCCATCGTTTTGCCAAAGGTAAAGCGAACCTTATTTTGTTTGTGAGAAATGAAAAGAAAGCGATTGAACTTAAAACAATCTTAGAAACAAAATATTCGATTCAAGTTCGATATTACTTGGCTGATTTTTCTATTTTAAAGTCGGTTAAATCTGCGCTTGAAACGATCCTTAAGCAGGAAACACAAATTGATGTCTTAATTAATAATGCCGGAGTTTATTCAACAAAACGCTTATTAACGGCAGATCAGACGGAATTAGTATTAACGGTTAATCATTTATCGAGTTTATTGATCACGGAAACGTTAACACCTTTACTTGCTGAATCCAAAGGGCGAATCATTCAAGTGAATTCTGAAGGTCATCGCTTTAGTCGATTCTCACTACAAGATCCTCATTTTAAAAAACGTTGGTACACCGGATTAAGGAGTTATGGTTCTTCGAAAACGGCTCAATTACATACCGTTTGGGAATTAGCCCCTCGTTTATTTAAACAAGGGATTACGCTTAATGCGATGCATCCAGGCGCAGTCCAGTCAGACATTGGCCTGAACAATGGTTGGTTGTATCGAACGTTTAAAAAAATAATTATCAATCGAATGTTAAAAAGTGTAGAAAACGCTTCAGAGGCACTCTATTATTTGGCCGTTGATCCAAAGCTTAAAGATCGATATGGTCAATATTTTTATCTGACACACCCAACCAAGCCAGCAAAGCATGCAACCGCAAACGCTCTTAGTAAAAAAGTTTTAACGTGGTCAAAAAAGGCAATTAAGTTGGCTCTTTAATTTTCTTTTTAGGATGATGAGATAGAAGAAAATCCATTATCCCCCATATAATTTTAGGTTTTAAACGGTTTATTTGAGACCCTAATTGAAAAACTTAATAAATAGTTCATAATTAGAGTAAGATAAAAGTCATAAAATAGTATCAGTCAAACTAAATCCAATGGGGGAACTTGGATGGAAATTGTTGTATTACACGCAGAGTCTCATCTTAAATCGAGTCTCGATTTTTTAAAGAATAAAATTGTTGGCACCTATCATTACCTTCCTTTTCACCAAATTGAAGCTCAATTGAATTCATTGAAAATGGATTTTTTGATTTTCTTTCATTCAACGAATCTTTTAGAAAATTTAAAATTAGAAATCATTAAAAAAATTAAAACATTAAAAGATATTCCTATTTTGACTGTCATTCCAAAGAATGAGACTTTACTGGAAACTGCTTTTCATCACGGCGCAGATGAGGTCATTTATGCACCATTCTCGCAACAAGAATTCATCATTCGCACAAAAGCCTTATTGAAAAGAAGTTTTCAAAAAACTCAAAAAGTATCAAAATTAATTACAATCCAAGATTTAACACTTGATACTGATCTATATCAACTTACACGAGGTTCGCAAATACTACCGGTGACGAAACTCGAGTTCAATATTCTTCTTACGCTTGCAACGAACCCGGATAAGGTTTTTATGAAAAAAGAACTTTATGAAATGATTTGGCAAGATGATTATTATGACAATGGCAACGTGCTTAATGTCCATATCCGGCGGTTAAGAAAAAAGATTGAAATAAACCCAAATGAACCATGTATTATCGAAACCAAATGGGGCATTGGCTATAAAATTAATTTAAATAAAAAAGTGGTTTAGAACCACTTTTTT
>JBEDAR010000105.1:0-8774 GCA_041177725.1 Bacillota bacterium | reverse complement strand
ATTTTCCGATAAAAAAGCCTACGAAGTGATGACCCCTCGCGTTGATATCTTTGCATTCAATATCGAGGATGACAGTCAGAATTTATTACTCAGTCCTGATCTTTTTGGTTATTCAAGGATTCCAGTTTATGACCAAACTTTAGATAAGATTGTTGGGATATTACCCACTAAAAAATTATATAAACGTTTTCTTCATCAATTACCAGTAGAATTACCTTCACTATTGATTGCTCCATTGTTTGTTCCACGGAATCAAGCTTTAAGTCAAATCCTTGGCTTATTTAAAGAACAAAAACAACAAATGGCGATTGTGATTGATGAACATGGTGGTACCGAAGGATTGATTACCCTAGAAGATATCGTTGAAGAAATTGTTGGGGAAATTTGGGATGAAACCGATGATATATTGCCTCCGATTATCAAACAAAGTGACAACGTTTACTTGATTGAGGGTGGTTTAAATATTGAAATGCTTTATAAAGAATTGAATGTTCCTTACATTGAAACCTCGGATTACTCCACTGTGAGTGGCTGGGTATTGTCCCACCTTGGTAAGTTTGCAAGAGTTGGTGATCAATTCAGGATTCAAGATTTTCAAATTCAAGTTTTAGAAGTAGAAAAATTCACGGTTGAAAAGATAAAATTAACGATAACAGTACCGATAGAAGCAAGAAGCGATAACGATTAAACTTTCTCCTTAAATGTGGTAAAATTTTGCGGTATCACCTATGAAATATACTGCTTGGTTAAACCAACATATTGCTGATTTATCGAACAAAACCATTTTGATTACCGGCGCGAATAGCGGTTTGGGTTTTTATAGTGCTAAACAATTGGCTTATCGCGGCGCTCACATTTTGATGGCGTGCCGAAATTTAAAAACCGCTGAATTTGCTAAACAAGAAATCCTAAAAGATGTCCCTGAAGCACAATTAACTATCATTCCATATGATCAAAGTTCTTTTCAATCGATTGATCAATTTGTGCAAATCGTCAAAACTACTTATCCGAAAATTGATATCCTTCTACTAAATGCTGGGATCATCATGCCAAATCCAAAGCTGAAAACCCCCGAAGGTTTTCCTTTAACCACGGGTGTCAATTTTTTTAATGTTTATTATTTATTGAGGCAACTTCTTGGCTACTTAGATCAAAAAAACTCAGATTTACGCTTAGTTTTGGTAGGTTCTTATGCTTCTTATCGCGCTCGAATCAATAACATTCAAGCTTTGCTCAACCCTAAATTTTCAAGAATGAAACAGTATGCAAATAGTAAATTAGCGATTGCCATGCTCCATCATGTGCTGCAAATGAATCTCAATCTTTTTGACTTTCCAGTTTTAGATCATGTTTCGGCAGTTTTAGTGCATCCGGGAATCGCGGCCACCAATATTACACGCTCTTTACCCAAATGGTTACAATCGATTATCAATGGTTTGATTTCCCTCACGAGTCACTCTGCGGAATCGGGGGCTTTAAGTTTAACGTATGCTTGTGGTCATGCCTATGTGGTGAATGGTAGCTTTATTGGTCCGAGTGGTCCAGGCGAAAGCTTTGGTTATCCTAAAAAATTAAAATTAAAACCGCATTTTAGCCAAGGTAGCGCCAAACTAACGTATGATGTGGGAAAATATTTAGAAAAACTTGGAGGACGTGTCGATGTTAGAAGTCGGTAATGTTTCACTACAATTTGGTGGTCGTGTTTTGTTTAAGGATGTTTCGCTTTCTTTTACCAAAGGAAATTGTTACGGCATTATTGGTGCCAATGGTGCAGGAAAGTCTACATTTTTAAAAATATTATCAGGTGAAATCGAACCCACTGCTGGCAATGTCTTCCGTGATAAAAAAGAACGCATGTCCATTCTTAAGCAAGATCAAAACGCATTCAATGCTTACACAGCGGTCGATACTGTCATGCTTGGTTTTCCGAAAATAAAAATTCTAAGAGCGGAACTTGATGCTTTGTATGCAAAACCCGACTTTGATGAAAAGGATGGGATTAAAGCTGCGGACATGGAAAGTGAATATGCAGAACTTGGCGGTTATGAATCCGAGGCAAATGCTCGCAGTTTGTTAAATGCATTAGGGATCAAAGAACATAAGCAAGATGTGTTGATGAAAGAATTAGACACAAAACTCAAAGTAAAAGTACTTTTAGCACAAGCTTTATTTGGCAATCCCGACATTCTAATTCTCGACGAACCGACCAATAACTTAGATGCAGTTGCATCGCATTGGTTAGAAAACTTTCTCTTTAATTTTGAAAACACTGTCATTATTGTTTCTCATGATCGCCATTTTTTAAATAAAGTATGCACCAGAATTCTTGATGTTGATTACGGAAAAATTACGATGTTTGTTGGCAATTATGATTTTTGGTATGAATCAAGCCAATTGGTTTTGAAGCAATCGAAAGATGAAAATGCAAAAAAAGAAAATCGGATGAAGGAACTTCAAGAGTTTATTGCTCGATTTTCCGCTAATGCAAGTAAAAGTAAACAAGCAACCTCACGAAAAAAAGAATTAGAAAAAATTACTCTTGAGGATTTAAAACCTTCATCAAGAAGGTATCCGTTTATTGACTTTAAATTTGAAAAGGATTTAGGACAAGATGTTTTAAGTTTTCAAGGTTTTAAAAAGAAGAGTTTAATTCCTTCTTTATCATTATCGATACATCGCGGAGAAAAAATTGCAATCTTATCTGATAGCTCACAACGGATAACTACCTTATTTGAAATCTTAATGGGAAACAAGAATATCGATGAAGGAACCTTTAAATGGGGTATTACAGTAACGCCGACATACCTTCCCCAAGATAATAGTGAATTCTTTAAAGAAAGAATGCATTTAGTAGACTGGCTTCGACCTTATTCAAAAGATCAAACCGAGTCTTACTTAAGGGGTTGGCTAGGGCGAATGCTTTTTTCCGGAGAAGAAGCGCTGAAACCCGTGACGGTATTATCAGGCGGAGAAAAAGTCAGATGCATGTTTGCGCGGATGATGTTAACGGCGGGAAATGTTTTATTGATGGATGAACCGACCAATCACCTTGATCTAGAAGCGATCACGGCTTTGAATAAGGGGATGATGAACTATAAGGGCGTCATCTTATTTACCAGTCATGACCATGAACTACTCGCAACTGTTGCCAATCGTATTATTTATATCACCGAAGATAAAATTTACGATAAACGAATGGCCTATGATGAATTTATCGATTGGGCTGAACAAGAAGGAATCTTTTAAACATATTTGTTATAATTTTTTTATTAGAAATCAATTGGATTTCTTGGAGATAGATGAAGAAGTTAAATTATTTAGGGATCGTGCCCTTTATCCTCACGATTTTGACGGGATGTCAAAGTCCCACAACTATCGTTAATCTTTATACAGATCGGCATTATGAAGTTGATCAACTTCTTTATGATGCTTTTGAATTAGAAACAGGCATTCATGTTAATGTGGTTAAATTAGATGCCGATCCTTTATTAACCCGATTAGAAACTGAAGCTGATGCAACCATGGCAGATTTGGTTTTCCTAACCGATGCGGGGCGATTGGGTCGCGCCAAGACAAAAGGTTTGTTGCAATCTTTTGGTGATGAAGCATTTTTCAATCTTGTGCCGAACTATATGCAAGATGTTGACAAGCAATGGATTGCCTTAACCAAGCGTGCTCGAATCTTCGTCTTTAATCCAGAGGTTACGAATGTATCCGCTTTATCAACCTATGAAGCGTTAGCGCAACCCGAGTGGTATGAAAAAATCGCCGTGAGAAGTTCAAGTCACGTGTATAACCAATCGATGGTGGCAGCAATGATTGAGGAAATCGGTGAAACGAATACGCAAACTTGGCTCAACAATCTTGTGGATAATTTTGCAATTCGCGATCCCTTGTCCAACAGTAAACATCCCGTCGGAAATGATCGCGATCAAGCCAAAGCAGTATATAACGGCATTGCTGAAGTGGCAATTATGAATTCCTATTACTTTGGAAAAATGTTGTATTCAGAAGACCCAACAGAGGTAGAAGTGGCTTCAGCATTAGAAGTGTTCTTTCCTAATCAAGACTCCTTTGGCACGCATATTAATATTTCTGGAGTTGGACTAACGCGTTATAGTCAACGAATCGACCACGCCAAGCGCTTCGTTGAATATATGTTATCCGTCGATTCTCAAAGCATTTTTGCAGATGCGAATTTTGAATATCCGGCGCGATTCAATATCAACCCCCATCCTTTATTAGCATCTTGGGGTGCGTTTGCCGAACAAGATATTCCCTTATCCGTTTTATCTTCCCGAAGTGAAAGAGCTTTCCAAATGATGTTGGAAGCAGGATGGCAGTAATGCAACTTTATCGTTTCCGATTCAATTCCTTTACTTTCATGACCGTGATTGCCTTGATTTTTGTCGGTGTTTTTTTATTTCAATTTATTCCTCCGCTATTCGCAGAAGCCGGTCCAATGTGGTATTGGATGCAAACGTATTGGTTTCCGGATGTTTTAATTCAAAGTTTGATTTTGGTTATTGGAACGCTTTTTTTAAGTTCTTTAATTGGGGTCTCACTAGCCTATTGGATGAGTTTTTATCGCATACCACTCGCAAGATTTTGGGATATTATCCTGGTCATGCCGCTGGCGATACCCACTTATTTATTGGGCTATATTTATGTCGATTTATTCACTGGTGCTTGGTATCAACCTTATCTCGTGATTACCAATTTATTTGGTGCCATCGTGCTATTTTCTTTAACGTTATATCCTTATATTTATCTAGCGATTCGCTCATTTTTAAGTAAGCAACCACAAACGATGTTTGCATCGGCTCAAAGTTTAGGTGCCAATTCCATGACGATGTTTTGGAAGGTTATTTTTCCTTTGCTTAGGCCAGCTTTAATTGGCGCGATGGTGCTAGTGACCATGGAAGTCTTAAACGACTATGGTTTGGTTCAATATTTTGGTTTAAGAGTTTATGCAACGACGATATTTCAAGCTTGGTTTAATGGCAATGATTTAAATACGGCTGTAAGATTTTCGATTCAATTAATTGCCTTTATCATTTTGATTCTTTGGATCGAAGCTAGCTTAAGAAAATCATTTAAATATAGTTATTCAACTACACAAATCAAACCTCTAATGAAGAAAGTTTTACCGCGGTCTACGGCTTGGTTATTTTATATGGTGGCCTCGTTAACCTTAATTCTTGCCTTGGTGATTCCCATTTTTCAATTATTGTGGTGGTTACCGAATGTTCCCTCACAGATTTATGCACGAGATTTTTGGGATGGATTATTTTCTACGGTGATCATGGCTTTTTATCCAACCATCATTATCATTGTCTTGGCCTTGATGATCATCAATTTTCAACGAATAATGCCAAAACCTTGGAAAAAATGGATTCAACGAATCTTGACATTAGGCTACGCACTACCTGGGGCTGTGATTGCCGTCGGGATGATTTTAATGTGGGTTCCAATTGACCGGATGATTGCCGATTTTTTTAACACGAATGCCATGATCGTAACTGGGTCGCTATTACTCTTGACCATGGCGTTGGTTTTAAGATTTTTTGCAGTGGGTAGCAATATCATTGAGGGTACTTATCACAAAATTGGCATGAAATATACGTTAGCAAGTCATACCTTAAAAAAAGGGTATCTGCAAACGCTGGTCGCGGTTGACTTACCGTTGATTAGCCATGGGGTCATTGCTGCTTCATTAATTGTCATGGTCGATTTATTTAAAGAATTACCCTTAACTTTAATATTAAGACCTTTTAATTTTCAAACCCTTGCCACTTATTTATATCAATATGCTGGAGATGAACAAGTTAACCTCGCTAGCCCAATGGCTTTGATGTTAATTACTTTGACAGCCGCCGCGGTCACCTTTGCCAGTGATATGATGTTAAAGGTTAATACATATGAGTCTTAATATTCAACATTTGTTTTTTCGTTATAAGCCAACACAACCTTTAATTGAGAACCTTTCTCTTAAGATTGAACCAGGGCAAATTGTAGCGCTAACGGGTGTTAGTGGTTGTGGAAAGTCCACGCTAATCCAATTATTATTGGGAACCTTAAAACCAAAGCAAGGAATGATTTCATTCAATCAAGTTATTTTAAATGATGATCATCAATTTTTACCCCCACAAGCTCGAGGTATTGGTGTTGTGTTTCAAGATTATGCCTTATTCCCACATCTTACTGTCAGACAAAATGTTGGTTTTGGTTTAAAGTTAAAATCGATGGCGAAACAAACGGAAATTGATCGATGGCTTAAAGTTTTTGCTTTAGGAGATGTGGCGTTTTCTTTTCCACATCAATTATCTGGTGGACAAATGCAAAGGGTGGCCATTGCTAGAGCCCTTGCCCCCAAACCCTCTCTATTATTAATGGATGAACCCTTTTCCAATCTTGATGCCAAACTTGCCGAGAGAATTCGCCAAGATCTCAAGCCCTTATTTAAACAACTGAAGATGACCGTGTTACTGGTCACCCATCATCGTGAAGATGCAACCCATATTGCTGATCAAATTATTGATTTTTCCAGTTTAAATCATTGAATTTTTAAAGAAATCAACAACCCTTCTCATTTTACTTGAAAGCGCTAACATTTTCATTTAAGATAGTTTTTAGAAAGTAATAAAGGAGGACCTTATGTCAGATATTACTTTACAAATATGGGAATTCGAACTCGTTTCCCATATCCTTACACTCGGCTATGCTGTGATGGCAGCTGGGTTGCTGTACTTCTGGTTGACGATTCGTCAAAATCACCCGAAGTTCCGTATGTCGAACATTCTATCCGTTGTTGTCTCGATTTCTGCGCTATTACTACTTTATGCGCAACAAATCAGTTGGGTTGATGCTTATGAACTCGTGAACGGCGTTTATGTATCGAATGGAACTTTCTCTAATGGTTTCCGCTACTTAAACTGGCTCATCGACGTTCCTAATCTTTTAACTCAAATTCTATTTGTGGCCTTGATTTCTGGAAAAGCTTTCCGTAAATATTGGTATGACTTCACCCTTTATGGCATGCTCATGATTGTGACCGGTTATATCGGCCAATTCTATGAACCAGGAAGAACGGACTTTGTCGCAGGTAATGAAATTTGGTGGATCGTTTGGGGTGTCATCTCCACGGTTTTCTATGTCTTTATCTTAATTACCATGACCAAAGTTATCGATGAAGGTGCAAAAAATATCAAGAGTAGCAAACTCGTTGGTGTGTTTAAATTCATCAAACCATGGTTCTATATTACTTGGACCATTTATCCAATCGCTTACATCATGCCAGCACTATTTGGTGTCGGTATCGATTCCTTCGTGGTTGTTTCTCAACAAGTTCTATATACGATCGCAGACATCACGTCTAAAGTTGTATATGGCATCATGTTAAACACCGTTTCGACCTTCTTATCCACAGAAGCGAAATTCGAAGAAGCAGCTTAAACTTTCATCAAGTTAAAGAAAAACATCTAGTGAGTACTAGATGTTTTTTTTCTTTAAATGCTTTTGATAGAGTTGATAGATTTTATCGCTTGCATCCTCAATCGTGACGGTTTCATTATCAATTTCGTAATCAATAGGTGGCATGGTTTTTCGATTGAAATTAATCACATCAAATGCTAAGCGTTTCTTGGCAAAGTCCAAATCTTGTCCGCGAATAATCATCCGATTCATTCTTGTGATTTCGTTCGCTTGAATAAAGAAGGTGACAAATCTAGGATTGTTAAGTTTCACAAACGCTTGTAAGCCGTTAGCATCGACAATGAGAACTTTTTGATCACCAACTTCCGTTTTAGAAGTTCCATATTGGTAACCATTGTAAAACGTAGTCTCGATAAAACCTTTTTGGGCTTTCATTGTATTAAAGTTTTCTTCAGACACAAAGTGATAATCGACTTCTGGTATCTCCGTGGGTCTAATTGGGCGTGTTGTATGGGTAATCACTTTTTTAATACCATACTTCTGAAAAAGAATTTTTGCGATTTCAGTTTTTCCACTTGCGGATGGACCGGTTAAAATAATCATGGTTATATTATATAAAGTTATTGCTATTACCAACAATACATTGTGAGCAGGCGTGGAAAACGCTTACATTAAAAAAATGTTTTCACAGACTTAATTGTTTTACTAAAACTATTGCTATTCAAAAGGATTTTGAGTATATTTTGATTGCTAGCAAAAAAGATTTCACTAGCATACAGAAAAGGAGAATTGTGATGATTTTAGGTAAATTCGATCCGCAAAAGAAACAACGCTTTGCGATTTTAGATGAAAAGGGCAAATTAATTGCTCCAGAATACGAACCCAAAATTGATGAAAAAACCCTTCTCAAGATGTATCGGACCATGAAGTTAGCGCGAATTGCTGATATTCGTGCCCTTCAATATCAACGTCAAGGAAGAATGTTAACCTTTGCTCCCGTTCAAGGACAAGAAGCTGCCCAAATTGGTACAATGGCCGCTTTAGATAAAAATGATTGGATCTCTCCAGCATTCCGGGAACACGCGGCAATGCTCTATCATAATGTTCCATTAGAAAATATATATTTATACTGGTTTGGTAACGAACGCGGCTCTCGTGTTCCTGATGATGTGAATGTCTTGCCTGTTAATATTCCAATTGGTTCTCAATTTGGCCATGCTTCCGGTTTAGCTTATGCTTCAAAAGTATTGAAGAACAATAAACAAATCGCTGTCACCTACATTGGTGATGGTGGCACCTCTCACGGTGAATTCTACGAAGGTTTAAACTTTGCTGCTAGT
>JBEDAR010000104.1:0-5589 GCA_041177725.1 Bacillota bacterium | reverse complement strand
AAACAACGCCACGCTAAATAGGGAACATCATCGATGACATCTTGATGATGTAGTTGATAAGAAGCTTCACTTCTTGGCTCTAAAAACCACATAAACGAACGACCAAATTCTACTTTCATGTGCACCTCCTTGATGCATGCGTATCAAGAAGGTTTTTAAAATAAAAACCCTATCGAGACGATAGGGTATCCAATTCAAGTTGGTTGTTTCCTATCGTCAAGCATTAGCACCTTACTGCCTTCAGCAGGTTGCTGTGTTGTCATCGGGCTTGTCCCTCGAACACTCTTGATAGCGACATTACTTTAACAATTAAAATTTAGGATTTCAAGTTTGATTGATTAATGTAAGTAAATCTTCACACTTAGAAGCGTTGATTAAACAGCATTGAACAATACCTTAACAGACTAATCCATTCAATTCACTTCGTTATATAATGACGTTATGAAAAAACAAACATTTATTATTTCTTCTGTCGTTAGTGTTGGCGCAGTGATTGCGATTGCAGTATCGTTAATCAAACCACCAGTGGATGAAATCATTTCACCTTATCTTAATGAAACGATTATCCCTTTAGATGAGGAACCAAATAGTCGAGCCCTACTTCAGACCAGCATCTTTGAAAATGCAACGATCACTGATTTAGTGGCAATGCCTGATGGTGGATTTATTCGAGTCGGCCAAGTCTTAACTGAACGTAATATCTATGTACCCGCAATTTATCGATCTGATTTTGGTGGTGGCGGTATTTGGTATACCGTGCTTAATCCCGTAAACATTGACGGCATCGATTATGTTCCACAAGGCACATCGTTTAACACCATTCAACAAATCATCTATGTGAATCCTAGCTTAATTTATGTCATCGGCACCATGCAAGCCAAATTATTGGATAGTGAAGGTGAATCCTATCCACTTTCAGGTTTCTTTGGCAGTGCGAATGTCCCCATTGGCGATGATACGTTAGTGTTTGTGGTTTCCTTTACCGATACGTTTACGAATGTCGTACTCCATGGATTCTTGACTCCTGCTGATGAAGAAGGTCTACAAAACACAATTGTTCGTCATGCGACGCTTACGGATGCCAATACCTTAGTTCTTACTGGAGTGACCAATAGTCATGCAGGTTTATTTGCCACTGCTCCTAACAAACCCGTCTTTGATTTTGTAATGAGTGTTGAGGTCAATCAAGAATTAACGTTAAACCACTTGTTCTCCTTTAACCACGCTACTTATGCGCAACCAAGTAATCTTTATGCATTAGCGGATGGTGACATCATCGTCAGTGGTCAAGTTCAAGAAGTGAATGGTGATTTTGCAGATATTCCGATATCCCAAGATGTTTTAGCAGTTGGATTTATTGCCAGACTCGATGGCGAAACCTTTACTTTGGAATGGGTTGCTTCTAATTTAAAACCAGGGAGCGATTATCCTGCAGTAACCCAATTCTTAAATGTGATGGAATTAACTAATCACCATTTAATCACCCTTGCGAATGTTTGGTTAGATGCAGAAAGTGAAGATCAAGAAGTCGTTGTTTTACAAATCAGTGAAACCGGTAAAATATTAAAACAAAAATCATTAACCCTTACAGGTGGTGAATTAGTGGCCACCAAGTTGTTAAAAGCGCAAACAGGTTATTGGTTGGCCGGAAGTCTTCTCAGTGACACAGATACCAATATTGTGCTAATCAAGTTGAATGCAAATCTTGCGGTTGAATTTTCTTTAGCATTCTTAGGCAGCGGTGAAGAGTTATGGATTGCAGAACCATTCTTACGTAACAATGGTAGTTTTCTCTTACCTATTCATACCACATCAAAAGACCAAGACTTCATTCAGTTTGCGAGTTTTGAACAAGAAAGCATTCAACTTTTTATCTCCTTAAGCGCTTAAATTCTGCACTTATTCATCTAATCAACATTCCTTTGTGAATGATTTTTGAATTACTTTATATACATTAACCGATGTTGCGGAGTGAAAATGAATTCAATACAATACTTCGAGGAAAATTTTATGGCAAATAACAACGAATCAAACAAAAAGGGTAAAGGGTTAGCAGCTTTAATTTTTTCTTAATTTATTCTTGAATTCATGTAGAATATGTCTTAAGTTTGTCTCAATGAAGTTCAAAAAAATGCTCACATCTTTCTTATTATTGTTCGGAATCTTTTTCATTTTAATCTCAACCACCAGAGTGGATACGTTTGCAACGGCCTTAACGATTGAAACCAATTTTCTAGATCCTTACGCGATTTGGTTAAATAAACTCAATCAAGAAACGAATGGATCAACCGATCCAAAATTAAATACAAGTTATAGTTCTGCTCCATATCGCGTGACATTAGAAAATACCGCTAATCTTGTTAATTATGATTTTATCCTTTCAACCGGTCGTTATGACACGGGAACGACACCCAATCGATACATTTTTGGGACGAATGCGATTAATGTAACCAATTACTATAACTTAACCCATAACAGTCTTCTTGATCCATTTGAATCCTTAACGAACAACACCTTATCAACTGTTCTGGTTTTAAATGAAGATTTATATTACGCAAACATTGATGATATGCAATATGTCTATAACGGTGGCTCCAATGGTGACGTTCATACGATCACACCGATCTATTCCATTGACAGTGGTTTGACCTGGTCCAAGAACATTCAAACGGTACAGATTACCACCACTTCTTCGACAGGAACCATTACCTTTAGTACGTTAGGATTTCAATCGAGTTATCTTAGGGTTGGTTTTCTTTTTGAAAATAACGAAAATAATAATGCCTCTGATATCTTCATGTACAATCCAAAAATGACATTAACCGTGAACGCGATGACGGATAACGAACAAGCGACACAATTTGCCTCCGAGATTGAAGATTACTCGTTATGTGCAACGGTAGAAAACAACATGATTCAGTTAACGAGCACCAAGAAAAATGAGTTCATCGATAAATACACTCGTCTGAGTGCAACTGCACAATCCTTACTCAATAGCATTACCATGGGTGAAGGATTCACAGCCTTCGATCGCTATCAATATTTAATCAGTGACTAAAGGCGAAAGATTAAAATCAAAATTTGAATCAATAAGATGGTGCCTAAAATTAAATCAAACACTTGAATGCCTTCGTACCATCGCTTAGGGGTGTTCGCTTTGGTAGGTCCAACCTCAACGTTGGTTGAAGAATTGAGCTGGTTGGTCGTATGCGTGGATTGGGTCATCCGGTTTTGTCTAATCATCTCTTGAATGATTTGAATTAATTGTTGTTGCGTGGCAAGACTTTGATCAATGCGATCAAGGTAAGGTTTAACGTCCACACTTGGACTAGACTGCACAGTTTCCTTTACCAAGATGGTTTCTTTCGGTTTGGGTGCGGGAATGGTGATGACCGAGGGAACCACTTGTGGGGTGGGGGTAGAAGTTTTAAGCATGACCATTAAAGATTGCCATAACAAATCAAGGTGTTCTTTTTCTTTTTGCAGACGTTTTTGAACAGGCAAGATGGCGTCTTGGTAGGCTTGAATGGCGCTTTGAACAGTGGGTTGATGATTAAGTTTAACTGTGGAAGGAGTTAATTGTAAAACCCCGTTATAGGTATCCAAAAAGTTTTGAATCGTTTGTTCGTAATACACACTTTCATCTACTGGCTTTTCATAATAGGGTTTTGAAGGATCTGCAGATTGTAATAAATATTCAATCATTTCTTCTTTGGTCATATAAGTTTTAGGATTGATTTGCCAAGTTTCACCAAGGGTTTGTAATGTTTTGAGTGAAGCATTTTGAATTTGTGCAGCCTTGTCTTCATTCCATTGATTAATGGCAATCAAAGCTTCTTTGAGGCGTTTTTGCACTTCTGTTTTGGAAATGTAACTTGGTATAGTAACGTGATATTTTTCACCAAGTTTTTTTAATTCTTGAATCGTAGAACCAAAATAAAGCACACTTCTAAATTGAGAGAAGGTCAAACCATCGAGGGATTTAGGTTCATCAAAAAAGACATCATCAAAAGCGCGATTCAAGGCTACGGGATCCATGTCGATTTCTTGGGTCGACAATTGTCCTAGGCTGGCAAAGAATCCTGCCAAGGTTAATTCTGGTTTTTTAGCGAGAATGGTTTCGACAATTAAGGTAAAAAAGGATTGAACATATTGTTTGTTTAATGCCTTATCCTTCAATTGATAAAGTTGTAATTCAAATTGGAATTCAGCGTACTTTTCTAATAAACGAACATGACTTAATCGATACAAATCTTCATAGGTCATTAAGTTGGCTTCTTGGTTAAAGCGTTTCAATAAAGTAGACCGTTCTTCCGTTAGTAAAGGCACCACAATCGTCTTCAGCAATCCCATTCTTTTACTTCTAGGTAAACTTAAAGCATAGGGTTTGAGTAAGGTTGCAAGCGTCGCAGGAGAAACTTTGCTTAGGGTTTCAATTAATGTTGATAATTCCATAATTACCCCACGGTAAAGGTGGCCGTCGCATCAAAGGATAGCGAGTACTCACCTTTCTCAATCACAAACGTAAACGAGTATGTAGAACCACTGCGAGAATCGTTAATGATGGTGATGGTTGTGCCAAATTCGATGGCAAGGTCTTCCACCCGAGCCAGCACAGCCGCTTTCATATTCGTTGTATTTAAGTTCGGCACAATTAAATTCAAGAATAAACCATCTTCAATCCGAAGATCGATTTCTTCTTTAGTACTTTTGGCAGCGCGAATATCCAGGAAGTTAGGACATGGAGTAAAGGTCGCTTCAATTTCAAACGCTAAGGTTTCTTGAGATTCAATATCGATGATTTCTATTTCGTATTTAGGTTCATTCACCAATTGGACATTGATGGTGACGGTGGCATCGTTGAGGAGGTCGGTAATTTTAGCTTTCAATTCGACGTCATAGTTATTTTCACAAACCGGAATATTTTTAAATTGATCATTCGCTTCAGCATCTTGAATGGTGGTCTTCTTCTGGTTGATCTTATCTTGTGCTTCTAATTGCGTCACTTTATTCAACAAGGCATCCAACAAATTCTTTTCATTGATGAGATTAGCTTTCTGAGTTGGATCGAGTTGGTCATAATCATTCAAGGCGTCTTCGATAGCTTGACGATCATCTTTTGTGACATTATCAACCGTTTTAATCAGGATGTTACCGTGATTTCTTCGGAACAGTTCTTCTGGTGTTTCAACGCTGGATGGGGCACTTGATGAAGTGGCAGATGATGAGAGGATAGAAGAGCTCGTAATTGAGCTTGTTTCAACTTGTGAGGAGGCTGTTGAGGTGCTAACACAAGTGCAGTTATTTTGGGATGAGGAGGAAATGATTACTGTTCTAGTTGGTTGGATAAAAAGTAACAATATGATATTAAGAACAAGCATCGGCGTCGCACTGGTTAATTTAAGTTGCATATTGAATCCATTTTACTCATTTTTAAGGAAAAAAAGAAATAACTTTATATGAAAGTCATGGTTATTTAAGTTGTGAGGCAAAAAGTGTATCAATCTTCAACCCACCCCAGATCCATTATCTGCCATGTGTTGGATAGATCGGAATCATTAAATAAAAAATTATCTTTTATCTAAAAAC
>JBEDAR010000103.1:0-6924 GCA_041177725.1 Bacillota bacterium | reverse complement strand
GTGCTGTTTTATCTTACTAATTTATTCGTCTAAAGTAAAGTAAACTCATTTTTTAGATTGCCCTTGAAACCACTCTATCATCCATTCGATTACCGGTAATTCTCGTTGTTTAATCAATTGGGCAATCCCTTGATTCGGTAAGCGTTGATACCAAGCTTTTGCTTCTTGCAAAGATAACCATTTTAATGCATGAATCAGGGTTTTTTCTTGTAGCGTATGGCGAATCTGACCCACGCCTTTCACCTTTAGGTAGAAGTAATGATTGAGATTTTTTCGTCGAATCAAATGATAGGCATCTTCAATCACCGCAATCGGCATCACCACCTCACTCAATAATCCCGATTCCTCTTCCACTTCTCGCACAACTGCAGCATGTAAGGATTCACCAGGATCGATGCCGCCACCTAGGGTTTCAAGATAATCCCGATGACCAAATTGATCATCGGCAAGAATATGATTAAAAGCAAATAAACCTTGCTCATTTTGCAGCATTGCTCGGGCATTCGGTCGCGTATGTGAAAATCCTTGAAAACGATATTGCCGATCTTCCAAAACCAGTTGAATCGGCTTTTTCATAATGAAAAAACCACCGAAGTGGTTTTCAATTCAATTGGCAGGGGCGGAGGGAATCGAACCCCCATCGACGGTTTTGGAGACCGTAGTTGTGCCATTCAACTACACCCCTATCTTGGCTATTTGGTCTTGGCGATTTGATTCACCAAACCCATATCAACTTTACCAGCAAAATTGGTTTTGAAGTGTTTCATGATGCTTGGTAAAGATTGGTCAGCAAGTTTACTAATTTCGGTACGAATATCTCGTTCGGAAAGTAACTTAGGAAGAAATTGTTTTAAGACTTTAATTTGGACATCGATATTTTGCACGCGTTCTTTTGCCCCGTTGGCTAAATAAGTGGCGCGTTCATCATCTAATTCTTTGCCAACCTTCATTAAAATCGCCGTCATTTCCACATCACCAATTTCTTTACCATTGGCTTTTGCTTCAATTGCTTGTAACAAATATCGATCGGCTAAAAGGGATAAGATGCCCTTCGCTGCATCATTACGTTGTTTCATTGCTTCAACTTTGGCGGCTTTAATTTGGTCGATGATCATAGATTTCTCCGTGCCTTATTTTAACAAATGCGCCCTCGACTCTCAATCAAAAGAAAAACCTAGTCCGCAAGAGACTAGGTTTTTGATTTTCATTTAAGCGGCCAATACATCACGATTAGCGTAGGCGCGTAGGGCTAAAGCCACATAATCTTTAAAGTCAGTTAATGTTGCCCCAGTGGTAATCGTACCGTTACCCCAAACTAATGGTGCTTCAGTGGCTTTGGTGAAATCAGCAGGATCAAAGTCCATCGTAGAACCTACCATCATCGCTTCGAGTTCAGCCATATTACCTGTCCACCCTAATCCAGGAGCGGCAACCGTCCAATATCCAGATTCAGATTTCGTCATGGCAATCTTGGCGTAAGTATCAGCTAATTCAAAAGCGGTAATCGCTTCACCGGCTTGATCGACAAATCCAAACGCTTCTAATTGGATTTGTTCAACATACCATTCAGCGTTAGCTTCGGTGGCAACCCAAGCATCGATATTTTCAATACCTTCGGAAGCGTAGGTAAAGGTTTGCGCCCAGGCTTCACCTGAGACTTCGATGGTGAAGGTCTTATCGCCGATTTTTAAATATTGGCCATAAACGGTGGTGACTTGAGCGCCCGTGCGAGAAGTGGTTTTAACCGCAACCGTATTCGCAGTGTTTTCTTCTGCCGTTACCTTAGCCCAGCTATAAGGTAAAAAATATTCTTCAAAAGAAATTTCCGTGACTTCATCGTTTTCAGTGACTAATTCTGCAACGCCAACATAATGACTGTGCACTAATCCAAAACCAATACCTACTTTCGTTTCAATGGTCGGTCCACAACTGGCTAATAATGTCGCGACGACCACCCCTGCTAAGATTCCTAATCTTTTCATTTCCATTCCTCCTTTAGAAATGTTTTTTTCTACAACTCTATTGTCATTCATCCAAGTTTCATAAGCAATTTTCAATGTTAATGAAAACGCTTACATGAATGGCTTAAAATTTACAAGACGCTATATCGAACATTTGGATCTTTAACCATCACGCTTTCGTAGCCTTCGGAATAATAAACCTCAACTTGATGATTCACGATTTCAACCCAAGCCATTTCCAAATCATAACCTTGGAGCATAATCGCAGTTCTTAACGCCATCGCCTCTGCTTTTGATAATGTCATCATTGCCGTAGATAAGGCATCTAAGCGTCCAGAAGGGTAGGTTTCTGAAATGACATTTAATTCAATCGCGGGTTTGGAAGGATATCCGGTTTGGGGATCAATAATATGGTGACGCAATATTTTTTCTCCACCTAATGGCATGAAGAATCCGTTATAAGCCCCAGAGGTTGATAAACTATGACGTCCGGTTTTTTCAATCGAAAATGCATATGCTGCGGAAGGATGAGGCGAGGTCACTTGCCAACGATAAGGGGTGTTACCATAGCGATCACCAAGGGTAGAAATCGAACTGGTGCCATTGGAAATATATCCGCGTGTATAATTCATATTTTCTAAGCGATCGACCATCACATCATTGGCAAATCCTTTGGCAATACCGCCTAAGGTGATTTTTAATTCTCCGGTTTCGGCCCCGTGAAAAGCATTAAATTTTGCATAAGGTTGTCCTGCTTCAATTTTAAGTTCCAGCGTAGCCTCTATCCCTTCAGGGGTGAGGGGAACAAACTGCAACAAACGCTCCAATGCCAGTCGTTGTAACGGTTGATAGGCGGGATCTAATTCTTGATAAAGGGTAGCATAATCGGGATGATCAAGTAACCCATCCCAATAATCAGAAACGGCGCCAATAAACATATTGAATGCCCCACCCGTGAAAATGCTCATCAATTTTGCTTCTGATAATAAATCATAGAAAACTTGATCAATCGCAAGCCATTGGTTTGAACCCATCGACGCATTTAAAACTTTTAGATTGTGAATGGTTTGAAAGTTTGCATCGACAAAATCATGATGCCGATCTGCGTAGGGATGTAAGCGTTGCACTTCTTCTGTGAGAATGCTTACTACATCATCTTTTTCATCCTGGGAAGCCTTGGCTTCATAATTGGCAAAAAATATCGTGTAAAAGGGATCTAATTTGGTTTGATTGGCATCTCTAACATCAATATTGTAAGCAAGCAATTGATAAGGATTCACCCCTTGTTCAACCGGTTGTATCCAGAATAATGTCGATAAAATTAAACCACTCAGTAAAACACTGATGATCAATACCAAACGTTCTTTGAAGGAAAAAGTTTTTTTTAGCCAGTGTAAAAATGATTTCATGCCAAGACCTTTTCCACACGATACAACACTTGCTGACTTAATTTAGCAATCACCAAACCTGCCAACAAACTCGAGACAATCAAAATTGGTAAATAATTCACCATATAAATCGATTGATAAAGCCAAGATACCATCAGAATTTGCCCAACACCATGAAACACTGCTGAGACCATCGACAACCCAAAAATGGATAACTGGCGAAAGGATTTAAACAATAGCACTGTCAAAGAAGCAACCAAGTAACCGGTAATGGCAATCAAAAAATTAAAACCAAATCCAGTAAATAGACTGGTGATGATGACACGCATTAGGCCATAAAAAACATAGGTTTTATCATCGTAAAAATATAAGACAATTAAACCCACTGTATTTGCTAACCCTAATTTAACACCAGGGGCAATCAAGGCGGTTGGTAAAAGCACAGCTTCGGTATAATTAAGTAAAACACCTAATGCTAATAACATTGCAAGCCGCGTTAATTTTTGCACTTGTCCTGATTGCATCACTTTGCTGCCTCAATCACCGCCATAAAATAATTTGGAGCGCATATTAATGGCAGGCCTGGGGTTCTCACCCAGCCTTGTTCGGAACAAATATTCAACGGTGAGGTTTCTTGTTCAATTCGAATTTGTTGGTCTTCAATAGCAAGAACGATATCACCTAATAAAATCGGATAATCTTCTTTTTCAAAGGTGAGGAATTGATCTTCATAGAGTGAGTACTGATTGATATAAACATTCTCAATATAAACCGAAACAAACAAATCTCCACCAGGTCGATTCAACAAATTAATATAGACCAATAATAAAGATAAAAAAATCAAGATAATCGAAAAACCATAAACATCTCCTGGTTTTTTGGTAAGGGTAAATGGGTGGTGTTTCATAAAAAAAGACTAGGTTTTACCTAGTCAAATTATCAAGCAATTAACGATAAAATACAAGTAAGGATAGGTTATTATTTCGACCCATCGATTCTTTGCACTTTCGCTTCAAAGCTGCAGGAATCGTGTTGACCACAGCATCCACCTTGAGGGTTCGTATCACAACTTTCGAGTTGACTTGCAGCAATTGTTTTTCTGCGAATATTGGTCACCATTGCATACGCGGCGATTAAAACCACGATGACGCCGATACCGAGTAAAAAGCGAACGATTTCATTCATCTTAGAGTCCTCCTAGGCCTATCAAAGCCATCGCAATAAGGGCCAGCATCAATAAGGTCATGCTTAATCCTTGAAATGGCTTGGGAATACGGCTTGTTCTCTCAAGGCGTTCTTGATAGATTACCATGAGCATATTTATCATAACAAATCCTAGCGGCACTGCCAATGAAGTCGCAATCATATCCCAAAGATTGACGGTGGTAAGGATGCTCGTCATCAGCACATAGGTGATAACAGCATTGGTGGTCACCAAGGGAAGATAAAAACCATATTGATCAAATAATTTAGGAAAGAAACGCTTTACGAGCCACGCTTCGAGTTGGCTCACCCCTGCAACCACAAAAACTGCAAAAATAAAAGAAAGGAATGTTAAGTTCAAGGGAATGAGTAACCATTGATAAACCCCATAAAAGATAAGGCCACTAACCAACGTGACATCCACCATCAGAAACCCAACGACACATGCCACATCCAATTTTCTTAAATTTCTTAATAAGGTAATATCAATGAATTGGGTTAAGACTATGTTTCCACCGATTAGCCCCATGAATAAAATATGGATAAGGTTCATGCTTTTGTTCCTCGCCATTGCTGAACGAAAGCAATCCAAAGTGATGCAAGTAACAATAAACCAATGGCACCAAGAGAACCTTGAAAAATCGGTAGGCGAAAGGGTTCGCTTAATAATTCAATGCTAAATAACATCGATGAAGTGAAAGTGGGATGACCAAATTGAATCATCCCAAGGCCAAGTAAATCAGCAAAGAATCCAATCGGTAAAATCAAAGTGGCAAAACCGAAGACCGATCCGAAGGTATTCAAAAGAATTTCAAAATAGGAATCAGTGATGACCACGGTTTCCAAGCGGGCCAGAATCAAACCACTGATGGCAATAAACGGTAATAAAGCATCAATGTCTTGGACCCAACCTGGCAGGAAGGCATTCGCAAGCATCTGAATCAAAGTCGATACACTCGCCATCACCAACATAATGAGAATCCAGCGATTATCTTCTTGAAATTGTTTTCGCAATAAATAAAGAATTGAAGTTGATAAAAATAAATTAAGCAACAAGGCAAGCGACATCATCCAAGCGCTGGTTAAAGAAACACTGCCTGCCAGTAAAATAAACAATCCTAAACCTAAAGATAAAACTAAATGTTGTTGTTGGTATGCTTGTTGAAATGCTTTCATCTTATCCACCAACCCTCGTGGCATAATCATCTCGAATCGCCATCAAACTATTGATCACACCACGGCGCGTAAACGTTGCGCCTGTGGAAACTGCCAACAATGCGGCAGTCCATGCATTGGTATCTGTTAACGATAATGTCTCTAAGGCTTCAGGAAAATCAAGCAAGGCATCTGCACCAAAGCCAACTGTTTCACCATGCTTAATGATGATTAATTTTCGAATTAGACCTTCACGAATACCAATTTGAAATGTTAGACCTTGCGCATATCCACTGGTGACAACTTCATAAGTCATCGCCACGATTTCCTGGTCAATAGAATAGGTTCGATAAGATTGAATACCTGCCTCAAGTAAATCACCTGTAGCCGATTCAACATCACCTAATTGATAACCTGTAAACGAGGCTAAGTCTAATAAATGCAAATAGGTTTGATTGAGACGGTTTTCAATGATGGGTTGGGTGATCAGTTGGGTTGCGAATAAAACCGAAAAAGCGGTTATTGCCGTTAAACCGACGGTGATGACAGAAGGTAAAGGTTTAGACATTTTGCTCTCCTAAGGCATCCAAGATTGCATCAAAGATACGAGTAAAACTAATCGTCGCCCCACTGCCAGTGGGATTAAAACCTGGATAGACAGGGCCAGTTTCGGCCAATGCAAGTACCGCATCAACGGTCATACCAATGTAATAATCTAATAAGTCATTGAGTTGATCTTCCACGATACCTAAATAAGGATGACTTGTTGCTAAGGTTCCTGAGAGATGGATACCTTGAATTACATCATTGGTTTCATCCACATAAATGGTGGTATTCAATACATCGGGTATATCGCATTCATCGCAGGCATAACTTGATGCAGTGCCTTGATAGATGACAATATTGGTAAAAGCTTGTTGTAACGCTTTTAATAATCGTGTGGTTGTCGTGGATGCTCCGGCGATCGTTAAATTTTCTGGCATGGTTAGAGGGTTGATGGTAAGTAACGTTTCCACATCCATATTGAGATATGAATTCAAAATGTCTTGTTGTGACGATTGCCAAATCGAGGCATATTCACTACTGGTGATGCCTTGAATGATTTCTATGTTGACAATATTGAATTGGCGATCGACGCCAACATCAACGATTAATTCTGTGGGTGTTTCATCGTATTCATGGAAGTAACCACTAAAATTACCACGATACGTTGCATA
>JBEDAR010000102.1:0-7384 GCA_041177725.1 Bacillota bacterium | reverse complement strand
GCTTTTAAACTGTCACCTTCTATAACGGTAACTTCACTAACAATAAACAACCGATTTCGTTCTCTTGATGGTAAAGATTGCAGCGATTTTGCCAATGCAGATGGGGCAACGAGGGTTAGTTTTGCTTCTTGAGAACTGCCGATTTGATTTTGCCCACGAAGGCCTTCTAAGGCCTTATTTGCAACTTCTTTTAACCGTAAGAAATGTTGATAGATTTCTAGATTTTGGTCATGCACCTTTTCCACCTTAGGATAATCCAATAACTGAGCAGAGATCACTTCTTTAAAGGAAAAGAGACGGAACACTTCTTCCATCGTAAAAGGCATGATGGGTGTCCATAACTTCATTAATCGTAAGGTGACTTCATAAAGCACATGTTGAACTTGCAGTCGTCTTAAGGAGGTTTTTGCTTCACAATAAAGAATATCTTTGGTGATATCTAAATAAAAGGATGATAAATCTTGGGTCATAAAGGTCAATAAGGTTGAACTTGCTTCTGAGAAATTAAATTGATCCATCGCATGTTTAACTTGGCCTGTCACTTGATTAAGTTTGGTTAAAATCAATTGATCAATCCAACTAAAACCAGCAATCGGATTTTGTTTTGGATTAAATAAACCTTCACCATCGGTGAGGTTTCCCAACATGAATTTAAAGGTGTTACGAATCTTTCGGTAAGCTTCGGCATTGCCTTTAAAAATATCTTCGCTAGCACGCGCGTCTGCCGTGTAATCAATCGAGGCAGCCCACAAGCGCATGATATCTGCCCCATAGACTTGCATCATTTTCAAAGGATCAATTCCGTTACCTTTGGATTTCGACATTTTTTCGCCTTTACCATCCACAACAAATCCATGGGAAACAATATTTTGATAAGGCGAAATACCTTCGGTTGCAACCGCAATGATTAATGAAGAATTAAACCATCCTCGATATTGATCACTACCTTCTAAATAAAGATCAGCGGGAAATTTCATACCTCGAGTTTTTAAAACCGCTAATGAACTTGAACCTGAATCAAACCAAACATCCATAATATCAGTTTCTTTTTTGAATCCTTGATTGGGTGAGGCTGGGTGACGGTAACCAGGAGGTAATAGATCTTTTGCATTGGCACTAAACCAATAAGAACTACCATGTTCTTTAATCATCTTTTGAATATGCTTAAAGACTTTATCTTCAATAATGGGGCTGCCGTTCTCATGATAAATTATCGGAATAGGAACGCCCCAGGTGCGTTGACGGGAAATACACCAGTCACCACGTTCTTTAATCATATTATGAATACGAACTTGACCCCAAGTTGGTGTCCATTTGACCCGGGCAATTTCTTTTAATAAAGTTTCACGAATCGGTTCAATCGAAGCAAACCATTGTGGCGTCGCTCGATAAATTAACGGTTTCCCAGTTCGCCAATCATGGGGATAAGGGTGGTGATAAGGATGAACTGCAAGTAAAGCTTTTGCCAACGTTAATTTTTCAATCACTTTTCCATTAGCATCGGCGTAAAATAAACCTTTTAAATCCTCACCTGCTTCTTCAGTCATAAACCCTCTAGCATCGACTGGACAAAGCGGTGGTAACTTATATTTTGTTCCAACTATGAAGTCTTCTTCACCATGACCTGGTGCGGTGTGCACAAATCCTGTTCCAGTGTCGTTGGTGACATGTTCACCAAGAATAATCGGTGACGTTCTTGAATAAAAAGGATGAGATGCTTCAATGCCTTCTAAAACATGGCCTTTCAAAGTTTTGGTTAACTGACATAAGCTTAATCCTAGTTGCGTTTTGACCATGGATTCTAAAGAAGTGGCAAAGACCAATAAACCTTTATTAGTTTGGTATAAACCATAATCAAATTGAGGATGGGCAGCGATGGCAAGGTTTGCAGGAATCGTCCAAGGTGTCGTCGTCCAAATGACGATATGCGCATCATTTGGTAAAATGCCTTTACCATTTTTAACTTTAAATCCAACATGTATCGCTTGATCGGTGACATCTTCATAAACAATTTCCGCTTCGGCAAGTGCCGATTCACTACTCGGTGACCAATAAACTGGTTTTAACCCTTTATAGATTAACCCTTTGAGCGCCATCTTCGCAAAAACCTCTATTTGTGCTGCTTCAAATTGAGGATCTAAGGTTAAATAGGGGTGTTCAAAATCTCCAATTACACCTAAGCGGCGAATTTGATTTTTTTGTCTTTCAACCTGTTCTTTGGCAAATGTTTCACATAAATTGCGAAATTCTGTTACGCTCATCGATTTACGATTAATACCCTTTTTAGTGATGTAATTTTCAATCGGTAGTCCATGGGTATCCCATCCGAAAACAAACGGGGTGTCATGACCTTGCATATGTTGATAGCGAACTACCATATCTTTTAAGATTCGATTAAGCATGTGGCCAACATGCATATCACCATTCGCATAAGGTGGACCATCATGTAATTGGAATTCAGGTTTTCCTCGATTTTTTTCCCGCATCTTTTCGTATAACTTTTGTTCTTGCCAATAGGTAATGAATAGTGGCTCTTTGACGGGTAAGTTTGCCTTCATATCGAAGGTTGTTTTCGGCATCAACAGGGTTTCTTTTAATTCCATAACGTCTCCTTAAAAATAAAACGTCCTTGTGACAAGGACGTGTAATTAACGTGGTACCACCTTGCTTCGTTGTAAACAACGCGCTTATTTGGCCTCGATAACGGGAGGATCCGGTGTTCTTACTTGATTCAGTTCACCCTCAGAAGGGATATGGATGGGGGTCTTCGTTTGCACCAACCACGAAGTCTCTAGGGAAGCATCCATGTGGCTTCTTCAACGGTTAATTAAATTATACGATAAACAAGAAAATGTGTCCTTATGAAAATTTCTTTCCTGATAAAAATTCTGGAAGTAAATCTTCTTCGTCCTCTTTCGTGGTGACTTTAGGTAGTGCATCTTGTGGTTTCAAAAGTCCTTGATCCGCTTCTGGTTTGGATACAGGATTACTGGTTTTCGTTAATGGACTCGGAACACTTGTATAATCATATTCTTCAGGAAATTGGGCCGCAATAACCGAAACTAAAATTTGATCGGTGAGTTGATCATTGATGTTCACACCAAATTTGATATCAAGATTGGTGCTGGCAATTTCCCGAATGCGATCAACGGTTTCTTGGGCTTCATATAATGACACTAACGGACCACAAGTGACTGCAACAATCGCTTTTGAGGCACCGGTTAAACTAGATTCCAATAATGGAGAACTGACAGCACTTTGTGCAGCTTCAAACGCTTTATTGGGTCCTTGACCTAAACCGAAACCAATCAAGGCTAATCCCGAATTTCTTAAGACATTCCGCACGTCGGCAAAATCAAGATTAATCACGGCAGGCATCAGAATTAAATCGGTCACGGTTTTCACCGAGCGAGCAAGGACATCATCGGCTTGTTTGAAAGCTTGACCAATGGGTTGATTGCCAGCAGACATGAGTAATTTATCATTAGAAACAATGATTATGGCATCGACTGCATCTCTTAACTCATTTAAGCCTTTAACGGAATTAGCAATTCTCCCTTTTCCTTCAAAGGTAAATGGACGCGTGACAATGGCTATGGTTAATGCTTTAGCTTCACGCGCGATGCGAGCGATAACTGGGGCAGCACCCGTTCCAGTCCCTCCACCCATTCCGGCGGCGATGAAAACCATATTCGCACCTTTAACAATTTCTGCGATTTCTTCTTTTGATTCTTCGGCAGCAAGTTTACCGACTTCAGGCGACCCACCTGCACCTAGCCCATGGGTAGTTTTTTCGCCTAAAATTAAACGATTTTTAGCTTGAGATGTTTGCAAAACTTGTTTATCAGTGTTGGCAACAAAGAATTCAACATGATTTAAATTTTCAGCAATCATCCGGTTGACAGCGTTATTACCAGCGCCACCCACACCAATCACAATAATCTTTGCTGCGGGTTCGCTACTATCGACCACAAACTTTTCTCTTCCCATCATTTTATCCTCATTTCTATTTATTCTTCGTCATAATTGACGAAACGGCGTTTCGCCGATGGTGGTGATTGTCTTTCTAACCGCGTAAAAATTCTCACATCATCATCTACTAAGGTATAGCGATAACTAAAACGTAGACCACCAAGTAATGATAAGGTTTGGGTTTGTCTTGCGCCAATCGTACGAATATACGGTTTTTCAACACCTTGACCTTGGCCGAGTGGTTTCAATAATGTCGTAATCCCGGGTAAAGCTGCACCACCACCGACCAAGACAAATTTCATATCCGTTAAGTCCATGGTTTCTTTGTCCACGCGATATTCTTGAAGTGTCATCATCATTTCATCCAAGAGGTGGTCATAAAATTCTTTGATAACTTGGTTGAAGTTCGATTGGCGAATCAAGATTCCATTTTGTTGATAAATGATGCCATCAAAAATTTGTTGGCGAGTCTCATAACCAAATTTTTCTTTAAGTTGTCTTGCCTCTACAACGGTAATGCCGAAGCGATTTGCAATTATCGCAGTTAGTTGTTCTGAACCAGTTTCCAAACTTTCCGAACGAATTAACTTGTGCTGCGATACAAGGTTTAAATTGGTTTGATTGGCGCCATGATCAATCAACACATACGTTGCCACAAAATCTTTATATTGCGTTTCAATAATGTCAGCAATACCTTGGCCATCGAGGATATAACGTTTTACTTTAATACCCACGGCCTCCATGAGTTGCAGAACGCCTTGAAAAAAACTCGATAAAATATATTGAACATAGGCTTGAAGAACAATATTCGAGGTTTGTTCACCAATTGGAGGATTAACAGAATATTTATCTCCGTCGATTTGATAACTCATCGGTACCACACAAACTTGGGCAACATTGGTACCGACAAATTCTTTTTGAAACATCGAGTGTAAATTATGAATATCCATTGGATGAATAATGCCATTGGGATCTACTGTATTAGTTCTTTTCTCACCGTGAAATACTTCAAGATGAACCGGCGGTAAGACCACATGAATGGCTTCACATTTTTTTCCAAGATGAATCTCCATGTCTCGAATTAATTTCTTTATGACTTGCGTAGTTTTATTAGGATCGACCAATTTATCTTGCATCAAGACACGATGATAGTCTGATTGCATGATATGCAAAATCACAGGCCGAGCATTGAGTTCATACCCCGCGAGTAGTTTAATGGTACCCGAACCAATTTCTAAAATAAAAACAGGAATGTCTAGTGCCATAGTTTCCTTTATTGAATGATGGAAAATAGTGGAGTCAATAAATAGATGGTTAGGATAATCGTTGAGATAAAGAAAACACTCCACAATATATTTCGGCGATTATGTAAAAGAAGTTTACGCTGTTGGAGTTCATTGGTAAAAACTTTTTCTAAGGTCTTTGTGTTTTGTAAAGAAATGGTATCCATGATTTTCTCCTTTTATGAGTTATTCACCATCATCATCTTCATCAATATTTCGCTTCCACCCAATGCCACTTCAGCTTCAATACTCTCTTCCGAAGACGTTACCTCAGAAGCTGAACTTATTTGACTTGATGAAGAAGTGTCAATGGTAATCGAACTAGTCACTTGACTGGTGGTTGTGCTCGCTTGTGCTAACGTTAGCGGCACCACGACAATAATCGTAGCAATCATCAAAGACATCGAAAAATAACCTAATCGCCTTAAGCGATAGTAGGATGCTTTTCGATGTGTTTTATAGAGCTTACTTTTCATCGATAACCCTTTCAATGATTCTCAAGACAGCACTTTCTGAACGATGATTTTCTTTGATTTCCCTCTCAGAAGGAAGGATCGGATATGGTTTAATTTTTATAAATTGAATGGTATTGACTGGTAGATATCGTTCTGGCCCGTGGCGTTGGCCTTGACTGACGGTTAGCTTTTGAAAATATTGCTTTACGATACGATCTTCACCTGAATGGAAACTTATCACCGCTAGACGACCATGTAATGAAAGATATTTTGAAGCGGATTCAAGAACCTTTTTCAAAACATCAACTTCTTGATTCACAGCCATTCTTAATGCTTGGAAGACCTGTTTGGCAGGATGACCTTTTTTGGCAAGCGCTTTTGCCGGTTTAACTTTTTTAATCAGATTGACTAATTCGAATGTGGTTTTCAAAGGTTGAGTTTCCCTCTGATTGACAATCGCTTTGGCGATAGGAAAGGCGAAGGTTTCATCGGCATATTCTCGAAAATATTGCGTCAAAGTTTTGATATCTGATGTGGCAAGTAAACTTGCTGCTGTGGTCGTTTGTCGTTGATCCATTCGCATATCAAGTGGCCCATCAAATCGATAACTAAAACCTCTTTCTGGAACATCAAATTGAGGACTCGAAACGCCTAAATCTAAGAGAATGCCGTCGACTTTATCAATATCTAATGTCTTTAAAACTTCTGGAAAATATTGGAAATTCAGGCGATACAGAGAAGCACGAGGACGACTACTTAACCAACTTTGTAAACTTTCGATTGCCGTAGCATCTTGGTCGAAACCAAGTAAACGACCGGTTTTTAGCTTTTCATAAATTTGACTAGCATGTCCTCCTCTCCCTATCGTTAGATCTAGATAGATTCCATTGGGGCGAATTTGAAGTCCGTTAACAACTTCCGGTAATAATACAGATTGATGTTCGTTCATTTTTTACTAAGATTTGCTGCGTGTTCTTCAAATTGAGTGGCAGCATCCGATTGATATTGTTCCCATGTTGAAGCATTCCATAATTCAATATGATCATTCATACCGATGATTTTGACATTCTTTTCTAATTTAAATTGTTTTAAGGTTTCTTGGGGTATTTGAATACGACCATGGTCGTCAATGGGTAGTTCTATTACTGATGCTAGTGCCGTCCTTAAATATTGCCTAACATTCACTTGATTAAAGTCGTAAGTATTAACTTGTTGGACAAGTTGAGCAAACGTTTGTTGGGTAAACAAAGAAATACAGTTTTCAAAACCTCGCATCGCAAATAAGACGGGACCCGATTCCAATCGCATTTTCGAAGGAATCACAAGTCTGCCTTTATCATCTAGAGTGTATTGATAACTTCCAAAAAACATTTATCCCACTTTCTCCCACTATGGTTTTATTATAGAGCGGTTGAAAAAAAAAGCAAACTATTTTTTACACAGTTTGCTTGGGATGGACAATGATGAAGTTGCAGTTAACTTCGCAAACTAATTTGACATTCTGAAACAAGCGCAGATTTAATGTTCGTGATGGTTTGATTGATTTCTTCTTCTTGAAGGGTTTTTTGCTCATCCATTAATACGATTCGAATCGCCATTGAAATTTGCCCCTTCGGTAATTGTTGACCTTGATAAATATCAAAAAGTAAAACTTGATCCACTAATTTTTTTCCT
>JBEDAR010000101.1:0-4151 GCA_041177725.1 Bacillota bacterium | reverse complement strand
ATAATAAGTTTTCTGAATCCTCATCTGTTAAATCCAAATGTTCAATCGCATCAAAAAGTTCATCTTGAATAATAAAACCTTCAGTGCCAGCTTTTTTTTCAAAACGCTTCTTAATTTGATCCAGCGTTTCGATATCATCATCTTCATCGGAAATTGTCTTTTTGGACAAGCGTGAAAGTAGTTTCTTTTCACCTTCATTTAACGAAGCTTTCTTTCCTTTGGCAATCTTTACAGGAAGGATAGCTAATGTCGGTTTGGTTTTGGTTTTTTTCTCAAGTTTTTGCACTTTCTTCGGTTTGACGACCAAAGTTAAAGATTTGGCTGCAGGTTTATTTTTCAATTGCTTTTTAGTAAGCGTTGAATCTACTTTCTTTTTAGCATCCTTTTTAGCGATGTTTTTCGTAGCAACCTTTGCAGGTTTGCCAACCTTCTTTATTTTATTTTTTTCCATTTTTTTCTTCGTTTTCATTTTCAATTTCTCCTTTACTTAAGTTAGGCTTAGCCTGTTTGTTCAACTCTTTAATGATACGTGCCTGCTCCGGTGCTGATTTACCGGCTATGCTGGCATTTAGATGGTGGGTTTTCACTAACTTATCGCGTTCCTCGTTTAAGGTTTTAAGGTAATCTAGTAATTGCTGTTTATCGGCTTTAGGAAGATTTTTTTCACTCATTAATTCTGCAATCGTATTGATAACTTTTTGCTGATCTTTTCCACCACTCAAGCTAATGTGGTTGATTAACGATTGATGATCGGGGGGATCGCTTTGATAAATTTCCATAAAATAATGAGCAATTTGTCGATAAATATCATCATGAAAAAATTTGACATCCTCTTGATAAAGGTGGATGGCCTCTTGACTTCGAAACATATTAAATAAGATTGCTTTTTCAGCTCTTTTTAAACGATTCACGACTTTAGCCTCAGGGCGATACGCTTCAAAATAATCTGGTTGTTGGGTTTGAATTGTCTTCAGTGAAGATTGGAGATCTTTCAACGCGTAATTGGTGAGCTGACCTAATCGTTTTAAATAATCAATCTGTTCAAGTTCTGGAGTATTTGCAATCAAAGGTAACATCCGGTTAATGAAAGCAACCCGTTGTTCCGTTGATGTTAGTGGCATCACTTTTTGATAAAAATGGAAACTAAAGTCCATTTTCGATACGAGTTGATTTAAATATTGTTGAAGCCCTTTTTCACCATCGGACAATAAAATTTCATCTGCATCACGGCTTTCGTCATTAGCAATAACAAATCGGTAAGTTACATTAGCCTTATTTAACGGTTGAATCATTTTCATCATTGCCATTTGTCCAGCTTGGTCTTGATCTAAACAAATACGAATTTCAACCCCAAGCGATTGAAGTAACTTGATGTGCTGATTTGTCACAGCAGTTCCCATCAACGCGATTGCTTGAGGTATATTTGCTCGATGTAAAGCAATGACATCCATGAATCCTTCCATTAAATAAACAAATCCTGATCGTTTACTTGATAATTTTACTTGGTGGTAATTATAAAGAATTTGCCCTTTGGTAAAAATGGGCGAATCCGTAGAATTTACATATTTAGCTTGACCTTCAATATTTTGAATTAAACGACCTGAAAAACCCACAACACGGCCATCTCGATTATGGATGGGAAAAATAATTCTACCCGCAAACCGATCAACTTGTTGATTACTACTTGCCGTAATGCCAAGCGATTCGATGACATTCCGTAAATGCCCACGTTTAATTAAATATTGAATCGTGGTAGAACCTTCTTTCAAAGCGTAACCAATTTTAAATGTTTCTAAAATGCTTTGTTCAAGTCCTCTCTTTAGTAAATAATCTCTGGCAATTTTTCCTTCTTCAGATGCTAAACCAAAATGATAATATTCTAATAAATCCTCTAAACATTTAAAAAAGGGTTCAAGTTTTTCATCTTTTTGAATCGCTTGGTCATTGAACTTTAACCGAGGATCAGCATAACCCACCCAATCGGCAACTTTCTTGACGGCTTGCGGAAAAGTGATTTTTTCATAATTTTGAACAAAGGTAATCGCCGATCCACCGGTCCCGCAAACAAAGCATTTAAAGATTTGTTTATCAGGACTAATACTTAATGAGGGATTTTTATCATCATGAAAAGGACAAAGTGCAACGAAATTTCGCCCTTTTTTTGTCACTGGAATATACCGAGAAACAATATTCGTAATCTCAGTTTTTTTCAACAAGTCGTCGATCAGTTGACGGTCAAAATTCATGAACTTTCCTCCTTTCCAAAATCATTAAAATAACTAAATATATACTAAATAACTACTAATAAAATAACTTTACATTAAAATAACGAATTAAATCATCAATGGGCATTCTAAGTTGTTTCATTGAATCTCGTTCACGAATGGTGACGCTTTGATCATTTTGAGTATCAAAGTCAATGGTCACACAGTAGGGTGTGCCAATCATGTCTTGTCTTCGATAACGTTTGCCAATACTACCTGACTCGTCATAAGTGACCATAAAATGCTTTGAAAGAATCGTCATGACTTCTTGTGATTTTTCATTGAGTTGTTTACTCAACGGAAGGATCGCAATTTTATAGGGGGCAATTGCAGGGTGTAATTTCAAAACAACCCGGGTATCTTTTTCTAGAACTTCTTCTTGATATGCATCGCTTAAAATCATCAAAGCGAGTCTGTCTAAGCCAAGAGAAGGTTCAATAACATAAGGAATATATTTTTCATTAGTTTCTGGATCAAGGTAATGTAAATCTTCTTTACTAAATTGCATGTGTTGTTTTAGGTCATAATCAGTTCGAGATGCAATGCCCCATACTTCACCCCAACCAAATGGGAATTGGTATTCGATATCTGAAGTTCCTTTTGAATAAAAAGCTAGTTCTTCGGGACTATGTTCTCGAATTCTTAAATGCTTACTTTGAATACCAAGGGATGTTAGATACTGCATACAGGCATCTTGCCAAAATTTATACCAAGATGCTTCCGTACCTGGTTTACAGAAAAACTCGAGTTCCATTTGTGAAAATTCTCGAGTTCGGAAAGTAAAATTACCAGGAGTAATTTCGTTACGAAAGGCTTTACCGACACTTGCGACTCCAAATGGTACCTTTTTACGGGTGGTGCGTTGAATCGATTTAAAGTTAACAAACACCCCTTGAGCAGTTTCAGGACGGAGATAAACCACAGTTTTCGCATCTTCTATAACCCCAATATGGGTTTTAAACATCATATTGAATTGCCGTATATCAGTAAAATCATGACTGCCACATTTAGGACAGGCAATCTTTTCATCTTTCAATACCGTACCAAGCGCTTGAGCAGGAATTTTTGAGATATCCATGTTTGGTCTAGCCGCGGCAATTAATTGATCTGCTCGGTGTCTCGTTTTGCAATTTTTGCAATCAACCAATGGATCGTTGAATGTTGCGACGTGACCAGTAGCTTCCCAAACTCTAGGATTCATCAAAATCGCCGAATCCACGCCAATATTCATCGGGGATTCTTGGACGAATTTTTTCCACCATGTTCTTTTAAGATTGTTAATCAGTTCAACCCCTAGCGGTCCATAATCCCATGTATTCGATAATCCGCCATAGATTTCAGAACCTTGAAAGACAAATCCGGTACTGGTTAAATGAGTGACAAGTTGTTCAAAGGTTAATGGATTCATGTTAATTCCTTTCACACACGAGATTTATTTTCTCAATAATGTTTACTTATGTCAACCTACTATAAGTGTATTTATAAGGCTAATTTCTCAATAGTTTTAAATCCCTCTAATTGAACATCCATATGAAAATTAAAGTGTTGATGCAGCAATGGTAGTATCATCTTTACGATCGATGAATTGAACGCTTCTGCAAATGGCTTTTGTTTAATTGTTCGCATCAGCATCAAAGCTTCTGCTGGTAATAAAGTGCTCGAAACTTTAAGATGGCATGTTTGACAGATAAAGCCACCTAATTGAGGATTAACACCAACAATTTTAAGTTTACTTTGGCATTGAACACAATTATTAACGATGATTGGCAACCCTTGGTCCTCAAGATATTCAAAGAGAAATTTGATATAAGTTGATAAGCCAAAATGAATATTCCGTCTTACTTCAATCAATCGCTGATACAAGATAGAGGCATGATGTATATCTTC
>JBEDAR010000100.1:0-4393 GCA_041177725.1 Bacillota bacterium | reverse complement strand
TGAACATAGTGATCACGCGATGGGAAAAGACTTCTTTCCCGAAGAGATTCGTTTTGCCTCAAAAGGAACGATGCCGGTTTTACCTGATAAAGAACTCACACCTTATGAACCGATATATTTTCAACATATCAAAGTGATGCCGCTGGCGATTTCTCACGATGCTAGAAATCCATTAGGATTTGTCATTGAGGATGGAACCTCTTCGCTTGTTTATATGACCGACACCGGTTATATTTCTGAAAAAAACATTGGATTCATGAAGAATAAACATCATTACATTCTTGAAAGTAATCATAACGTGAAAATGTTATTGCAAACCAATCGCTCTCAAGATTTAAAAGTGAGAATCCTTGGTGATAATGGCCACTTATCCAATGAAGATAGCGCGATGTTTTTTTCTGAAATGATTGGTGCCAATACAAAATCCGTATATTTAGCCCATATTAGTGAAGAAGCGAACACACCGGAACTCGCCTTAGAAACCTATCAAAAAGTATTAAGAAAACGTAGACTACTTACGACGCAATTTAAAATTGAACTCACCCAACAATACGATGTGGTCATCGGCGGAGATTGATGACATGTTAAAAATAAAAATCATTGCAGTTGGAAGTTTAAAAGACCCCTACTTAAAAATTGGAATCGATGAATATAGGAAACGACTATTACCATGGGTAGACTTATCAATTCTTGAAATTCCAGAGACCCCAATTAAGGTTGACCGGAAAGAAAATATAACAAAAGCGCTTGCCGTAGATGGTTTAAAAATTAAAAATCAGATTCCCAATCACGCCCACCTTATACTTTTAGATATAAATGGCCAAAAATTCACGAGTGAAAACTTGGCAAAAAAGATTGAAACCATTCAATTAAAAACAAATCATTTGGTTATGATCATTGGAGGGTCTCATGGCGTTGATCCATCCATCAGCAATATGGCAAATGAACGATGGAGTTTTTCTGATTTAACTTTCCCCCACCAACTCTTTCGTTTATTACTATTAGAACAACTTTATCGAAGTATGACGATTTTAAAAGGGCATCCTTATCACAAATAACTAATCGATTAGACCAAAATGTTTCATCGCCTTTGCCCAGCCATCTTGATCAACGGTGGCGGTGACATAATCTGCTACTTTTTTCACTTCATCTTTCCCGTTACCCATTGCAACTGAAATCCCGGCAAATTCAAGCATTTCCATATCGTTAGGAGCGTCGCCTAAGGCCATAACGTTTTCTGGTTTCCATCCATAATGTTCTAAGACTGCAAGAATGCCTTTGGCTTTATCGGAATCAATCGGCATGATATCGACTGCATATGTATCCCATCTTGCAGATTTACATAACTTAAGGTGTGGTAAAAACAAGCTTTCATCGACTTCATCACAAAACGCAATGGCTTGATAGATTTTGCGATCATAATGATCGGGAAAGGTTCGAGGTTGAGGAAACCTTGTTCCATATTTTTCGTGAGCTTGAATCACGCGTTCGTCGACATAATTGATGTGCCCACCATTTTCTTCTACCAAGGTAAGACCAAATTTTAAGCGTTTGGAAAATTTGATTAAGGCATCGACTTCTGACTCAGGCAAAGGATAGCGATGAATAATTTTTCCATCAATAATTGCGTTTGCCCCATTCATGGTGATGAGTCCATCGGGTTTAATCGAATCTAAAATTCCTAGTTTATGAATTAAGTAACGATTTCTACTGGAAGCAAGAAACACTTTGATTCCCTTTGCTTGAAGGTTTTGGATGGCTTTAATCGCGGAAACAGGCATGACCTTGGTTTGATGAGAAAATAAGGTACCATCGATATCGGTGACCACAATTTTAATCGTGTCTTTTGGTTGTTTCATAGGTTACCTTCATAGTAAGTCATTCCTTTAGAATAGTCAAAAGCCCTTTTAAATCGTGTAAAATATTATCAATGAATGGTCTATTGATTTATCGTCACATATCGGGACGAACAGAACAATCCAAACAACTTGGTTTTTTAATTGAAGCATTTGCAAAATTTAAGTTGAAACTTATCGCTGTACCATCAATAGATTTAAATCGGTTAATTGAAACCACAAATAAAGGTTTTTTTAAATTTGCTGTTTTACTAGACAACGACCCGCAAATTGCAAAATTTTTGGAAGCCGATCACCAAATGAAGGTGTTTAATGACAGTAGTGCAATCAATTTGTCGATGGATAGAGCCTTATTATCCATTACCTTAAGGAACGCCTTTATTCCAAGCCCTGCCACCATCGCCCTACCCTATTCAGTCAACGTTAATTTGATGCAAGTTATTCAAGAAGTGAAAGAGATGATGAAGGATATTCAGTATCCGGTTTTGGTGAAGAATCGCTATCCACAAATGAATGAAAAGATTTACTACGTCCGAGACGAAAAAGAACTCGTGAAAGTTTTAGAACCCATTGGCATGCAACCATTGATCGTCCAAGCGTATGTGCCGCCCCAAGATAGACAACTTTATAAAATTCTTGTTGTTGGCAAACGTGTCATCGCCGGTGTCGAGGTTGTATCCAATAACGGCGTTGAATATTTAAAACAAATGGATACGCCTCAAGATATTAAAAAAATAGCGATTAAAACAGCAAAAGCGACCGGTACAGCTTTTGCCCTAATCTCGATTTTTTACTTAAATAAAAAAAATCCTTATGTGTACTCAGTTAAAACCAACCCCAATATAGTAGAATTACAAGTAGTAACAGGTATGTATCTTAGCGGGTACGTTGCCAAATATATTTATGCTAAAACCAAATCAATCAAATAAGGTGGTTATATGAACATTACGGTAATGGGACTAGGTTATGTGGGATTAACAAATGCTGCTTATCTTTCACAATTCCATTCCGTTTGGGGATTCGATAAAGATATCGCCAAGATACATGATTTAAACAACCAAATCGATTATTTAAATGAACCAGGGGTTTCCCCTTTGTTAAAAAAACATAGCAAAAACCTTGTTTATGTTGAAGCACCTTCGCAAGCACTATCGCAATCTGATGTTGTGTTGATAGCCGTCCCCACACCCGAAGGCAAAGATGGGCAAATTGATTTATCCGCTGTAGAAGAGGCGTTTGCTCATGTTATCGAAAGTGGTAAAAAAGATGTGCTCGTTGTGGTTCGCTCAACTGTGACACCAGGAGCGGATCAAGCACTTATACAACAAGCATTAGTCAAGAATCGAAAAGATATTCAAATCGTCATCATGCCAGAATTTTTATCCCAAGGCGAGGCTTTAAAAAATATAACCTCACCCTCAAGAGTTGTGCTTGGTGTTCATCAACTTGGTCTTGAAAATAAAGTGAAATCATTATTTAGATATCCATCCAACATACCTTTTTTAATTACCGATCCAAGTACCGCATCGTTAACCAAGTATGCTGCCAACAGCTTCTTAGCTTCCAAAGTTTCATTTATTAATGAAATGTCTCAAATTGCCGAAGCGGTTGGTGCTGATATCCAAGATGTGGTCAAAGGTATTGGTTACGATCCTCGCATTGGTCATCAATTTATTCAACCAGGTGTTGGTTTTGGCGGCAGTTGTTTCCCCAAAGACTTAAAAGCGCTTAAATACCTTGCGACCCAACATCAAATCAAAGGAAGCATGTTAGATGCGACGATGGCAATCAACCAAGACCAAACCACTCGCTTTATGAATCGCGTGATGGCAAGATTGAACTATCAAATTAAACAAAAAAAGATTGCAGTTCTTGGATTAAGTTACAAAGGATCGACCACTGATGTTCGCAACTCACCAGCATTTAAAGTCATTGACACATTGGCAGACCAGCAAGCGCTTATTTTTGCTTATGATAAAAAAGCCACGTTTGATTTCTTTAATTTACGTGGAGAAAAGCCGTGCTTAGCCTATGCAATTGAACTCGAAGATGCACTTAAAGACGCTGATGTTGCGATTATTTTGAATGACGCCAAGGAAATCAAAAATCTAAAGGCGAGTGACTTTATTCGCCTGATGAAAACACCGATTGTTTTTGATGGACGAAATTTATTTGATCCGAAGACAATGCAAGGAATTGAATACCACTCGATTGGTCGACCGACGAAAAAGTAATTTATTTTTTGGTTGCGTTAGGGACAACGTTTGCATCAACAGGTCTTAAATACTTAGACGATAACCACATTAATCTTAAACCCACAAATAAGACAAAGGCGGTGCCGGCAAACTCAGGGAATAACGCCCCAGCTACGATGGTCAATAATGCAGGTGAGAATAAAGACCACGCGCCCATTTTCATCGTTTCACCAAATTTGAAATGATTATTTGGATTTAATTTACCACGAGTCATGATAAAGATAACAATCGACATCATCAATGCCATCACCGCATTCACTACCAGTGTTAAACCACTTTGTG
>JBEDAR010000099.1:0-2544 GCA_041177725.1 Bacillota bacterium | reverse complement strand
AAGTGAACCCTGGATATATTCTCTAATTGGTTTTGCCTTTTCATTAGGCAGTATTGTGATGGCGATTTTGCTTTCACGACGTACTCCTTCAACATTGGTTAATCGGCCACTTCGCAGAGGGTTATTAGGTTTTACGTTGGGTGTGGCGTTGAATGGTTTCATTGTCTTTTGTTTTGAACAAGGCATTTTTAATTTAATGACCTTGGTGGTATTAATGCTTTTGGTTAGTTTTGGAATTGGCATCATGATCACCTATGTGAATACCCCGGTTGGTGTTGCCCTACAACGGTACGTACCTAAGGATAAGTTAGGACGCGTTAATGCAATTATTAACTTAATGGCAATCGGTGTGATCCCTTTTTCTACTGCCCTGGCTGGGGTAGTCATTGAAAATTTACCGCTACCCTACTTTTATTTGATGGTGGCCTTAGGTATGGGGATTGCCTCTACTATTGCTTACCGTTCAAGGTCATTAAGACAATTTTAAAGGAGAAGAAAAGATGATTAAAAAAGCGAAACCGATTGAGATCCAAGTCCTAGTCAAAGCCCCATTAAAAGATGTTTGGCATCATTTACTGCATCCTGCATCCATTCAAGTTTGGAATCACGCCTCCGATGATTGGGAAACGTCCACCGTGGAAGTGGATTTAAAAGTGGGCGGTCGTTACTTTGCCCACATGCAGGCTAAAGATCATTCGATGGGTTTTGATTTTGTTGCGATTTTTAAGACCATTGAACCCCTTAAAGGTTATACCTATGTCTTAGAAGATGGACGGACTGTCATGGTAAGTTTAAAGGAAACCAAACAAGGTATCGTTGTCACCGAAACCTTTGATCCAGAAAACGAAAATCCAAGAGAGATGCAACAAGAAGGCTGGCAATCGATTTTAAATTCCTTTCAGGAGTTTATTGAAGCGCAAACCAATTAGTTTTTGTCAAAACATCAACATTATTTTTCTTGTGGTCTAGTTTATTACCAGATTAAAAATAAGTGAATTCATATATAATTCAGAATAGAAAAGGAGTGTTTTTATATGAAAATGAATGCATTCATCCCTTCCATAATGTTCGCTATTGTCTTGTCATCTTGTGGCATGACCGATAATATTTCGGATACTACCAGTGGTACGAACACCACCAGTTCTCAACAAACTGGTCGATTAGGTGTTGCCGAAATGATGGCAACCCTCGAAGAAGGTAACTATACCTTAAGCATGTTGACCAATGGAGAAGTCAACATTCTTTATCAATACGATTTACCGTTAATTTACCTAGAAATCACCGGAGAAGAAAATGATCTTAATACTTCGTTTTATCTTGATATCACTAACGAACAAGCACCCATTATTTATTTTGAAAATGGCCAAGGTGGATGGATGGGAATGCCCAGTGATCCAGTTTCCCTTGAATTCTTAACGATACCCACCTCACTCTTTGATCCATCCGTTTTAGAAAGCGAATGGTTTGTTTGGAATAATGAAGAAAATGCTTATATTCTCGACAATAGTTATTTCACGACGATGTTTGGATCAGAAGGCGACATTGAAGGTCTTCAAGAAGTACGCGTTACTTTAGATGGCCAAGGGGGATTTACCTTTTCTCTCACCGGTGAAGATCCAGAAAATCCTGGGGTCAATCAATCCTTTGCGTTGGTTTATGCCAATATTGGCACGACAGTGGTGACGCTCCCAGAAGGCATTGAAGATTTTATTTCTGTATTCCTGAATGATGTTTTAGCAAACTCCATGAATCACACTTACTTTCTTAATCAATATGAAGTGACAGAAGATTTAGAAAATCCACTATTGTTAATTGGTTCTTTATGGGGAAGTCGTGATGGTCAAGCAATCTCAATTATGGATTCTAATTACGATACTGAAGGTAATTTCGAATCCTTTGTTACCAATTACTACGCTCAAACCAACGAAGGTTATGTTGAGTTTATCGTGGATTTTGTGAACGTAACTGAAAACCAAATCACCCAGGCTGCTTATGAGATTGCCTTGGCAAATTTTTATCCCTTTGATGTTTTTGCCATTGAAGAAAGCTGGATTGATAAAAATGAAATCAACTATGACACAGAAGGCTTTCCAATGTATGGCATTAAACCGAATTATATTGCCACATTAGTAGGCGATACGCTGCCTGTTGGTGCAACCAACATTAAAGCTTACGCTGCCTTTATTACCTTTGAAGAATCTTCAAACTTGTTATTAAATGTGGAGTACACCTTCCAAGACAAGGCATATCAATTAGAATTTATCATGACTAGTTTTGGTTATACGAGTGTCATGCTGCCAGTGATTTAAGATTGAATTGATTTCGCTTTTTCTATTCAAGCAAGGGTTGAGAACCCTTGCTTTTTGATTACATCAACTAAAACGCCATCGTGAACCATGTCCAAGCATTCAAAGCACCAAAACGGAGGGCCTGTCCGTGTGGTTGTATAACGAAGTTGAATAAATAATTATTTATTATCGGAAGGTTTTTTGTATAAATCTAACTTTTTTTCTATTTCATCAAGGCGATTCATCAATATACGAT
>JBEDAR010000098.1:0-3010 GCA_041177725.1 Bacillota bacterium | reverse complement strand
ATGCAAGATATCCACGATATTTACAATAACACGATTATGGGGATAAGGTGATTGGGTTTGAATATAAAAATATCCTGTCATTTTTATTTTCGATTTCAATCAATTAATCCGTTGAAATCTTATTTTTTGATTAATTTAGGTTAATCAATGTACGGCTAGCAAAGGAATAAAGGTATGCTTTTCCCGCATCGTTTCCAAGTTGATCGTTCGCTGAAGAACCAATCAATGCCATGCCAGCATCGATTGCAATCGATCGACCATCCCAAGAGAAACTAAAATTCTCGTGTGGTATTTCAACCGGACTATCAATTTTTTCTACTAAACTCCACGTGGCTATATCAAAACACCATACGGTACCAACATTTTCCATGTTGTCACGATTGGTGCTGTGTTCACTCACCATCAAATACGTTCCATCACTTGCAACAGTATGACCAAAAGAATTACCAGTTGCAGGCGTGGGAGAATGAAGCGTATGAATAAGTTCTTTGCTTTCGCGATCAAAGATATAAACCAAACCCGCGGTTTCATAACTTGTGAAGGCTGATCCTGGGGCCCCCACAATAATGTGTTGATTGGTGATGGTGATAGAGTTACCAAAGTAAGCATTTGGAGAAACGTTTGGCGTTGTCAAAGTTGCGAGGTGTGTTTGAGTGGAAAAATCGTATAAAAATACAGAACCCGAATCGTTACCTTGATTGTCATCAAGAATTGAACCAACTGCAACGAGACCATTATCGATGGCGGTGCCCCAACCAAACCAATCACCTGCTTGTCCAAGGGTTGGAATAATCTTTTCTTCAAAACTTAAATCCTCACATGAGAAAAGGTAGAATGAACCCGCATCTCGAGCGGTGTCATCGCTTAAATTAGAACTAACCACAAACAAACCATCGTCCATACTGATACCCCAACCAAATGTGTCGCCTTCTAATAAATCGAGTGGTAAAACGATACGTTCGTATGAAGGATCACTGATTTTATAAACATAAGCAGCGCCTGAATCTGAACCTCTAACATCATGAGAAGGTGAACCAATAACGATGTAATCGCCATCAATCGCCAGTGAACTACCAAAATAATCGTAGGCTTGACCATTAGAAGGTGTAAGGGTACGTTGGAAATTTTCATCAGAAAGTTTAAACAAAGTGACAGAACCTTGATCTTCCTTACCATTAATGTCTGCATAGGGTGATCCAAGAATCATATAGTCGCCATCAAGGTCAACAACTTCACCAAATCCACCCACCAGCATCTCACTTTCTGGCAGAATTTCTTTCGATCGCCATTGTGCATAAAGTGTCAAATCCTCTGCAGGCATCACGGTGAGTGATGGATATCGATCAGAAACACTTGATTCTAAATACCAACCTATAAAAATAAATCCTTCTTTGACTGGTTGTGGAAATTCAATCGAAGACCCATATTCGAGGACAAAAGGATTAATGCCTGAACCACCTTGAGCGTCGAATTGTAACGTATATGAATTGATGTCCCAATCTGCATATAGAATTAAATCGGTTTCAACCCGATCGGTAAGAAAATTCCAAGGATTAGTCAACGTCAAACCTTCATCGTTTGACTGAAACCATCCTAAAAACGTATGACCTTCACGACTAACAACAGGTTCAACTAACAAAGATAACGGTTCAACCATCTGTTCACTAACTGAATTCCCACCACGGGAATCAAATGTTACACGATACAAACCCGTTGATGAGGTCGATACATCATTTGATAATGTTTCGGAGTTTGGCAATGATCCGCACGCAGAAACGAGAAATAACGTAGTCCACAATAAAGATAGATGTTTCATTAGAAAACCTCAATTCGGTTCATTATACCAAGCAATTGAAATTGATTACATGAAAAATATCCAATTTAAAGAGGTTGTTAATATTCTTTGTTGGTGTTTTGGGTGCGAAGTGATTTTAAGTTTTAAATCAACTTTATTAACGAATACATTGGTTTTAGATTCAAAACAAAAACCCCTCAATTTCTATTCTTGCTAGAGCAAAAGTGAAGGGTTGTCAGTGATTATAAAAATTTCAAAAGAATTGCTTTTGAGAGCTCTTTTAATCACTCCATGAATTCAAATTCTTAGATTGCTTACGCAAAGGTGAATTGATGAAAAGTCCTTATTGTTTCTTCTTACTAACTTTTCCGCTTCCTTTGCTTTTACCTTTATTTAATTTTACTCTTAAGTTGTTTGGCATACAGGGTGCTCCTCCTTTTTTATTTCTCGTAAGAACCTGTTTCAAGGACTTAATCCTTTCGAGGGTATCATACTTTAACTTGGTTAGACGATTTCATCGAATGAATTGAAACCTGTTGCGATTTCGAAGATAAGCTTCCGTTGTGAGATGACATCTATCAAGATTTGCAGTCGTAACCATTAACATTTCATCATCTTGAATAACGCCATTACCGTAACAACTTAGAAAATATGTTCGATCTTTCATATTATAACCGAATTGTTTGTTGCTTTGTAATCATTTTATCCGTGGTTTGAAGCGTTGTACTTTAAACATTCATAGCATTAGAAGGTGGTTTTTTGGAAGTTTTTTGTTTTAAATTGTGTTAATTCACTAAGCCAAAAGAAAAACCTCCCATTGATAAATCGCTGTTGCGAAGAAAGTGAGAGGCAACGATAGAAAATGAATAGTCCTAGTTAAGAAGATTAGAACAAATAAGGGTCTTCAAACTGAAGTTCGATTAATTCATATCCCTCTTTGTTAACTGGAGATAAAATTATCATCGGACTATCGATGGTTTCAATTTGTGCCGTGAAGAAGAGGTCATAGTTATAATTCCATTCGACAAAATAAGGAACTTCTTCGTCACCGTTAGGGATGGTTTGATCATACCGATAAAAGTTTTCAACATCGATATCAACCAATACACTTTCGATTTTATTACTGAGAAGATTGAAACTCACGGCCAGTTCAAATTGATTTAATCTGATACCTTCAAGCGCTCGGGCAATACCTTCATCAAGCCACTGAATTTC
>JBEDAR010000097.1:0-6253 GCA_041177725.1 Bacillota bacterium | reverse complement strand
GGTGATAAGCCCACCCAATGACATCGTTTGTTGAATGATGAAATAGGTGCCAAAAGCAAAAGCTAATGTATAGGCAATCCCATAAATGACTTCAAATAAAGGATTAAACCAGTTTTCAAATTTAACAATGTATCGCCAAGACTCAATATCGTTGGTGATTTCTTGATGTTGTTTCTTCAAGTCAATGTCTTCTTGAACGTAGGCACGAATGGCTTTTTGACCCTCCACAGATTCCAACATTTTTTCGGTAAAAGCCGCATAAATATCGCGATGTTTTTTAAAATATTTTCTTTTACCCTCACGAATTAAATTAAGAATGGTTAACCCAATCGGCATGATGATCACAGAAATGAGTGTCAGTTGCCAACTGATGGTCACCATCATTAAGGTGAGGGTAATCAAGATAAAACCAATATTAAAAACCAAACCTTCGAGTAATCCGGTGGCAGATTGAATGATGGAATCAAGATCGCCAGTAACACGAGATATTAAATCCCCTTTTTGATATTTTTCATAGAAGCTCGAGTCCATATTAAATAAATGCCCTAAATATCTTTTCCGCATCGTGTGGGCGAGTTGTTGTGATTTTTTGACGGTGGTGAAGTTATAAGCATAACTTAATCCATAACGAATCACAGGGAAAGCCACCAAAGAACCACCTAAAAATATTAATGATGCATAGGTAAGACCACCAGAAATGATCGTGTCAATGGATAAACCCAGTAACCAACCAGGTATAAGGGCAAATAGAGCAATACTGACCAACAAGACAAACATCAAAACATAAGTTTTCCATTCTTGTCTTACATACCAACCCATATGTCTCAATAACTTATTCATAATCTCAGTTTTCCAAGAGCATTATACCCTTAATAATTCTTGATTGTCATGATATCAATCCAAGGAAATTCTTCATCGTTAATCGATTTTGTTGATGTTAAAATATGGATATAGCAATCATGAAAAATAAAGACTTTACCACAGATAAAAATAACCTTGTGATTAAATATCATGCCAATGGTAAAACGATTTGGTCCAAAGGAAAAATTATCAATGGATTACCGGAAGGATATTGGGAGTGGTACCGCATCGACCAAACCATTAAACGTTCTGGATACTTTCAAGCTGGAGAGCCGGTCGGAACGTGGACGACCTATGATTTAAAAGGTAAACCCTATAAAATAACAACAAAGGAAAAACCATATGGAAAAAAATAAAACCTTAACCAAAGAAGAACTGTTAAAAGTTCTAGAACAACGATTTGAAGCCAACCCACATCGTCACAACGGCATAACCTGGAAACAAGTCCAAGAAAGAATTAAAAACCAACCCAAAAAATTAGATGCGCTTTTACAAATGGAACTAACGGACGGAGAACCTGACGTCGTCTCTAGAGACGTTAAGACTGGCACGATTACTTTCTTTGACTGTGCCTTACAAAGTCCAAAAGGAAGAAGAAGTGTTTGCTATGATCAAACCGCATGGGATGATCGAAAAGAATTTAAACCCAAAGCTGGAAACGCTGTTACGATCGCAACATCCATGGGCACAAAATTATTAAATGAACAACAATATTTACATTTACAAACCATCCAAGATGTTGACACTACAACATCATCATGGTTATTAACACCGAAAGACATTCGGGAAAAAGGTGGCGCAATCTTTGGTGACAAACGATTTGGTAGAACCTTTATTTTTCATAATGGTGCTGACTCCTATTACGCTGATCGCGGATTCCGAGTTGCAGTGGAAATTTAAAAAATAAAAAGGATTTGTCATGATACAAATCCTTTTTTATATAATTTTTTCTTATTTGACGTTATAGACGTCTTTAAAGAATAAGGTTCTGGCAGTTTGGTGCCAAGCAGAAACCCAAATCGTTAAGATACCAAACGTAAATAAAGATAAAATATACCAACCAAGATAACTTAAATCTAGGGCAAACAATTGTGATTTTTTGCCATTCATGAGTTGTCGTGATTTTGTAATCGCGTCAACAGGACCTAAGGTTTTTTCATTAACAAGAAGGAAAGTCGACATCGCGTAGCTATAAGATTTGATGATCCCAGGAATGATAAATAATAAAGTCCAAAGTCCAATAAAGAAACCACTGATGACACTTAACAATGGTGCGTTAATCGGTTGTTCTTTGACACCAGCGGTTAAGATGGGTTCAAATTCTGGCTTTTCATTTTTTGTTACACCGATAAACAATTTTTCAAAACTATATGTGACATAACCACCAAGCGCAGCTGCCACAAGATTAAATAACTGAGCAAGGGCAGGGTTTCCTGGATCAATCACGTTTAGTGTGCCTTCTTCAAAAACCGGATTAAAGGAGGCGCCAATACCTGTTACCACCCCAAGAAGCATAGAAAAAATCAATCCAATCAAGAAAATATTAAGAATTTTCCCTTTGGTTAAAGCGCGACCTTCACGACGATATTCACGATTTTGTTTCATAACTACCTCTTTCTATTAATTAACATATCACAATTTCTTAAAAATTTATTCTAATGTTAATTTAAATTTTTCTAATAACTTTTTAGAAGCTTGGCTTAAACCCTGAGATTTTTTTGTTTGGATACTAACTTGGACCACAATCGTTTCAGACGTTGCCACTAAGGTTCCGTTTTGATACAGGTTCGCACCAATCACTAAGGAACTATCTCCTATTCTGATGACACCAGTACCAATATCTACTTTTCCAGGCCAATGAATTTCATTCAGTAATTCCATGGTTACTTTTGCGACCACGAACGCACAGTCTTTTGCAAGGATCCCACTGTTTTCGTGATAGAGCAACTCCACACGACCAGTCTCAAAATAAGTTCCAAAAACAGCGTTATTGATGTGGCCTTGCCGATCGGTATCGCGATAACGAATTTTATCAAACGTGATAGAAGGGAAATCACTTAATTTCATTTCTTTAAGTCGCATATTTATTACCTCAATGTAAGCATATACGATTTTGATTCTTAGAGAATAAGATATGATATTTCAAGAGGAAACATAAATGAAAACTGATAACGTTAAACTACAATTCTCTAACACCTTCGTTGGATCAATGTCGTCACCTTCAGGTCGAGTGGTTTTAGGCCAACAACCGGATGGTATGGCGCCTTACCATTTGTTGTATGGGGCCGTTGGTTCGTGCTTTTATTCAACCTTTTTAAGTATTACAACGAAAAAGCGTCTCACTTTTAAAGATGCATCAATTGAAGTCAGTGGTGTTAAACGTGATACCATTCCTGCAACCCTGGAATATTTGAAAATTGAATTTACCATTCGAGGCGGTTCTAATCAAAACCAACTTAAAGAGTCTGCAGAATTAGGCGCTAAATATTGCTCGATTCATGAAACCATCAGTAAAGTTGCAAAGATTGATTTAGTTGTGAAGTTCGAGTCTTAATGAACCTACCCAAATCATTCCTTCAACGCGTCGAAAAACAAATCGGGAAAAACAATCTTTCTTTTTTCATTGAAGCGATGAAACATCCTCCTTTAGAATCAATTCGCCTTCATCCATCAACCGAGAAAACTTCTTACCCTCATGTATTAGAGCGAATCCCTTGGCGTTCCGATGGTTTTTATGTAAGTGAATCTTTAAGGAATGAACAACGGGTTTTACAACAAGCTGGTGCCTTTTCCTTTGAAGAAGCATCGGCGATGGCGGTGGTGCCAATGTTAGATATTCAGATCAACGATATAGTGTTAGATATGAATGCAACGGATGGCAGTAAGTCGGCCGATATTGCCAGTCGTTTAGGTTCTCAGGGTTATATCGTTGCCAACAACGTTGATTCAAGAAGACCACAAACCGTGATGTTTAACATCGAAAGACTAGGGTTATCACAAGTGATTGTCACCCAGCACGATCCCAACCACTTACCGATTTTGTTTCCAAATTTTTTCGATAAAATTCTTTTGGATGCTCCAAGTAGTGGCGAAGGGTTGTTTCGTCAAGATTCAAATTCAATCGCCACTTGGTCGATTGAACACATTCAATCGTGTGCTATCAAACAAAAACATTTATTAGACCATGCGGTTCAATTATTAAAACCCGGTGGAAGAATTGTTTATTCAACCAACACGTTTTCACCTGAAGAAACCGAAGATTTAATCAAAACATTCTTACAAGAACACCGCGAATTCACATTATTCAATCACCCATCTCAGCAACATTTTGATGGAGCATCAACCGGTGGTATTGGGGTTAAATTGTGGCCCCACATGATTAAGGGAGAAGGTTACTATATTGCAGTTTTACAACACAACGGTGTTTCACCCAAAACGGTTAAATTTACCCATCGAATGAAAAATCCTATACCACCCGCGTGGAAACGATTCGCCGATGAAAACCTCATCAATCACAACATTCAGCCTAATTTCGCCCTCGAGGAAAGATTTTTTCAAATTCCAATCTCCTATCAATACCATTCTGCCCTCCACACGTTGCGCGCTGGGGTTTATTTCGGTGAGATTGATAAAAACATTTTTTATCCCTCTCATCACCTAGCTCGTTACCTTCGCCCCCGTGATGTCAAACAAACCTTAGACCTCACCTTCGAAGATCCAAGATTAACTCGTTATCTTCAGGGTGAAGAAATCCATGCTGATGTTGAAAGTGGGTGGATTTTGATAGCCATCAATGGTCTTTCACTTGGTTGGGGAAAAGCATCTCAAGGTCGAATCAAAAACCATTATCCTAAAGGTTTGCGTTTAACGAATGCTCGCAAATAATGTGAGATAAAGTTGACTTGCCGTATCCCAATCATTCTTCGTTTGATATGCGTTTAATTGCAGTTTTTTTAGCAATGGTTTTTGTTGAAATAAATCCATCGCTTGTTGCATCGCCCAACCAAGAGAATCACCTGTATAGTGTAAGAATCCAAACCCAGTTGCTTTTTCACCGTGTATCGCAAAACCTTTTACCGTATCTTTGAGTCCACCGGTTTCTCTGACAATTGGTAAGGTTCCATAACGCATCGCAATCATTTGAGAAATACCACAAGGTTCAAACAAGGATGGCATTAAAAAGAAATCACTACTTGCATAAATTTGATGGGCAACCGGATTGTTATAACCAAGAATGACACGAATTGCTTTTGGGTATTTTGCCTCAAACGCTTTTAATCGCTGTTCTAGATCCCTCTCTCCGGCCCCTAAAAAAATAAATTTTGCTCCTAATTGAACAAAGTGATCAAGGTTATCAAGAATCAATTGAATGCCTTTTTGAAAGGTTAATCGACTCACCAAACCAAACAACGGATATTGTGGGTGCTCCAAATTAAACATTTTAAATAATTGTTCTTTGTTTTGATCCTTATTGGTTTGTAAAGTTTGTTTTTGTATTGGAACAAATAAATGAGGATCTTGAAGCGGGTGCCATTCATCAATATCAATGCCATTTAAGATACCAACAAATTTATCGCGGTAAACATGCAAAATTGTATCTAGGCCAAAACCACCTTCACTGGTTAACAATTCTTCGGCATGCGTTGGGGAGACCGTGGTAATACGATCGGCATAAACTAAACCCGCTTTCAGGGTGGATGCTTGATCTTGGAATCGCAACGCCCCATTTTCATATAGGTGCAGACCTAGACCATAAAACTCTTGAATAAGATAAGGCGGAAACTCTCCATGAAATGCAGGACTATGGATCGTCATGACAAATTTCATCTTTTGATAAAAGAGATTATCTCGATCAAGTTCTCGTACCAAAACAGGTAACATCCCTGTTGGCCAATCATGAAGATGGACAACATCTGGTTGAAACCCAACAACAGGCATCATGTGTCGAACCGCGTGAACAAAGGCTGCCCAACGTTCATGTTCATCAGGATATCCATACACACCATCACGATCAAAATAATAAGGGGCGTCGATAAAATAAAAAGTAATACCATCAATCTTGGTGGTGAGTAAACTTACGGTGTGTTTTCGCCAAGATAAGAAAACATTAATATGACCGATAAATTGAACTTGGTATTTCGTTTGAAAACGTAAACTCTTATAAAAAGGAATGACGATTGCCACTTCTTGCCCGTGTTTTACAAATGCTTTTGCAAGGCTATAAACGACATCACCCAATCCACCAACCTTGATTAACGGGTTGGCTTCTGCGGCGACCATTAAAATCTTCATTAGAGTTTTTCTCCCTGTTTAATATAAAGAACGGATTCTTTACCTGCAAGGAGTTTTGTTTTTTCAATCTTGACGTACTTATCAATGATGGCCCGTTGCA
>JBEDAR010000096.1:0-4890 GCA_041177725.1 Bacillota bacterium | reverse complement strand
CCGTTATAGAAGGTGACAGTTTAAAAGCAGATGCATATGCTGCCGGTGGTCAAAAATGTCCAAGATGCTGGAATTACTTTTCCACCCTTCATCCTCACCAAGAGCATCATGTTTGCGACCGCTGCCTTAAGGTTTTAAGATCGTGAATCGAAACTTGATTGGTTACTTCAAGAGTTGGTATGTTCAAATATTTTTTTGGTGTTTGTTATTGGATTTTGTAACCAAGCTTTTGGCTGCCTCAAGCCAAGTTAATGTAACCGTGATTGATGGTTTTTTCTATCTAACTTATTCAAGAAATACTGGTGCTGCATGGTCGATTTTATCTGGAAACCAATGGTTATTGGCATTGATTTCGTTGACCGTTGGCATTGGATTATTAACGTACTATCTAAAACAATTTCAAAGCTTTGCACCTTGGAACCATGTTGCAATCAATTTATTTTTGGCAGGTACTTGGGGTAATTTTATTGATCGTGCCTTTTATCCCGAAGGGGTGATTGATTTTCTTTCGTTTCATTTTGGTAATTATATTTTCCCCACTTTCAACGTGGCGGATACTGTTCTAACCATCGGGGTCATCACCTTGGTTGCCACAAGTATATTTGAAAGGTCAACAAAATGAAAATTCAACTTAACGAGGTAAATTTCCGATTGGATCAATGGTTGACTAAAATGGACCCATCGCATTCGCGTGCGAGGTGGCAAACTCTCATTGATGAAGGTTTTGTTTTAGTGAATGGGGCAACCGCAAAATCAAGTCATCGTTTATCATTAAAGGACGAAATATCAATATTGCCTTTTCCCACTGAAACAATTTCAATCCAAGCTGAATCGTTACCTTTACCTATCCTTTATCAAGATCAAGATATAGCCATTATTATCAAACCTCAAGGTATGGTGGTGCATCCAGCACCAGGCCATCCCTCAGGTACGGTAGTAAACGCCTTACTGTATCACCTCAAAGACTTAAGCGGTATCAATGGAGAAATTCGTCCTGGGATTGTCCATCGTTTAGACAAAGATACCTCTGGTTTAATGGTGGTGGCGAAGCATGATCAAGCGCATCGCTTTTTGGCCGCTCAATTAAAAGATCATGAAATGAAAAGAGATTATTATGCCTTAGTCCGGGGTTTAATCAAAGAAAACAAAGGAAAAATTATTGCCCCAATTGGTCGCGACCCGGACGATCGTTTAGCGATGGATGTCATCGCGGAGGGTAAATCAGCAGAGACGAGCTTTGATGTCATCGAGCGGTTTGCAAACCATACTTTGGTTGCCTGTCATCTTGCCACGGGGCGAACCCACCAAATCCGTGTGCACATGAATTTTATTCACCGCCCAATTGAAAGTGATCCAATCTATTTGCCGCAAAAGCATCCTCTCCATAAGGGCGGCCAACTACTTCACGCTTATCAGTTAACCTTAACCCATCCAAGAACGAAAAAAAAGATGACCTTTACGGCACCTTTACCGGACTACTTTGAAGCGATACTGAAAAAACTAAGAACCTAATTTGTCGGTAATTCTTTTCAGGGTTTTAAAATTCGTTTTACAAATTCCTTTTAAGGTTTCTAGACCATGATGTTGGGCAAATTCAAAGGCAAATTGTTCAACTTTATCGGAAGCGCCAAAAGGTAATTTTACGGTAAAAATTCTTCCCATATCATTCATCGCGCGAATAAATTTAGCGCGAGCAAGAATACTACTTGCAGCCACGGCTAAAAACAAACTTTCGGCTTTTTCTTTGAGCACTAAGTGAGGAATTGGGGGTAAACCTTTTAAGTAACTATGAAATTTTTCTTCACTGGCAAATTGATCGATGACCATCGGTAATTCAAGGTTAACTTTTTGTTTTAAAGTCAACATCGCGTGATGGTGTAATTTAGCTTTAATTTCGTTTAAATTGTAACCCTTTGCTACCATCGCTTGATACTTAAGTGGGTTTACAATTGTTGTGACATGGGGAATCCGTCCGGTCATTTGATCTGCCATTTTCAGGATGCTAGCATCTGGAATTAGTTTTGAATCTTTAACACCGAGTTCTTCTAAAAATTGGACATCTTTTTCCTGGACTAAACTAGCAGTAACCACAACCGGTCCAAAGAAATCGCCAGTGCCAACTTCATCGCTTCCATAATGACTTTTAGATGGGGCATGTTTGGTTTCTTTTTTAAGCCAAAGTGCGGCATCTTCATCAAAATTAAAGCCTTGATATAGCACTTTAAATTTTTCAGATTTTGGCGCATAAACGGAGACCGTAAATTGATCAAGTTTTGCAAAGAAAACAATGGAGGTATGCGGAGAAGTTTGTTGATGATCCGCATACAACGCTTTAATTTTTTCGAATACGGCTTCAGTCACCAATAGGGTTTTGGTGTGAGGCGTTAAATTTTTCACTATCAATATTATAGCATTTATGCAAGAGACCCCAACGAAGAGATGATATAGTAATTTGTAGATGAAAACGCTTGTATCGATTCTTGAAATTCCCTTAATCTTAGAGCGTATCAAGGGCTATACCAAAACCAGTCTTGGTCAACAATGGATTCTTGATCAATCCTTTATTCTTGAATCTGAATTAACTTTAAAAGGCAATCAAGTTGACGAGATGATGCGACTCATCACTCGATTTAGTGCATTACCCATTCATGGTAGTCATGATTTAGAAGAAAACCTTTCCTTGATTGAAAAGGGTAGTGTCATCACGTTAGAAGCATTAATTGCCATTCAATTGGATTTACACACCATTCAAAGGGTTTTGGATTTTGTCAGTGGCATAAAACCTGAATTTCCATTATTAGCAACACTTTGGAAATCATTAGCCCCTTGTAAACCTTTGCGACAAAAACTTGAAACCATCTTAACGCCACAAGGGACGATTCAAGATCACGCTTCAGAAAACTTGTTGCGAATTCGGCGTCGAATTCATGCAATTGATGGGCAAATGCTTTCCTTAATCCAAACCATGTTATCCCGATATCAATCCTATTTAACGGAACCTTTATTTACGATGAAAAACGGGCATTATGTTCTGCCAGTTTCCACCTCTAGTAAAGGTAGTGTACCCGGCATGATTCATGATGTGTCAAGCACAGGTTTAACAACATTTATTGAACCTAAAGCTCTGGTGGATTTGTCATTAGAAAAACAATTATTATTTGGTGAAGAACAAGAAGAAATTTTTATTATTCTTAAATCGTTAACTGAACTAATTAAACCGGAATCCGAGACGCTTAGAAAAAACAACTTACAAATTGCCAACTTAGATGTGATTCAGGCAAAAGCGGTCTTTGGTAACGAAACCCAAGGTTATATTGCTAAACTTTCCGTCACGCCAAAGATTGAATTATTAGGCGCGAGGCACCCCTTAATTGATCCAAAAAAAGTAATTGCAAATGACTTTCTTCTAACTGAAAAACAATCGATTGTCATCATTTCTGGTCCTAATGCCGGCGGCAAAACCGTGGCGATGAAGACTGTTGGTTTATTTGTGTATTTACATCAACTCGCGATTCCTTTACCCACAAGGCAACCGGCAAATTTGTCTTATTTTAAACATATTTATGCTGATATTGGTGATCAACAAAGCGTGTTGGAAAATCTTTCAACGTTTGCAGGTCACATTCAACAATTGGTGCCTTTAACAGATCAGGTAAAACCAAATGATTTGGTTTTGATTGATGAATTAGGCACTGGTACGGATCCAAAAGAAGGAGAATCTTTAGCTCGATCTTTACTGATTCATCTTCAAGCTAAACGTGCTTTTGTGATTGTTTCTTCTCACTTTCCAGGTTTAAAAAGTTTAGCCTTACAAGAACCACGTATGGTCAACGCTTCCCTGCAGTTTGATGAGGATAAGCTTCTTCCCACTTATCGATTTATCTTGGGATTACCAGGAAAAAGTTATGGCTTGATCATGGCCAAACGTTATGGGCTCGCCCCTCAAGTTGTTGCTCATGCTGAAAAGTATCTTGCCGATCAACAAGCAACCCAAGAACAAAAGACCTTGATTAAACTGCAAGAAGAATTATTAGAAGTGGAAAAATTAAAAACGAATTTGATTTTAGAAAAACAACAATTAATCGAATTACAAAAACAAATCTTGAATCAGCAAAAAGAAATGAAAAAAAGAGAAGCACAATTCCAAGATGATTCGAAAGCAAAACAAGATGCCTTGCTGGAAGCAACCCTTGTTCAAGTAGAACAAACCATCAAGGCCCTTGCCAATCCTCAATTAAAACTCCATGAAGCAATTGCTTTAAAACAATCGCTTTCATCATCCAATCTTGATCAGGATGTTCAACCTGATTCAAAAGAAACATTGCACGCTGGTGATTATGTGCTTGAACCATCAACGGGGATAAGTGGAAAAATCGAGTCCATCAATGGTCAACAAGTGGTTGTCATCACCCGTGATGGCTTAACCTTAAAAGTGAAAGCGCGACAATTGCGAAAAACCGATGCTCCCACTTCAGCAAAGCAATCAATTCCTAATCGATATATGGTTAGTGGTAAAGTCCCAAGTAGTTTGAATATTATTGGCATGCGTTATGAAGAGGCAAAAATAGCTGTGGAAAAATACTATGATACGGGCTTGCTTGCGAATGCAAAAACCTTAAAAATCATTCATGGCTTTGGTTCGGGAATATTGAGGAAGATGGTGTTGGATTACTTTCAAAAACTCCCAACAGTAAAAAGCGTGCAACAAGGCGAAGGTGAACAAGCGGGGTATGGTGTCACCATCATTCATTTAAAATGAACGCAATCATTGACATTAAAATAAAAAATCTTCCTGAAAAGCCCGGTATTTATCTGATGAAAAATGCTGAGGGAAAGATTATTTATGTTGGCAAAGCTAAGGACCTTAGTAAACGTGTAAGTCAATATTTT
>JBEDAR010000095.1:0-16077 GCA_041177725.1 Bacillota bacterium | reverse complement strand
GTGTTAATAATATTCGTGATACTCAACCTTATCCAAGAACCCCTGGGTCCTTGTTATACTAATTTCAACCTATGTTTGAAGAACCGTTAGAAGAAAATATTCAACAAGACCTTGAAAAAGAGGCCTACGAAAGAAAAAAAACGTCTTTAAGACGCATGACTATTTTTATATGGATCGTCAATATTGGCCTTGCTATTTATGTGGTGACCCAAATCATCGCTTACGTTGAACGGTTATTAAATACTTAAAGTTTCTTGGCCACGTCATCTAAATTTTTCATAAAGATTTGGTTACGTTTATTTTGAATTCTTAAGGTTCGACCGATTAAGGCAAGCGTGGCTCGCGTTAACAATAAACTACCGAAAATAGTTAAGAGGAAAATAACATAAGAGATGGTCGCTTCAGGGACAAATCTTGGTACATTTAATAATGTTGGCCAGTCTGAAATGATATGCAAACCAAAGAATTCACTCGTGGGAATGTTTGCCCAGTCAAAGATGGGAAAAATCGTATTAAAGCCACGGGTTTCATAGTTAAAGAGATCGGCGATTAAGGTTGGATCATTCATCAAGGCCATATACCCATAAAGTAGTCCGAGCATGAAAGCAATCGTGAGGAGGGCCCAAAAATAATCCTTGAATGCTTGACGATGACTTTTTTTATAAGCAATCTTGGCGAACTCTTTGGGTGTATTCACCGTTCTCGTTTCGTATATTTTCCAAGTTTCTGCATCCACTTGATCACCATATTTTTTGATTAAAGTCTCAAATATCCAACCAATTCCACCCACCAAGGCTAATGCCAATAAAACTAAAGCGATTAATAAATACAATAGCTCTAAACGTTGATTAATCGTTGGTATCGGTGTGGTGAAAACCATCATGATTTTGTTCCTGTTGAGGCTGAAGGTAAAGCGGCCACGACCGGTTCAGCTTTATGCGTATTGGGTGTTTGTTTCATCATAAATTGATAGCGTTTATGCGCGACCAGATCTTCAGGGAACGGTGTAAAAACACCGCGACCGGAGAAAAATAAATAGATCGATTTGAGGGATACACCTAAAAACACAAGCAATCCATACAATAAAAAAATACAAAATGCAAAAGCAATCAGCGGTGAGGCAACGATGTAGAGAGCCCCTAAGGCGATGCGCTTAAATAATTTAACAATCAGGTCCATGCATTTATATTAAAGCATTTTCACGCTTTTGGGTGATGGAATTGAATAAGGCGATTATCATGGGAAATATGGAAAGAAATAATACAGAAAAAATCCGATATGGACCGATTAAGAATGAACTAAAAATTGCATGGATAAACGGATACAAAATCAGACCCATTAATAACAAATAGAAGGCATAACTTGCTGGTTTCATAAAAAAATAAACATAACTATAAATCGTAAACAGCGCCAATGGGCCAACGCCAAAAAAAGCAAGCGACGGGACAAAAATCAGTAATAAAAGCGTGCCAATGAATAATCCATAAAAGCAGATTAGTTCGTTTTTTGAAAAGTAAAGTTGATATTGAATTGGTAACTTAAATCGTTCTATCAAAGGATAGATGAATAACAATCCAATCAAGACTTGGAGCAAGGCAATCGCGTAAATTAAAATTGGATCTAATAATACGACATTGGTGTTTCGATCCAGATTGAAGATTTGATAAATGAATGCAAGTAAATCAAGTTGATAGAATTCTAGTGTAAGCGCGTAAATTAAAGCTAGAATCCCAAATTGAATGATGGATAAGAAGACCAATAAAGATAATAAACTCGCTTTTTTTTTCAAGGCGATGCCATAACCAATGCCTAGTAACCAAGAGGGTAATAGATAAAACAACGTCGTTTCAATTATTGGTTGAACAAGCATCATCACCAATAAAATCGAAGTAAGTGAATATATCAAGAACCCTCTCCAGTCGATAAAGAAAAATACCATCAAGGTGATAAAAGGTAATAAATACGTCAACCAATAACCCAAGACTGGAAGCGTTACATTTAACCATAAGATGATCACCTGCATTCCACTCATGAGAGCGATCCAAGCGAGAACTTGGTTTGGATGATTGAATGCGAATCTATTCATAATTAACCATGATGAAAAAAACGATTATGTTGATTTGCTTATGGTCTTGGGTTGAGTGTTTCACAGGTTCTTGGTTCAATAAATCAAGTTTAGCATTTTCCCAACCTCAGGAGCGTATCTTAGTTATTACATTATACTTAATTCCAAATTGTCCTCACGCGGTCGAGGTTTTACCTAGGATTGAAATGTGGATCCGAACCCAAGCGGTTGCAGATTTAAAGTTATCATCGCCAACACTGTTTTATCCCTCTCCAACTTTAAGAATTGATTACGAACATTATGGCGTAAATTATATTGGTAAAAACGAGATTATAGCATTGATTTCACGCAATTTTTGACTCACGTTTACATAGTATTCATCAAGGTAATTTGGTAAAATTTAAACAGTAAAATGATGGATATTCAGTCACAACTTAATCAAAAGCAATGGCAGGCGGTATCGACTCGCTCACCTTACGTTAGAATCATTGCTGGTGCTGGCAGTGGTAAGACGAGAGTGTTAACGTTTCGCATCGCTCATCTAATCAATGATCACCATGTTTATCCTGAAAAAATCCTCGCGATTACCTTCACCAATAAAGTCGCTAAAGAAATGCTACAACGGACGTCTCAACTCGTTCCCGATTTAGGTTCGCGATTAAAAATCATGACCTATCATAGTTTTGCCGCAAGATTTTTACGAAGAGAAATCCACCATTTAGGTTATCCAAGCGCATTTACGATTCTCGATGATGACGATCAAGAAAAATTAGTTAAATCAATCGCCGAAGAAAAAGGTTTTCGTCGTGGTGATGAAATAGTGAAACAAGCCCTACGTTATATTGCAGAACAAAAATCTCAAGGGCTTCTGCCATATCAAATTCGCATTGAATATGAACGGTTTCCAACTGAGAAAATCTGCTTGGGTTTTTATGAAAGTTATGAACTGAAAATGAAAGCAATGGCGAATTTAGATTTTGATGATCTATTAATGAAATCCATTGAAGTTCTTGAAAAATTTCCTGAAGTCAAAAGCAAATGGCAACAATACTTTCAACATATTCTTGTCGATGAATTTCAAGACACCAATGATGTTCAATATCATTTACTTAGGTTAATGATGAATGCAAACACAAATCTTTATGTGGTGGGAGATCCTGACCAAACGATCTATTCTTGGCGCGGTGCAAATCCTAAAATTATTTTGGATTTAACACAGTCATTTCCCATCGAAACGATTATCTTAAATCAAAATTATCGCTCGACAAAACCGATTCTTGATGTGGCAAATAAACTGATTGATCATAACCAACATCGTGTAAAGAAAGATTTATTTACGGAAATTCTTCAAGGTAAGGATGTTACTTATCAACGTTATTTTAATCGAGAAGAAGAAGCACATGCGGTTGTCCAAGGAATCAAAAGATTGTTACAGCAAGGTCAACAACCGCGAAATATCGCCATTTTATATCGCGCAAACTATTTAACGCTTCCCTTTGAAAAAGCCTTAACCCGTGAACAAATTGCTTTTAGAATCTTTGGTGGTATGCGATTTTATCAACGCCAAGAAATTAAAGATGCGATTGCTTACTTTAAACTTACCATCAATCCTAAAGATGATTTGTCTTTTGAACGCATTATCAATGTGCCACGGCGTGGCATTGGCGAGGTGACGTTTCAGCAACTGAAAAATATTGCCAATCTTCGAAAATTATCCCTTTACGAAACCGCCCAAGGTATGGACATGTTTGCGGATGTTCCTCCTAAACTTAAAACTCAGTTGCAACCGATGGTCACGACAATTGAAAAATATAAAGTACGTTTGATGACCGATGGCATAGATCTTCGCTTTGAAGTAGAACAATATTTACAAGCCCTTGGTTATATCAAAAGTCTTCAAGAAAGTGATGAAGAAGAACGGCTGGAAAACATTTATACCTTACTCGATGATTTAGACGAGTATCTAGAACGAAATCAAGAAGCAACGTTTTTACAATATCTAGAAAATATCTCGCTGATGTCTAGTCAAGATGAAATTCTAGAAGATAATTTTGTATCATTAATGACCGTGCATACGGCCAAAGGATTGGAATTTGAGCATGTTTTTGTCATCGGTCTTAATGAGGGCGTCTTTCCTTCCATGCGTACATTAAATGATGATGCTTATCTTGGTTTAGAAGAAGAAAGAAGACTTTGTTATGTTGCTTTCACCAGAGCTAAGCAAACCTTATCATTGAGTTGCGCTAGTGATTTTTCCTTTGTCATTGGTGGGAATTTAATTCCTTCGCGATTTTTTAAAGAGGCAGGGTTGTTGTTTAAGAACGCCTATCAATTACCACCGAACCCCATGGATTCAAACAATGCGACGAACCCAATTAGCGCTCCTTCACGTTTAGGAGTGGTTCGGCCTACAGGTAACATCAGCACCGCTGGAAGTGTTTCTAAAAACACAATCCAATGGCAAGTAGGCGATGCCTGTCACCATGATAGTTTTGGCAATGGTTCCGTCACCAAGATTATTTCAAACGATATTCTCGAAATTACCTTTGAAAATCCATATCAAGTTAAAAAACTGATTGCCCAACATCCAAAATTAAACAAGGTAAAATAAAGATATGGATATTGCAAAGCGCATCCAAACCTTAAGAGACTTACTTAATCGTTACAATCATGAGTATTATGTGTTAAATCAATCCACAGTGGATGATGCAACCTATGATCAACTGATGAAGGAACTTATTGAACTGGAAACCCAATATCCAATTTACTTTTCTCCTCATTCCCCTTCACAACGTGTCGGTGGTTCTGTACAATCCAGTTTCAAAAAAATCAATCATTCACGCATGATGCTATCGTTAGCAAATGCCTACAGCAAAGAAGAAATCGAAGCCTTTGATAAGCGGATTAAAGATTTACTTTCTGTCGATAAACCGATGGAATATGTTTGTGAATTAAAGATTGATGGATTGGCGATTAGTATTGAGTATCGTCAAGGCTTGATGGTTTATGCTGCCACCCGTGGAGATGGCGAAGTCGGCGAAGATGTGACCGCGAACATCAAAACGATTAAATCGATTCCCTTGACGATTCCTGATCACCGCACCATAGAAGTTCGTGGTGAAATCTATATGACGAGAAAAGTATTTAAAACCTTGAATGACCAACGCTTAGCAAATGGAGAGCCGTTGTTAGCCAATCCCCGAAATGCAGCAGCAGGTTCCATCCGTCAATTGGATGCAAGGATTACGGCTAGTCGCCAATTGGATGCTTTTTTATATTATGTGGTGAATGCGAATGAATTAGGCATTCCCTCTCATCAAGATGCTTTACATTATTTAAAATCGCTTGGTTTTAAAGTGAACCCAGAAACGAAGCCAGTTCAAGGCATTCACCAAGTTTGGGATTTTATCAAAACATATGAACCCAAACGCGCAGCTTTAGATTATGATACGGATGGCATAGTCATCAAAGTTAATCAACTTCGTGATCATCCGCGTTTGGGATATACCGCAAAAACCCCCCGATGGGCAATTGCTTATAAGTACCCTCCTGAACTCGTAGAAACCACACTAGAGAATGTCATCTTTACCGTTGGTAGAACCGGCAAAATCACCCCCAACGCGGTGTTAACACCGGTGCGTGTATCTGGAAGTATGATTGCCCGCGCCACCCTACATAATGAAGATTTTATGCACCTTAAAGACCTTTACATCGGTGATAAAGTACTGATTCGAAAAGCCGGAGAAGTCATTCCCGAAGTCGTTCAAGTTGTTGGCCATAAACGTTCAATCCAGGCCACCAAAGTGGTAATGATTCAGCAATGTCCAGCTTGTCAGCAACCGCTAGTGAAAATGGATGCGATGCATTACTGTCAAAATCCTGATTGCCCTGCTAGACATGTGGAATCGGTCATTCATTTTGCTTCCAAATCGGCAATGGATATCAAAGGTCTAGGAGAAAAAATTATTCAGGATTTATTTGAATTAAGTTACATTCAATCTAGTGCCGATTTATACCATTTAAAAGAAAGACGACAAGATCTTTTGCAAGTCGATGGTTACTCCGATAAGTCTGTTAATTTAATTCTTGAAGCAATTGAAAGTAGCAAACAACGCAGTCTCGAAAAATTAATCGTTGGTTTAGGAATTAAAGAAATTGGTGAAAAGACTGCAAAGCAATTAGCAAAAAGGTTTTTGAACTTAATTGCCCTTTCCCAAGCTAGCTATCAAGATTTAATTTCCCTTGAGGATACCGGACCCGTCGTCGCGCAAGCGATTCTTGATTATTTTCAAAAACCAATCCACCAAAACCTGATTCAACGATTGATCGCGAGCGGGGTTAATACAAAATACCTCGGTCCAACTTCGTCAAAGTCCAGTTTTTTTTCTGGTAAAACCGTTGTGATTACCGGTTCATTTTCTCAACATTCTCGGGAATCGTTAAGCGAAACCTTGGAAAATTTAGGTGCAAAAGTTACCGGCAGTGTTTCTAAAAACACCCATATTTTAATTTATGGTACGGATGCCGGTAGTAAATTAACGAAAGCTCAAACATTGGGTGTTTCATTAATGGATGAAACCAGTTTACTAACCATCTTGGCGGCAGAAAAGGTATAATCATACCGATGAAAAAAATTGATAAAGCCTTGTTATTCGATGCTAGTACTCGCTTACTTTTTGTGATGACCGACACCCAATATGAGGTGCTAATCAATGAATTCGATATTCTTTTGAAACTAATGGCTTTGATTGGCAAAATTGAAGGCGTTGATCGAGTTTCTCCAATGACCTTTCCTTTTGGCAACCATAGCACTCAACTCAGAAATGATGTTCCCACCAAGACATTAACGCAAGCGCAAGCGACGCAAAATGCCAAATTTGTCAGCGAAGGGCAAATCAAATTACCCAAGGTGGTTGGATAATCATGCATTGGCTTGATCAAACAATTTCCGACATCCATCAAGCGCTTGTAAAAAAGCAAGTAACACCTTTGCAATTGGTCGAAGAAGCGATAAAGCGTGCGAAAGCTGACCAATGGAATACCTTTGAAAAAATTACCGAAGATCTTGCGATCCAACAAGCAAAGGCATTAACGACCCCTGAGGTTCATCAACCGTTTTGGGGCATTCCCTTTGTCATCAAGGATAACTTTTCTACCCAAGGCATTGAAACAACCGCCGGAAGTAATATTCTCAATGGTTATGTGCCACTTTTTGATGCAACTGTTTATGAAAGATTGATCAAGGCAAAGGCGATTTTAATTGGTAAAACTACCCTTGATGAATTAGCAATGGGTGGTACCGGCATGACCGGTCATAAAGGTTATCAATACAATCCCTTTGATCCAACGAAGACAAGACAAATTGGGGGTAGTAGTTCAGGATCTGCTGCCGCTGTAAGCAGTGGTATGGTGCCGTTTTCTTTGGGAAGCGATACAGGTGACTCGGTGAGAAAACCTGCTAGCTACGCTGGCCTTGTTGGTTTTAAACCAACGTGGGGAAGAATTTCTCGTTTTGGATTATTTCCCTTTGCCCCTTCGTTAGACCATGTTGCCTATTTTACAAGATCGGTCGAAGATGCAGCTTTACTGACGAATGTATTAAGTGGTGAAGATGAAAAGGATGCCACCAGTTCAAATCTACCATTACCGGTTTATCATTTTTCCAAAACGATTGCAGGTAAAAAAATTGCCATCATTCAAGAAGTAATGGATTCTATTCAAAATCCCGTTATCTTGCAACGCTTTTATCAAACGGTTGAGGCATTAAAAAAAGCGGGGGCACGAGTGGATTTGATTCATTATCCCCTTTCATTACTGCAAGCGATTTATCCAACATATATGACCATTTCATGTGCAGAAGCCACCAGTAATAATGCAAATTTAGATGGGTTAAAATTTGGTCCAGGCTATCAAGGTAAAACCTACCAAGATGTGATGATGCAAGCAAGAACCAATGGGTTTTCAGAACTGATTAAACGCCGATTTGTCATCGGTAGTTTTGTCTTGATGAAAGAAAACCAAGAAGATTTATTTTTAAGAGCGCAACGGGTTCGCCGCATGATGGTTGAGGCTTTAGAAAATATTTATCGCACCTATGATGTGATTTACTTACCTGCGGCTCCGACAATTGCGCCCAAATTCACCGATTCCAGTGATCGGCTTTCGAGTCAATACTTAATTGCAGATTCACATCTCGCTCTCGGTAATTTTGCCGGTCTACCATCGGTCACGATTCCTCTAGGATTTGAACAAAACATGCCCTTTGGCGCTAACATCATGGGAAGGGCTTTTGAAGAAGCTACCACCTTAGAGGTCGCTTATGTCATCGAACAATTCACGGGTTTAAAAAATCTTTCCATTCAAACGAGGAAAAAAGCATGAATGTCGAAGCAGTGATTGGCTTAGAAATCCATGTTGAGATGCAAACCCAATCCAAAATGTTTTCCACTGCCCCGGTCACTTACAAAGCTGAACCCAACACTGCTGTTGTTCCTTTGGATTTGGGCCACCCCGGGACGATGCCAGTGGTCAATCGCCAAGCGATCATCAATGCCATACAAGTCTGTCATGCTTTGCACTTAAAGATTGATTCTCAATTATGGTTTGATCGGAAAAATTACTTTTATCCTGATTTACCCAAAGGCTATCAAATTACCCAACAAGCTCGGCCGATTGGATCAGAAGGTTGGATTGAAGTAATGGTTGACAATCAACCGTTTAAAATTCGTATTGAAAGACTGCATGTTGAAGAAGATACTGCAATGCAGCATCACTTTGAAGGTTTTACGCTTGTAGATTATAATCGCGCTGGTATCCCCTTGATGGAAATTGTTACCAAGCCTGATATTCGTAATGGGGCTCAAGCGGCAGCCTTTGTCGATGCGATTAGACAAATTGTTTCATTCTTAAAAGTCTCCAGCGGCAAAATGGAAGAAGGTTCGCTTCGTTGCGACGTGAATATTTCGGTGCGTCCAGTGGGTACAGAAAAGTTCGGCACCAAAGTGGAAATTAAAAATTTAAATTCCATCGCTAATGTCCAAAGGGCTATTGATGTTGAAATGACTCGTCAAGAACGCTCCTTGATTGCCGGCATTCCTGTTCAACAAGAAACCCGACGGTATGATGAATTAAAAAAAGAAACCATCATGATGAGAAAGAAGACAGATGCGGTTGACTATAAATATTTTACGGAACCGAATATCGTTCCCATTGACCTATCGCAAGACTTGATTGCTCGTGCGATTGCCCAATCTCTACCGCTTGCTACGACCAAAAAAGCGCGTTACCAAAGTCAATTTGCTTTAAGTGATTATGATGCGAATCAGTTAACACAAGATGTTTATGTTTCGGAATATTTTGATCAATTAACCTCAATTGGAAATCACTACAAACTTTACGCGAATTGGTTGTTGGGTGACATTGCCTCTTACTTAAACAAACACAATCTCAACATGATTCAATTTCCGATTCATCCTCAAGCGATGGCGATGTTGATTGCGATGATTGCCCAAGGTGATCTTTCGAATAAACAAGCAAAAGAACTCTTTGAAGTGATGATCACCAATCCTACCAATCCTCGTCAACTTGCCGAAAAGATGAATATGTTGCAAATTTCAGATACCCACTACATCACTCAGCAAGTTCAAGAAGTCCTTGCTGCCAATCCTCAATCGATTATTGATTTTCAACAAGGTAAGGATCGAGCGGTTGGATTTTTAATTGGTCAAATCATGAAAAAAACCGGTGGTAAAGTCAATCCTTCCCTCACCAATCAAATCTTAATTAAACTCTTAAAAGACAAATAAAAAAGGGACAACCAATGTTGTCCCTTTTGTTTCGATAGTTCAATCGCTTATTCGATGTCTTTGGTTTTGCCAATGAACATCAGACCAATGGTGCCTAAGCCACCGTGGGCAGCAATCACCGGACCCATTTGTGCATTGACTAAAGTCTTAATGCTTGGCCGAATTTTCTTTAATTCTTCCGTCAAATATTTTGCATCTTCTGGGCAATCATTTTGCACGATGAACACCGTGTCATCTTGTTCCACGTATTTCTTAAAGGTTTCCAATAAGAAATTCAATGCGTTCTTTCTTCCACGAGCTTTAATTTTAGGAACGGGAACAATTTTTCCTTCGGAACTGCACATTAAGATTGGTTTGATCCCTAAGAATGAACCTAAGGCAAATTTGGTGGCATTGATTCGCCCGCCACGATAAAGGTGAGACAAGTCATCAAACGCGACAACCGTTGTTACTTTATTACGTATTGCATTTAAGGCTTTTAAAGTTTCTTCTAATGTTTTTTCTTCTTTTCTTAATAATAGCGCTTTGTGAACCAGTAAACCTTCACCCGTTGAGGCGTTGAGGGTATCAAATAATTCGATCTTTTGTTTGGGGTATTTTTGTTTTAATTCTGTCATCGCAAGATTCATCGAATTAAAGGTTTGAGAAAGGTTGCTGGAAACACTCATCATTAAGACATCTTTTCCTGCCTTTAATAAAGGTTCAACCACATCCATTACTTCTTGAGGAGCGGGTTGTGAGGTCTTAGGCTTAGCCTTATTCTTCAAGAATTCATTAAACTTAGCGGCCGTGATTTCTCTTTCATCTGGAAAATTACGATAGGTCTTATCGTCAATGGTGACGATCATCGGGACCACATTGAGTTCTAAACTTTGGACAACCTTAAGCGGTAAGTCCATGCAAGAGTCTGAAACGACTGCAAACTTTGGCATACATTCTCCTTGGATGGGGGATTCCCATGATGTAACCTTGAACAATGAAAGAAGGTTATTATTTGAATTTTAACATAAAATCAATATTTTTTCCCCGAGGATAAAATCATCTCGTGTTATGATAAATAAGATTAAATAATGAAAATTCAAGTGATGACGCGAAATGCACTGATTGCTAGTATTTATGTGGTTTTAACTTTAACCCCGCCTTTAAATGCGCTAAGTTTTTACGCGATTCAATTTCGCATCTCTGAAGCGTTATTGATCTTAGTTTGGTTTCGAAAGGAATATGCGATTGGGATCTTAATTGGGACGTTTTTTGCAAACCTTTTTGGTCCATTAGGAGCAGGTTTTGCATGGATAGACGCGATCCTTGGAAGCTTGATTACCTTGTGTTCGCTTTGGATCATGACAAAGATAACCTCCCGTTGGATTGGCTTAATCGCGCCTGTATTACTCAATGGCCTTTATCTTGCTATTTTTTTACCTTTAGCGTTATCCCTACCTTACACATTTGAGCTTATGTTTACGACGATGTTAACCGTTGGCTTCGGAGAAGCATTGGTTCTTTATGTTTTGGGAATGCCACTCGCTGTTTTGATTCAACGTCAACCTAATTTATTAAAATGATTAAGGAACCAGCGAACATGTCATCACCAATCTCATTTAACATTCAGCATCAATCTAAGGATTCTTTGGCAAGAACAGGTAATTTAAAAACGCATCATGGCGAGGTTCAAACCCCCATGTTTATGCCTGTTGGAACATTAGCTACCGTTAAAAGTCTATCTCCGGATGAAATCAAACAAATAGGTTCTGGTGTCATTTTGAGCAATACTTATCACCTTGTATTAAGACCAGGAACTGAAGTGATTCAACTCGCGGGTGGGATTCACCGCTTCATGCAATATCCCGGACCAATTTTGACGGATTCTGGTGGCTTTCAAGTTTTCTCATTGGCTAAAAATCGTGTAATTAACGAAGAAGGCGTAACCTTTAGGAATCATATCAATGGTGATTTGATGACACTTACGCCGGAAATCGCGATTACCAAACAAAAAGAAATTGGTGCCGATATTATCATGGCATTCGATGAATGTATCCCCTACCCCACAGAATACGCATACGCCAAATCGAGTACAGAAAGAACGTTAAGGTGGGCTGCTCGTTGTATCGCCACACCACGACATCCTCATCAAGCGCTCTTTGGTATTATTCAAGGTGGAGAATTTGCTGACCTTAGAGCGTTATCGGCTAAAGGCACAACGGCCTTACCTTTTGATGGCTTTGCGATTGGTGGGACTTCCATTGGTGAACCCAAAGCAGTGTTTTCAACAATGTTGCAATCCGCCATTCCTTATTTACCTTTGAATAAACCAAGATATGTCATGGGCATCGGTTCGCTTGATTATATTTTGGAGGCGATTAGCCAAGGTGTGGATATGTTTGATTGTGTTTTACCAACCCGATTGGCTCGCCATGGTGCCTTGATGACAACCCAGGGTCGTCTCAATATTAAAGATAGCGAATATGAAAAGGATTTTTCACCAATTGATCAAAGTTGTGATTGTACAACCTGTCAACAATTTACAAGAGCCTATCTTCGCCATCTATATCGTAGCGATGAACTTTTAGGAAAACGCTTGATGTCAATTCATAACTTGAGATTTTTAATTAAAATTGTCGAAGGTGCCAGAAAGGCGATAGCCGAAGATCGTTTTGAAAGTTACGCTCAAAAAATTTTAGATAATTATGGCGATGACCGAGGTTTTTAATGGATATTCGCCTTTTTGATTTTCATTTACCAACGGAATTAATTGCGCAATCACCATCGGAAAAACGTGATCACAGCCGATTGCTTGTGTACAATCGCCAAGATCATTCTATTACCCATAAGGCTTTTTATCAGATAGATGAATTTCTTCGCACTAGCGATATATTGGTTCGTAATAATACTAAAGTCATTCCTGCAAGATTGTTCGGCACAAAAACCGCGACTAAAGCTTCCGTTGAACTATTACTCCTCGATGATTTGGGTCGAGGTCAATATCGCTGTTTGGTTGGCAACGCTAAGGTTGTAAAAGTAGGAACCGAGATTATTTTTGGACAAGGAGAATTAAGAGCGACTTGCTTGATCGTGGAATCCGATGGTGCAAGAATTTTTCAATTTCAATTTCAGGGAATCTTTTTGGAAGTGCTTGCTCATCTAGGAACGGTTCCTCTTCCACCTTACATCAAGCAGCAATTAAAAGATCCGAATCGATACCAAACGGTCTATGCCAAAGTACCTGGTTCCGCAGCCGCACCAACCGCTGGGTTTCATTTCACAGAAACGCTCATGTCACATTTAAGTTCAAAAGGCGTCAGTTTTGTGGATGTTACCCTGCAAATCGGATTAGGAACTTTTAAACCTGTCAAAGTTGAACATACTGAAGATCATGTCATGCACGAAGAACGTTATGAAATCACCGAAAAAGCTTCAGAAATTCTGAATTTGGCAAAAACCAATGGTCATCGCCTCATTGCCGTTGGCACAACAGCTACGCGAACACTTGAAGCAAACTGGCAAAAATTCGGAAGATTTAAGCCGGAAAAAGCGAAAACCAATATTTTTATTACCCCTGGATATACTTTTCATACGATAAATGCTCTCATTACTAACTTTCACCTTCCTAAATCTACCTTAGTCATGATGGTATCTGCATTTGTGGGGCGAGAAGAATTATTAAGAATTTATGATGTTGCCATTCAACAAAAGTATCGGTTTTTCAGTTTCGGCGACGCGATGTTAATTCTTTAATAAAATCAATTGGTAAAAAGTGTTGACATGTTCGATAACCAAGGGTAAAATCAAATTCGTGTCTTGGCGTTGAAGTGCGAGGTTGCTGACACACCCACAGGCGTTGTCATGAATGGGTGTCAGGGAATTCGCATAGAGCTTAAGAACGATACTGTGAAGATTCATCAAAAGGAGGAAAGAATTCATGGCTAAATCAAAGAAGATTCGCGTTCGCCTCAAAGCTTATGAACATAAGATGTTAGATCTTAGTGTGCAAAAGTTAGTGGCGGCAGTTCGCAAAACTGGAGCAACCGTTGTTGGTCCAATTCCATTACCAACGGAAAAAGAAGTTTACACCGTTTTACGGGCGGTACATAAGTACAAGGATGCTCGCGAACAATTTGAAATTCGCACGCACAAGCGTTTGATCGACATTACCGATCACAATAAAGCAACGGTCGATACGTTACGTCAATTGGATTTACCCAATGGTGTTGACATCGACATCAAACTTTAAGATAGGAGGCCAATATGAAAGCATTAATCGGAAGAAAAATGGGCATGACCCAAGTGTTTGCTGAAGATGGCACCACCTATCCAGTCACAGTTATTGAAGTGTTACCAAACACGATAACCGCGATTAAATCAAAAGAAAAAGACGGTTATGTTGCCGTTCAAGTCGGATATTTAGATGTGCTTGAAAAGCGTTTAAATAAACCAGCACTTGGCGTTTATAAAAAAGCAAATGTCACCCCAAAACAACAACTCGCAGAATTGTTAATTTCAGATGTTGCCAACTTAAAAGTCGGTGACAATCTTGATGTAACCCAATTTAAGAATGGTGATGTTGTGGATGTTATCGGCACTTCGAAGGGTAAAGGTTTTTCCGGAACAATTAAACGATACCACCACACCATTTCACCAAAGTCACACGGTGCCTCCTATCCACACCGTGGTCCAGGTTCAATGGCAACCGTTGGTCGGACGAATAACCGTGTTCACCCTGGTAAAACCATGGCAGGTCATCATGGTAAAAAACAAGCGACTATCGTGAATTTACTTGTTGTTAGTGTTGATAAAGCAAAAAATGCTTTGCTCGTTCGTGGTGGTATTCCAGGTCCAAACCTCGGATATGTCATGATTCGTAGTGCGATTAAAACTCAATTAGGACAAGCATTAGTTGCGAAACCCTTGATTAATCGTCAAGCGGTTGCGAAGTAAAGGAGGCATCACCATATGGCAAAGAAAAAAGAACAAAGTTTAACCATTGATGTGCTTTCATTAACAGGTAATAAAGTTGCTGATCTCAATTTAAATGGCGAAGTATTTTCAATCGCCCCTCACACTCAAACCATGTTTGATGCAGCGCAAGTTGCGCTTGCAAATGTCCGTCAAAGCAATGCAAAAACCAAAACCAAAGGTGAAGTTGCGGGTTCTGGGATTAAGCCCTGGAGACAAAAAGGTACAGGCCGTGCTCGTGCAGGGATGAAGCGTTCTCCGCTCTGGGTCGGTGGTGGTATTTCTTTTGGTCCTACCGGTCAAGAAAACCATGCGATTGCCCAAAACAAAAAACAATATCGTTTAGCCTTTCGCTCGGCACTCTCTGAAAAATTCTTAGAAAAGAAATTAGTGGTGGTTGAAGATTTAGCCTTTAAAACTGCCAAAACAAAGAATGCTTTAGATGCGATGAAGGCATTAAAACTTAACGGAAAAATTTTATTCGTTGGCGAAACTTCCAATGAAAATGTAGCTTTAGCAGTGAGAAATTTATCTAAAGTAAATTACGTCACCCGTCAACAACTTTCTGCCGTTGATGTGATGAATGCTGATTTTGTGGTGATTGCAAAACCTGCAGTAACCAAGATTGAGGAGGTCCTGCAATAATGGCACGCACCAAAAAAGTTGCCACTGAAGCAACTGAAACGAAAGTCGTAGAAGCAACGCCGGTTGTTGAAGCCAAACAAAGCAAAAAGACTTCTGCAAAGGTTAGCAAAACTCCAAAAGGGGAAACTGTAAAACCCGTTAAAAACGCAAAAGTTGAGCAACCATCTACCGTGGTTACACCTAAAGCTGCTTTATCAAGTTTTGCCGCGATCATTCGCCCGCTAATCACTGAAAAGTCGATGAAGGGCATTGAAAAACAACAAAAAGTCACCGTTGAAGTAGATGGCCGTGCCAACAAAACCCAAGTGAAGTTAGCATTTGAAGCCACTTATAAAGTAAAAGTTAAAAAAGTGAACATCGTCAATGTTCGCCCAAAATATACACGCCGTGGTCAATATCCGGGAACGATTTCTGGTTTCAAGAAAGCCATCGTTACTTTGGTGAGTGGTCAAGGTTTGGATTTATTTAAGGAATAGGGAGGTAACAACACATGGCTATTCGCTCTTATCGTCCTTATACACCTTCACGTCGTGAAATGACAAACACGACTTTTGAAGAAATTACCACCCGCACCCCATTAAAGAGTCTTCTCACGAAGAAGATGAATACCGG
>JBEDAR010000094.1:0-5649 GCA_041177725.1 Bacillota bacterium | reverse complement strand
ACTAATACCCGCCCGGACAATAGCTCTGATGGCAGCGTTCATCCCAGGTGAATCACCACCAGAAGTTAGGATACCAATATTTAAAGATTTCATTTGCTTTCTTTCCACCAATTTAAAGCTTGTTTCGCTTTCAAACTTATCGATTTTTTTGCTTGTCTTTTAGTGGATCGTGGATCGTGTTTTTCACCCCTAGCAATGACGTGCCAACTTTTTACATTCCCCATTTTTTCAAGTAGACTTTGAACATTTGCATAGTCAAACATTTTGCAAGAAAAAATATCAAAGTACATCACATTTTCTTTCAAATTTAAATGGATAGACAAATGCGATTCCGCTATCATCACAATACTCGATAAAAACGAAGGGTTGTGGTATTCATCATACAGGCCAAAAGCTCTGGTAATCGGTGTCATGCCAATATTTTCAATGAGACCTTCCAAAAAATGGTTTGTTGTTTCTAAGTTTATTGGCGATTTCAATTGAACTGTGGCCATGACGTGTGGTCCAAAAACCGATTTTGAATCAAATTGCTCAGATTGATTAAAACCGTTTCGATTTGCTGAAAAAAGTCTACTATTTTGATTTTGACTTGGCCAATAACGTTGTAAGACTTTACGAAACAACGATGAATCGATATCATGCTGGGTATATAAATCAACAAAATAACAACCTCGCAAGGGAAATGTATGAATAGTGAGATGACCACCTTTTAGAAAAATATAACTTGATAACCCTTCATCAAGCGGAATTAATCCATAATCATAAGGTAGTAAATAGGCGGGGGAAATTGGTTTAATTTTTAAATCAAAAAGTACCAAATTTATTGTTTGATTTATAAAGTTACTATTCCCAAGCGGAATCGTGGCTTTGACGCCATAACCATCGAACATTAAGTGGGTCATTTTTTAGATTCTCATTTCATTCATAATGCTATCAAAATTGAGGTGTTTAAGCAATCAAACCTTAAACTCAATCAACTTACATTTCTTTTTACTTTAATCGGTTATAATTTATAATAATATTCGATGAAAATTATTACGAGTCAAGATTTTATTCAAATTCGCTCTGAATCTATGATATCTTCATTAGATTTAGATTTTTTATTTGAAGCATATGCACCGTTTATTGGCGTTGAGGCTGTTGGTTTGTATGGCGTTTTAAAACAACAAGATCAATTACTAGAAGGAAATCAAATTATTTTTTCAAATTTTTTATCTTTGTTTCAAAGTTCTCCTCAAACATTTCATTCTGCAAGAATGCAATTAGAAGCGGTTGGGCTCTTGAGAACTTATCATCAATTTTTTGAAAAAACCAATTTATTCACGTTTTCTCTCTACGCTCCTAAATCGCCTAAAGCATTTATGGAAGATCCAATTTTAAAGGGTTTACTGATTCAACGGACCAATACTTTATATCTCAAAAAAATTGAATCAAAGTATATGACTCCCCCACTTGATTCCCAATCAAAGGATGTATCGGTAAGTTTTGCTGAAGTTTTTCATCCTGACTTGAATCATCCAGCATTTTTGAATCAAGTAAATTCCAATGTTAAAGGTAAATCATTAGCAGAAATTAGACAACCATTTGATCAACTTAAGTTTGCTGAGCAACTTCAGCATCAATTTTCTATTGATATCAATAAACTTCATGCCGATGATCTGCAACAAGTCATTTCAATTGCCACCCTAACCGGTTTAGATGAACTTGCAACTGCCGATATTGTTGGTACCAATCTTGATTTAAACCATCGATTGAAGATGGATAAAATTATGCAAGCTGCTAGACAAGAAAAACGTCTTCCTTCTTTCATTCGCCAACGTCAACAACAGAAGGTTCAATTACAAGGTACCTCATCTCAAGCACAATTAATGAATCAAATGGAAATGATGTCACCTTTAGATTTTTTAATGATGAAGCAACAAGGTGCAGAAGTATCTCCAGCGGATTTTAGTTTGTTACTGCGTTTAAAAACTCAATATGCCTTACCTGCGAGTGTCATCAATGCCCTGATTCACCACGTGTTAACTACACAAAATAATGTTTTAAGTTCAAGGTATGTTGAAAAATTAGCAGGTAGTTTAACACGAGCCAATGTTCAACATGCTATTGATACGATGGATTACTTTTATCAATTAAGTCAACCAAGACAATCAAAATTAACGTCAAAAAAAGAAACACAAGAATCGAACTCTCCCTCTCTCAAGAAAGACACTTATCAACCCGTAAATGATGTTGATGAAGGGGAACTTGACCAATTAGAAAATAAGATGAAGGGTTTAAAATGAAACTCATTAATCCAAAACCTATTATTCAAGATGATTTTGAAGATGCTATCAAACAAGCCATCCTCCAAGTGAAGCAAAGTAAATGGTTGAAAAAAACAATTGAAACCTTAAAGATTAAGGAGTCAGAAATTCACCAACATTTATCAACCCTTTTAAAATTAGAAGTTGATGAACAGGAAGTAGAACAATGCAAAATTGCGGGAAGATGTCTAAAACCACAAGGCCATTATGTCGTGAGTATGCATCGAAACGCTGTGGGTTTTTTAGAACGTAAGTTTGCTCCTTGTCCGATGCTTGATGATCAATTAAAGGTATCTCGTTTTCTAATTTATGATGATTTTAATTCGGATTGGAAAGATTCCAAACTTTTTGAATCTTTGAAACAACGTGAAGGACAAAAAGCTTTGTATGTTTACTTAATGAAAGTTTTACAAAAACAAACTAAAGATGGCTTAGCTTTAATTGGTCCCCATCAATCTGGCAAATCCTTTGCCTTAGGCATATTTGCTTATCGCTTCGCTCTCAACGAATTAGGCACCATTGGTTTGCTAGATTTTAATCTTCAATTACCAAGATTGGTTTCTAGTAAAAAAATCGATTCACTAGGATTTAATCGAGAACTTGAGCGCCTGCAAAAACTCAGTGTTTTAATCCTAGATGGTTTAGGATCACAACCTATTAGTGAGGAGATGTTAATCGATGTCTTAATTCCTCTATTTATCGCCCGGCAAAAACAAGGACTGATTACCATGGTCTCTAGTACCGTTCCTATTCTGCAATTAGAAGCCTTATTTAAAGGTTATAAAGATAAAAGAATGTTGATGACCGATTGGTTACAACTCGTGCAAATTCTCACCAAGCCTATATATTTGCCTGCTTTAATGCCACTTTAAATTTTTTTTAGATAAACGTATAAAGTTTTTTTAACAAGTTTCTTCCATGTCGTTAAATTATGAATATTAACTAATCTTTCATCTACGAAGGATAGATAATCCCGATATTGATTGCGTTCATTAAGCACGATTAATGCATCTGCAGTGGAGGGATTTCTCCTTTTTAGACGTTTCAGTTGCATAGCCCGAGTTGATTCAACGCCAACAACGACATCTGTAAAAGCGTCAATTTCGCCTTGAAATAATAAGGGTACTTCAAGTAGAATAACTTTTGCTTTGCTCTTTAACAATTTTTCGTAAATCGTTTTTTTAATAATCGGAAAAAGAATTTTTATCCATTGTTCATAGCGCTTAGGATTGATTAACATTTGCTTTAAAAGGATGGCTCGATCTATTTTTTCTTTGACGATGCTTTCCGGAAAGATTTTCTTCAAAAACTGAACAGCACTTTTAGTCTGATAAAAAGCATGAACGAGGGTATCAGCTTCAATTGAGGGAATGCCTAAACTTTTACCTACCTGAAGCAGCGTGGATTTTCCTGTAGCAATTTCCCCGGTAACACCAATCACAAAGGGAAATTGGGGATGATGCTGGCAACGAGGACAATAATGCGTACCGCGACCTCCGACGATTACCTTATCGATGCGATGATGACATCGAATGCAAACTTTTCCAGTTTTACCATATACTTTAATTTTGGTGATGAATTCACCATCAATTTTTTGGCCAGATGCATAGGTGCGAATCCGCGTACCTCCGTCTTCAATCGCTTGATTTAAAATCTCTCGCGCATGTTTTAAAATGGTAGAAGTTTGCGTTAGCGATATATCACGACCAAGTGTTAAAGGATGAATTTTGGACGCATATAAAATTTCATCCGCATAAATATTGCCAATACCTAATAAGATTCGTTGGTCTAAAAGTAATGATTTGATAGGGCGATTCGCATGATGAAAGAGTTGATGAATGGGTTTAGGATCTAATGCATGAATGGGTTCTTGACCCAAACTTCTTAAGGAGGGGTGCTGCAGGTATGTTGCTTGATTTGTTAATTCAAAAGTCCCAAATTTTCTCATATCATCATAAATTAGCCTCGTCCCATTCTCGAAGACAAAGACCAATCGAGCAAAACGCGATAATGGAATTGAAGCATTTTCAGCCTCGATATATTTTCCTTCCATTCTTAAGTGGGAAATGACGACGATATCATTGGTAAAAAATAACAGGATAAATTTTCCGAGGCGTTGAATCGATTGAATTGATTTTCCAATCAGTGCTTTTTTGAATTCTTCAACGTTAGGTTTGACCATCGCGGCGTGAAAAATCTGTATATCCTTAACCGTCTTGTTTACCATTAAGGGTCTTAAAGTTTTAACCACCGTTTCGACTTCTGGAAGTTCTGGCATAGCTTTATTTTAAATCATACCAAGTCTTAGCAAAATGCCCATCAACCTTTAAAGGTACTTTTAAAGGTAATGCAGTTTCCATAATCCCTTGGATTAAGGGCATGACTTTTTCTATTTCCTCACTTGGTGTTTTAAAAATTAATTCGTCATGGATGGTTAAGATTAATCTTGTTTTGAAGCGATTTATCTTGAGAGCGTTATCCACTTTAATCATCGCTAATTTCAATAAATCTGCAGCCGTTCCTTGAATCGGAGCATTCATGGCCGCTCGCTTGGCAAATTCTCTTGCTTGAAAGTTACTACCAGAAATATCACGAAGGTAACGTCGTCTTCCCAAGAGAGTTGAAACATATTTTTGATCTTGTAATGACATAATTAAGGATTGCATATATTGTTTGAGTTCGGGATATGCTTCGTAAAATGACTCAATTAACTGATTTGCATCGGCGGGAGATATCCCTAACTGTTCAGATAATCCCCATGAGGAAATACCATAGATGATGCCAAAATTAACAGCTTTCGCCTGTCTTCTCATCAGTGAGGTTACCTCGCCACCATTTGCGAATAAACGTTTTGCGGTTAGAGTATGGATATCTTCTTGCTGATGAAATGCATCAATCAAAGTTTGACAATTTGCAAGTTCCGCTAGGATTCTTAATTCAATTTGAGAATAGTCAAAAGAAAGTAAGACAAAGTCTTGATCTGGATAGTAAAATGCTTTTCTGATGAGTTTAGTTTCTTCATCCTTAACGGCAATATTTTGAATATTAGGGTCAAAAGAAGATAAACGGCCAGTCGTAGTTTGCGCTTGTTGATAAATTGGATGTAACTTACCATCCGCATAGCTTACTTCCGGTAAAGCTTTAATATAAGTGGATTGTAATTTGGCAAATTTACGATATTCAAGAATCAGAGGAATGGATGGATGCAAGCCACTCATTTGCTTTAAAACATCGGCATTGGTTGATCCCTTTTTAGGATTTGGTAATTGTAAAGTTGTAAAGAGGATTTCACTTAATTGCTTAGGACTATCCAAGTTAAAATTTTGACCGATGTGACCAAAGA
>JBEDAR010000093.1:0-2801 GCA_041177725.1 Bacillota bacterium | reverse complement strand
TCATCAAGGTGATGATGCCGAAAGTTGAAATCAAACCGGTTGGTTATCGTTTGGGCGCCAAAGACGCATTAGCCTTGGGCGGTCTAGCTCGACTTGAAATCCTTACGGGGAAGAAACAATTTGTTTATGCCTATTTTGCTAATACCGTTACCTTTCAAAAAATGGCACTACAGAAAGCAGATGAATCTTTCTTTAAACTGATTGAAAAAAATCAATTGAAACCCATCTCCAAGAGTTTTGTCAAAAAGGATGATTTTAATTTAGTTGAATTTACGTTACCGCCTAAAGGTCGAAGCGATTTAGCGATATCAGGATATGGATGGTTAAGTTTTTTAGCAGAAGGACAAACGGTTCGCTTACTGTTACCTAAAGGGGTCTTGGCAAAACTATTACCAAGTAAGGTCCAATCTGTATGACAACGAAACAACGTTTATATTTAAGAAAATTAGGACAAACCCTCGCCACTAAATACCAAGTAGGTAAAGATGCTGTCCATCCAGAATTGATTCAACTATTAGATTTGGCATTAACCAAACATGAGTTAATCAAACTTCATGTATTAAAATCTTCGCAAGAGGATGCGATTAACTTTTTGCCTAATTTAGTGAAAACGCTAAAAGCTGAACTCGTCCAAACAATTGGCCATCGTGTGATTCTTTTTCGTCCCAACCCTAAAAATCCAAGGATTCAATTACCAAGATGATTCGCTTATTATATGGTTCACCATTTGACCCCATTCATGATGGTCATCTTGCGATGCTAAAAGCAGCGCAACTGCATATTCATGCAGAAGAAGTAACCCTCATCATTACCAAGAACCCAAGATGGAAAAATATTACCACCAATATTTTAGATCGCATTAACATGGTAAAACTTGCCATTGCCCATGATCCTTCTTTTCAATTATCTCTATACGAGGTTGAAAAAGATGCGGTCATCAACTTTACCATTCACACCGTCCAACATTTCAAACAACTTTACCCACATGATCAACTCTACTATTTAATTGGTGGCGATCAAGTCGAACAATTTCATAAGTGGAAAGACGCGGATAAGTTAAAGACTTATGTCCAATTGATTGCCTACCCTCGTCCCGGTTCATCCTTAGATCATCCAAACTGGCAACGTTATAGTATTCAAAAAATGTCAGGGCCTTTGTACCCGATTTCTTCAACGAGCATTCGAAATTTAGAATCTTTAGCAACCCCATTACCCGTCATTCAATATATTTTTAAGCATCAGTTATATTTTGTACCGAAGTTAAAAGCTTTTTATCAACCCAAGCGGTTTGAACATGTTTACTCAACAGCCACATTGGCATATGATATCGCCTTACTTAATCAACAATCACCGACGGATGCATTTTTGGCGGCGATTCTTCATGACATGGCAAAAGATATGGATGAAGAAGAAGCACGGTCCTTGTTGGATGAGTATGATACCGTGAATCAGCCCGTCGAGAGTTACGCTTTACACCAATTTGTCGGTGCCATCCTTGCCCGACAAGAATTCAATATTAAACACGATGGTATCCTTGAAGCCATTCGTTATCATACAACTGGTAAAGCACAAATGGGACCGCTTGCTCAAATTGTATATGCCGCGGACAAAATTGAACCGACGCGTGGATTCGACTCGAGTGCTTTAATTGCAGCATGCAAAAAACAATACCACGAAGGTTTCTTATTGGTGCTCAAAGAAAACTTATTACACCTCAAGAAAAAGAAGCACAAAATAACCAATCCTTTAGTGAAAGAATGTGTGGAATATTATTTAGGAGAAAATGATGGCAAATAAATCTTTAAAAACACTCGTGATTTCTATCCTTGAAGATAAGCAAGCAGAAGAGATTAAAATATATGATGTTAAAGGTAAGTCACCTCTTACAGATTTTGTGATTATTGCTTCCGCCAATAATTTTAGAAAATTGGAAGCAATTACGAATCAACTTCGTAAGGAGTTTATCCATCATCCAAAATATAAAGTTCACCACATTGAAGGGAAACCAGAATCTGGTTGGATGGTCATGGATTTGTATGATGTGGTCGTCCATCTTTTTGATCCTGCTAATCGTGAGAAGATGAAGCTCGACCAAATCTTAGAATCCCAAGTCAATCCTAAGTAATTGAGCGAACCAACTACTTCGTATAATGTCTATTATGTTAACCAAGAAGTATTTTTTCACTTTATTGATTGGGTATTTTAATTGATTATAATCTTAGAATAGGCAAAGCATAAAAGACCTTTAGAATGACTTTTCCACATAACCTGTCTACTAAATTACTACTAATTTAGGATCTCAAGGATTGGTTTACCGATATGATGTTTGGGTTGATTGAGTTGAAAATTCTTAAGAATCGTACTCGACAAATCAGCGAAGGTCGATCTTTCTTCAAGCGCTTTGCCTTTGGTAAATTCTGGATTAAACATAATCAATGGAACTCGTTCGCGGGTGTGGTCTGTTCCGGTATGGGTTGGATCGTTTCCATGGTCAGCGGTAATCACTAATAAATCATCTTTTTTAATCAAAGGTAAAAGCTTACCTAATTGTTGGTCAAATTGTTCAATGGCTTTGCCATATCCTAATGGGTCACGGCGATGACCAAATTCGGAGTCAAATTCAACAAGATTTATGAAGGCTAATCCTTGGAAGTTTCTTTGAGTTTCAGAGATGGTTTTTTCCATGCCATCTAAATTCGAAATTGTTTTTTGCGTTCGGTTTACACCTTGACCATTAAATATGTCATTGATTTTACCAATGCAACTGGTCGTCAATCCAGCATCATGTAGGATATCCAATG
>JBEDAR010000092.1:0-4830 GCA_041177725.1 Bacillota bacterium | reverse complement strand
CATGAAATTAAAAGTAAGGCTGCAATTAAATTTTTTATTGATAAAGGATTAGCCACATTAGAAAAGGTTGAAAAACGTCGCTTTGAATTTAAACCTTTAAAAGTTGAGGCAAAACCGATACTGTCTACTGATCAACAATTAGTCTTAAATCAAATCAAGCAAAGCACAAATAAGATTTTTTTACTTGAGGGAGTGACGGGGAGCGGCAAAACAGAAATTTATCTTTCATTATCCGAGCAAGTAATAAAGGATAATAAAGCTGTATTGATGATTGTTCCTGAAATTGCCTTAACACCTGTGATGATGAGTTATTACCATCAAAGATTCGGAGAAAAAGTCGCCATCCTGCATTCGGGTTTAACACCTGCCGAAAAATTTGATGAGTACCGGCGAATATTTCGTGGTGAGGTGTTGGTTGTGGTTGGCGCGCGATCTGCCATTTTTGCCCCATTACAAAAAATAGGTTTAATCGTCTTAGATGAAGAACACTCTGAGACTTATAAACAAGATACACCTCCTTATTATCACGCTCGTGAAATTGCTTTATGGCGAAGGCAGTTCCATCAATGCCAGTTGGTGATGGGAACGGCCACGCCTTCTTTAGAATCAAGAGCTAGAGCCCAAAAGGGTCTTTACGAACATTTACTTTTATCTAAAAGAATCTATGATCAGGCTTTGCCAACTACCACCATTATTGATATGAGTCAAACGCAGCATCTTGCAAATTTAGATAGTATATTTTCTCAACGTTTGTTGGATGGCATCACGCAGCGATTATCACAAAAAGAACAAGTAATTGTGCTTGTGAACCGGCGGGGATTTGCCCAAAGTGTTGTGTGCCGTCAATGTGATTACCGTTTTACATGCCCCGCTTGTCAAGTACCTTTGGCCTATCATGCTCAGATTAACAGTTTAAAGTGTCATTATTGTGATCATCTTGAGTTTTTACCGACACAATGTCCATCATGCCAAAGTCATCAATTGATGAAAGAAGGATTTGGTACTGAAAAAGTCGTCAGTTCATTGCAACGCATTTATCCTGAAGCTAGGATTGCTAGATTAGATACAGACATGACTGGCGTACGAACGAATGTGGCTCAAATTTTAAAGCAATTTCAAGAAAAAAAGATTGATATTTTAGTTGGAACTCAAATGGTAGCTAAAGGTCATGATTTTCCTAATGTTACTTTAGTCGGCGTTTTGCTTGCAGACTTAGGATTACATGTCCCTCACTACCGAGCAGCGGAAAGAACCTTCCAACTTATTGCTCAAGTCGTTGGTAGAACTGGAAGAGGTAATCAACCAGGAGAAGCAATCATCCAAACGACTATGCCTCATCATTATGCGATTCAATTAGGAGCAAAACAGGATTATCCAGCATTTTATGCTCGAGAAATGAAAGAAAGAAAACTAAGACAATATCCACCATTTACCTTTTTAGCAAGATTTGAATTAACATCTAAAGATCAACATTTAGTTGATGAAGTTGCATTAGAATTACAGCAATCTTTAAAAGCCCAATTGGAAAATATTGCTGAAGTGATTGGACCGAATATTCCTTATCCAGAATTTTATGCGGGCGTCTATCGAAGACGTATTTTATTGAAGTATAAAAATTATCAATTGCTTCATCCAATTTTAGAAATGATTTATCCATTACTCTTAACCAAGAAAACAGTGAAAATTTTACTCAATATCGATCCCTATGACATGTGAGCTTTTCATATCATTTTTTAGTTTTTTAGATTAAAATATGATAAATGAGGTCCAAGCATGCACATCGAAATTTTTGGATTAGATAAATACGTGGTCGCAAACTTAAGCCGAGAACTGCAAAAACCCATTATTCAATTGACTAAAATTGATGAAAATAATTTATTTTTTTCTGTTCATGAAACTTTATTATTCCACGCAGGTGTTGATCAAAATGCTTGGCATACTTTTATCAAAATTTCCATGCCCGACACCTTAGCCCCTTTCCAAGAAGGTTTAAGAAGCATTATCAATAAGGCCCTCAAAGATCAAACCATTCATATTCATTATGAATTTGTGTTGCAAAATGTTAATTCCGTTTTCACTTTTATCCAAAAGAATTATCCCCTATTTGTTAATGAAAGTAATCAAATTAAAGCCCAACAAATTGAGGAAGATGAGACAGAAGATAAAGTTGAAATTTACCATGGCAATATTTTTGCAGGTAAAGAAACTGAATTAGATAAACTTAATCAACAAGTGATTGCTTCAAAAACCAAAAAGAAAAAAATTGCTTAGTTCAAAACCCTTAATCCCCATGATTGAATATACCTTAGTGAGTCAAATTCTTCATAAAATTATCCAGGATAAAGTACCATTTTCCGATGCTTTAAAGTCGGAATTAGCAAATGCTCCTAAGTCTATCTCTCAAGGTTTGATTCGCTCCCTTACCAGTTGCGAATTACACCACCACCGTTTGCTGGTTCATGTCTGTGAAAGATTTACCTCGGAATTGACACAAGCGGATCGATTTGTTGTCCAAACTGCAATTGGTAATAATGTTTTTGTCAAACGGATCCCACATGAAGAGACGATTCTTTTCTTAAAGCATTTTTTAAAAGAAAAGAAAATTTCCGAAGATCGAATCGAAATGATTACCAATTTAGCAGTACCAGGAAAAAATTTAATTGACCCAAGCATCAAAGAAAATTCAGTACCCTATTTGGGAATTAAGTTCAATACCCCAGATTGGTTAGTGCAAATGTGGATTAAACATTTTGGTTTTACATTAACACTTAAAATATTATCGACGAATAATAAGCCAGTTTTACAAGCTTGCCGAGTCAATACATTAAAAATCTCCACAGAAAAACTGACCCAGCGTCATCCTGAACTAATCGCTACTCCCGTTGAAGATACCGTGATATATGAGGCAAAAGAACCTTTAAAAAATCACCCAGCATATGTCAATAATTTGATTTTTCAACAACGATTAGCGGTGACGGATATTGTCAAACAATTTAGTTTTGATAATGTAAAAGGCGAAATGTTACTGGTGGAAACTAGGCCCCAAGCGTTGTATTTAGAATTACCGATTTACACCGAGCAACAAATTAAAATCAATATTGTTACAAACTCCGTCGAAAGAAAATTAGCGATGCAAAAATCATTACAAGCCTTTCAACTTCAAAACATATCTCTATATGAAGCTGAACCCAAAGCTTTAATTACCCATTTATCCAAACAACAAGATGTCGTCATGGTTGTTCCTCAATGTTCAAAATTTGATTTGATTCGCTCTCTTCCTGATTTCTTTTTCCAATTCCAACAAGAAGAGCTTGATGAATTGATCTATAATCAGCAATCTGCGATTCATGAAGCGAGTCAATTTGTCGAAGAAGGTGGGTTGCTTTTCTACGGAGTCAATACACTCAATCATAAAGAAGGAAAATATTTAATTGCCGACTTCTTGTTAGCACATCCAGCTTTTAAGCTGATTCAAGAATTTCAATATTTCCCTTTTGATAAACTAAATACAGCATTGTATGTCGCGGCAATGAGAAAGCAAAAATAATATGGAAAGTATCTTTGGTCAAACATTAGTACAATTAGAAAATACCCTTGAATCTTGGGGCCAAAAAGCGTTTTATGCAAGCGTTATTTATGATTGGATTTATGAAAAGAAAGTCCGAAATTTCCAAGCCATGTCAAATTTAAGTCTAGAATTAAGGCAAACACTCGAAAAGCATTTTCATTTTCAACTACCTTCGATTCATGTCCGCCGCGATTCCTTAGATCGTACCGTTAAATTGCTTTTAAAATTAGAAGATGGTTTCTTAATTGAAGCGGTTCTGATGCGATACAACTATGGGAATGTCATTTGTGTAACGACCCAAGTTGGTTGTAATATTGGCTGTTCTTTTTGCGCCTCGGGACTATTGAAACGCCAACGAAATTTAACTGCAGGTGAAATGATTGCCCAGATTGTTGTCATGAATGATCTCTTAGATGCAGAAGGTCGAAAAGAACGCGTCAGTCATATTGTGGCGATGGGAACCGGTGAACCCTTTGATAATTATGATCATGTGATGAATTTTATTCGTATTGCAAATCATAATAAGGGTCTTGCAATTGGGGCTCGCCATATTACCGTTTCCACTTCTGGTTTTCCAGAAAAAATTAAACAATATGGTCATGAACCTTTACAAATTAACCTTGCCGTTTCACTACACGCTCCCACCAATGAAATCCGAACGCGCTTAATGAAAATTAATCAAGCATTTCCCTTAGAAAAACTGATACCGGCCATTAAAGATTATCAAACAAACTCCGGTAGGCGAATCACGTTTGAATATATTTTAATTGAAGGCATTAATGATCAAATTGAACATGCCGTTCTCCTTGCTGATTTAATTAAAGATTTATTCTGTTATGTTAATTTAATTCCATACAATGCTGTGATGGAAAATGAGTATCGCCGTCCTCATCCCCAAGCGGTGAATGCCTTTATGGCGAAATTAATTGAACTGGGCATCAATGCAACCGTCCGTAAAGAATTTGGTCATGATATTGAAGCTGCATGTGGACAATTGAGGGCAAAGCATAAGCATGAAGAAGCGCGGTAGTTTTGCATTTAAAACCGACATTGGTAAAGTAAGAACTACCAATGAAGATCAAGTGGTGGCGTTAGTTAATCGGCATCAAGATGTTTTGCTCGGCGTTGCCGATGGAATGGGTGGCCATGCTCGAGGTGATCTTGCAAGTCGATTAGCAATGCAATCGTTAATTAAAGGTTTTAAGAATACCTTTGGTTTATTGACATCTAAAACTGCGACATTATGGTTGCGTCAACAAGTG
>JBEDAR010000091.1:0-3188 GCA_041177725.1 Bacillota bacterium | reverse complement strand
ATTCGTATGCCTGCTGTTCAAGACCTCGTTAAGAAAATGCTAAACAAAGCTTTAAACTTCTCAGTTAATCCTGATGAAGCTGTTTCCGTCGGTGCTGCCATCCAAGGTGCTGTTATTTCCGGTGATGTGAAAGATGTCGTTTTATTAGACGTGACTCCATTAACCCTGGGTATTGAAACCATGGGTGAAGTCATGACCCCGTTAATTCAACGTAACACCACGATTCCAACAACAAAGAGTCAAATTTTCTCAACCGCTGCCGACAATCAACCTGCCGTTGATATAGTTGTATATCAAGGTGAAAGACCCATGTCGCGAGACAATAAACTTTTGGGTCATTTCAAACTTGATGGGATTAAACCGGCTCGTCGGGGTCAACCAAGAATTGAAGTCACCTTCTCAATCGACGTCAACGGGATTGTCAAAGTTTCTGCTAAAGATTTGGACTCGCAAAAAGAACAACAAATCACCATCTCCGGGACAACGGGCTTAAGCAAACAAGAAATTGATCGCATGATGCAAGAAGCCGAAGCTAATAAAGAGGCCGATGACAAAAGAAAAGAACAAGTTGAATTAAAAAATAAAGCGGAACAATACATCAATAGTATTAACCAAGCTTTAGAAGAAAAAGGCGACAAGATTGACGCGAAGCAAAAAGCTGAAACAGTAAAGTTAAAGGAAGAATTAGAACAAGCCATTAAAGATAATGATTATGAAAAGTTAAAAGCAAAATTATCGGACTTAGAAAAAGCCGCAGAGATGATGTCTCAAGCACAAGCTGGACAACAAACTTCAAGGGGTAACCCTGGCTCAAACAAACAAGCGAATCCTAAGAATGAAGATGATGACATAATTGATGCTGACTTTACCGAAAAGAAAAAATAGTTAGGTCATGGCAAATAAACGAGACTTTTACGAAGTCCTTGGGGTCAGTAAAAATGCATCTAAGGATGATATCAAAGCCGCATATCGTAAGTTAGCAAAGCAGTTCCATCCGGACATCAATAAAGCACCGGATGCTGAAAAAAAATTCAAAGAAGTGCAAGAGGCTTACGACGTGCTTTTTGATGACCAAAAGAAAGCTGCCTATGATCAATATGGTCATGCCGCGTTTGACCAATCTGCGGGTGGGAATCCATTTCAAGGTGGTGGCTTTAATGGATTTTCAGGTTTCCAAGATGTAGACATTGGTGATATTTTTGGTTCTTTCTTCGGTGGTAATCAACGCCGAAGCCGTCAACCGTCTGGTCCTCAACGTGGTGCAGACAACCAAATGCGATTACGTATCGATTTTATGGACGCAATCAATGGAAAAAAATTAACCATTCCCATTCAATATGATGAAAGTTGCGTGACATGCGGTGGCACTGGCGCCCGCTCCAATGCGGATTTAGAAACATGCAGACAATGTGGTGGTTCGGGGAAGCAACGGGTTCGTCAACGCACCATCTTAGGCATGATGGAAACCGAAACCATTTGTGATAACTGCCAAGGTCGTGGGAAAAAAATCAAACATGAATGTCAAACCTGTCAAGGCAAAGGCTTTAATCGTGTTAAAAATGATATTGAGGTCAATATTCCAGCAGGAATTAATGCCGGTCAACAAATTCGTATCTCTGGTAAAGGTGAACGCGGTGATTTAGGTGGTCCAAATGGTGATCTTTATCTTGAAATTGCCATTAACAAACATCCTCATTTTTCCCGAGAAGGTAATGATATCCATTTAGAAATACCCCTTTCTTTTGTCGATGCAATCTTAGGGGTGACAATTGACATTCCCACGGTTTACGGTGATGTTTCGATGATCATTCCTCCAGGAACTCAACCTGACAAGGTTTTAAAGATTAAAGGTAAGGGTGTCAAAGATTTACGAGGGCAAATTCCTGGAGATCAGTATGTGCATTTAAAAATTGAAACCCCAAGTAATTTAACTAAAAGGCAACGCGATTTGCTCGAATCTTTCCGAGAAGAAAACAAAGACGATTCTTCGTATAAAAAATTTAAGAAGTTTTTTCGAAATTAATTTATAATGGAGTCATGACTAAAACTTGTCGCAAATGCGGTACCGCATTCACAGAAGCCTTAAATACTTGTCCTGTTTGTAAAACAGCGATTATCCAAACCGAATCACAAAATCAAGTGACGGCAAGCTATGCCGCTTTGAAAGATCAATTGGAATTAGTTTCCCTTAAATCAAGATGGATGGTGGTTATAATCTTTTTCTTAGGTGGCTTTTTAGGTTTGGGTTGGTTTTATTTAGGATTCCAACGCCGTGGTTTCATTCATCTTGGCATTACGATAACCGCGGTCGTTTTATCATTGACATTATTATTTGCTGAAACCTTTAGTTTTTTTCTTGGTTTAATGATTTTACAAACGGTTCTGGGACTCTACTATTTATTTAACCCTGATGCAAAAGATGCACGGGGAGAATTGTTAAAATAAAATGATCCGCATCTTTGCCAAATGGCAAGATCGGGTTATTTTATCTTCAGAGGATGAACATCATTTAGTTCATGTTTTGAGAGTTGTTCCTGGTGAAAGTATTGAACTTTTAATTGAAGGTCAGGTGTTTTTGGGTCGGGTTGTCAAGATAAAACCTTTGCAAATTGAAAAGCTTAGCCCGCTTACCTTGAGTCATGAGTTACCATTCAGAATCACCCTGATTTATCCGGTTATTAAAGGTGAAAAAATGGATTGGGTAGTGCAAAAAGCAGCTGAACTTGGTATCGCTGAATTGATTCCTTGTATGAGTGAACGCTCAGTCGTCCGTTGGGATCTCAAAGACATCGAAAAGAAATTTTTTCGATTTCAAAGAATCATTCAAGAGGCAACTTTACAATCCAAGCGAGAAGCGATGATGAAAATGAATCGTTATTTAAAACTCTCTGAGGCCTTAACGTTGGAATTTACTGAAAAGTGGGTTGCTTCTGAAGTTCATTTACAAACGTTTTTGCCTCCCAACTTACGCTTTAGAAAAGATACTTCCATCAGTCTATTGATTGGTCCAGAAGGTGGTTTGAGTGCAGAAGAATTGAGTTTGGCAATTAAAAGAGGTTATCAACCTTTTTCATTAGGACCAAGCATTTTACGATCAGAAACGGCGGTTGTCACTGCATTATCCATGCTTAGAGAAAGAGGATTTTAAATGGCGAACTATTTATTTCAATCTTGGAGAGAATCTAGAA
>JBEDAR010000090.1:0-20666 GCA_041177725.1 Bacillota bacterium | reverse complement strand
TTTAAAAATTGATAATTTAATCGTTGCGATCCAATATAAACAACAAATTGGTTTATCTTTTCACCCGGAGTTAAGTAAACAAACCTACTTTCACAATCAACTTCTTGCCTTGATTCGTCATCAATCGTAATGAATATGAAAAAAATAAATCATCAAAAAACCCGTTTTGAAAAAGGGTTTGTGTTTGCGATTATTTCTGCAATCTTTTTTAGTCTCAATGTCCCAATTTCCAAATTACTTTTAGTGGAAGTTTCGCCTTATTGGTTAGCAAGTTTGTTATATTTTGGCGCTGGTGTGGGTACCTTAATCTATCACCTCACCATCAAGAAAAACGCCTCAATACATCATCAGGTTTCTCATCAAACAGGATGGTATATCGTAATGATCGTTTTAGATATTTTTGCGCCAATTTTCTTTCTAATCGGTGTCAAAGAAACCAATGGAAATTTGGTGGGGTTGTTGTCTAATGCCGAATTAATCTTTACACTCGTGATTGCCTTAATTGTTTTCAAAGAAAAACTTACAACATTATCACGGGTTGCATCAATTCTAGTGGTTTTAGGTTTACTGTTTGCCAATTACCAAGGATCATCTTTTCAGTTTGAAATCGGCGCGCTTTGGATCATTCTTGGAACCCTGTTTTGGGGTTTAGAAAATAACATCTCGAGAAAATTAAGTTTTGGCAATCCTTTGTTTGTTGTTATTTTTAAGGGTTTGGGAACAGGAATCGGCACAACCATCATCGCTCTTTCCCTTGTTGAATCGGCTCCAAGTTTGCTTAATGTTGTATATGCACTGACAGCAGGATTTTTGATCTATGGATTAAGTTTAATTTTCTACGTTAACGCCCAAAGAACTCAAGGTGCGGCAAAAGTACAACTAATTCAAAGTTTTGCGCCTATTTTAGGTGGGATTTTATCTTGGTTGTTTTTCCAAGAAATCCTTTCAATTACAACACTTTTGGGATATATCTTGGTGATCTTTGCCTTGGTGCTATTGGGTGTAGATGCAAGAAAAGGGCAAGGGGTTTAAGGGAGCGGTTTCATTGAAAAAATCACCCATTCCCACAAAAAATATCATAAAATTAAGATGATGAAAAATCTTAAAATCGCTTTAGGACAAATGCGAGTGGTGCCTGGTCAGCCTTCCATCAATTTTGCCACATTATCGGCGATGGTAAAACAAGCCAAATCCCAAAAAGTAGATTTGGTGGTCTTTCCAGAATTGTGTATCACCGGTTATTTAATTGGCGATCAATTTTTAGATAATGAATGGGTTGATTTTGCTGTATCGTTTAATGACAAAATCAAAGCTTTATCGCAAGACATCATCATCATATGGGGGAATGTTTGGACATTAGGTGCCAATCCCAGCATCTCCAATAACGATTCACGATTGGCAAAATTAAATGCTGCTTTGGTCGCATATAATGGTGAATATTTAAAACGTCAAAATGGTGTTTTCCCTGGTGTTTACCCTAAAAGATTATTTCCTAATTATCGGATGTTTGATGATCAACGATATTTTTTACCTGGTCGAGAATTTGAAGAAAAATTAAACCTAAAAGTAAAATCATTTTTAGATCCACTTGTCGTTGATTATCAAGGAGAAACCATCCGTTTTGGATTAGAAGTTTGTGAAGATATGTGGGATGCAGCCTATGGTTTTTCTCCATCTTCAGAATATCTGAAGCAGGGTGTTGATTTACTGATTAATATTTCTTCTTCTCCTTGGACTTTAGACAAGGAAAAATCGAGACAACAACAAATTAAAAAACATGCCAAAGTACCTTTTATCTTCGTCAATAAAGTTGGTGCGGATAATAATGGTAAAAACGTTGTTTTGTTCGAGGGTGGTTCCATGGTTTACAACCAAAAAGGTGAATTAACCCTTCAGGCAAATGATGCTGCCGAGCCAGAATTATTGATTGCAAATCTTCATGATAAAAGCCCAATCAAAGACAATCCTAAAAAACTTTACACGATGCTCAAAAAAGGAATTGAATACTTTGATGAGCAGCTTTTTCAAAAAAAGGCTCCTTGGATTGTCGGTTTGTCTGGCGGTATTGATAGTGCGGTCTCAACGGCTTTACTAACCGAAGTTGTCGGTAAGAACCGCGTCTATGCTTATTCATTACCAACACTTTATAACTCCGATCAATCCAAACAAAACGCACGAGATATAGCAAAACATTTAGGAATTCACTTTGAAGAAATTCCGATTCAAAAAGTTGTGGATGCATTCCTTCAGCTTCAACCCAATGCTGACTTACTAACAAAAGAAAATATTCAAGCAAGGGTTCGAGGTAGTATCTTAATGAATCTTGCCGCGGAGAAAAAAGGAGTCGTATTAAACAACGGAAATAAAATTGAAATCGCCCTAGGTTATACAACCCTTTATGGTGATACGATTGGCGCCCTTGCTCCATTGGGTGACTTAACCAAAATGCAAATTAACATGTTGGCGTTGTGGATCAACGAACGCCATCGTCGCGCCGTGGTTCCCCTCAACTTAATCGCCAAAATGCTTGAAGGAGTCCCTCAGTATCAATTTAAACCAACCGCTGAACTGAAAACCAATCAAGTAGACCCGATGAAATGGGGGTATCACGATTGGTTGATTCATGAATTATTGAGTTTCCCATCTTTAGCACCAGAACGAATTTTAAAAATGTATCAAATCCAAACCTTTCCCGCGGACATAAAACCAATGCTTACGTATTACGGACTGATGAAACCGCAAACATTTATCGAGGATTTAGAATGGGTTTTAAACCTATGGAATCGGGCTTATTTTAAACGAGTGCAAATGCCACCCAATATCATTGTTTCAAAAGGTGCGTTTGGTTATGACTATCGAGAAGCACAAATGTCATATGAAAAAACCACTTTATATTTAAAGTTAAGAACGGAAATCCTTGGTGAGTAACTATCATCAACCGCCACTTGCATCCATTACCAGTATCACCCTCAATGTCCACAATCCTCAAAAGATGGTGGATTTTTACACAACGTTAGGAATGCAAGTCCTTGCTCAAACAAAAGATGAAACGGTGCTAGGACAATCGTTACCCTTATTAATCCTTAAACACGATCAGACTTACATCATTGAAACAAAAGCAACACAAGGTTTATATCACGTGGCATATTTAGTCCCAACAAGAGCAGATTTGGGTAGTGTTTTAAAACATTTAATCGCCTTGCGAATCCCGCTTCAAGGTCTATCTGACCACGGTGTCTCGGAAGCAATTTATTTGGCAGACCCTGAAGGAAATGGGATAGAGATTTATGCCGATCGCCCTGCCGCGCTTTGGCCTTACGAAAACAAAACCTTAGCAATGGTGACAGAGATGATGCGATACCAAGAAGTATTATCATTAGCAAAACCATTTACCGGTTTTTCTAACGGCACCATTGTGGGTCATCTTCATCTCCATGTTAGTAACCTTCAAGCTGCTGTGAAGTATTATCAGGAAATATTAGGCTATCAGGTAATGCAATATTATGGCGATAGTGCGGCGTTTTTATCAACGGGCGGCTATCACCACCACCTTGGATTAAATACCTGGAGAGGCGTTGGTATTCCTCAAAAGAATCGCAAAACAACAGGCCTTGTTTCTTTTCAAGTCAAGAAAAAATCTTCGGCGATTCAAAGTGATATTGTTGGTTTAAACATTCAATTTATGGATTGAAGTAAAAGTCCAATAGTAATGAGCAAACCAACCAAGATGGGTGTGGGGATTTTTTTCCATTGTAAAGTGAAGTAGGTTAGGGCAACCATCACATAAGTTAACCATTCAGTCGATAACGCTAAAATTTGATTGAATCCAGTTAAGACAATTAAACTGGCAGCGGCAATCGTAATCCCTTTTAGCACGGTCTTTAGCCAAAGAATCTCTCGTAGGGTTTGCCAAATTGGAACCACAAAATAAACTAGCATAACCCCAGGAACGAAAATACTGAGACCCGCAAAAAATCCACCCAACCAGGGAAAGGGTAAACCTTGTAACGATTGGGTTCCAACAAACGCTGCAAAACTAAACAAGGGTCCTGGGATTGCTTGATCAATAGCATATCCCGATAGAAATGTTTCTAAGGAAAGTAAAGACTGCTGGGTGACTAAATCTTGAATCATTAACGGCATGACGATTTGACCGCCACCAATAACTGAATATCCATAACGAAAGAATGAATTGATCAACCCTAATACTGGTAAGGGAATTTGATTTGAAAGAAATTCAAGAAGAATAGCCATAACCACCACCGCCAGCAAAATAAACCAACGAGGTTTTGCAGTGATAACTTCTGTTTCTCGTGGGCTTTTGACAATCAAAAGAAGTACGAAACCAGATGCTAGCAAAATGAAGGGAACTGCTAAATAGCTAATGGGTATAAAAAGAAACCCAGCTAAAAAACTAAATCCATAAAGAAGCCAATCCAATTTTTTTGAGAGAATGCGTTTACTTAATGACCAACCCGCATAGAAAATAAAACCTACCGCAATTGCCGGAAGTACACCTAACAAAGAAGTTAAAAATGGTGATTGATCAAAAAATGAAAAAAATAATCCAACCAAGGTCATGGTCAATAACGCTGGCAAAGCCCAAATAACAAAAGTTAAACATGCAATCCAAGGCCCACCGACTAAATAGCCGATTGCTGTGATGGTTTGGGTACTACTAGGTCCAGGGACTAGAGCAAAAACGCCAATGAGTTCAGAAAGGGTTTTTTCATCAATGTATTTTTTTTTATCCACCAGGATTTGTGAAAAGACACCATAGTGGGCTTCAGGACCTCCAAAGCTACTTAATGAACAATAAAAGACATCCAATAAAAATATTAGGATTCGCTTCATGTTTGTTTTTGAATCCAAAGACAAAGTTTTTTTAATGCATTTTCCGGCAATGCTTGACTATGCAGAATTTTCCAAGCACCCTTACTTGTGATTGCGTCAGACAAAATTGTACGTAAGTAGGTGATACCTTGAGGACCAGGATAAATACCAATATGATTGGCGTACCCAGCAAAATGAATGAGATTTCTTTTACCTTTCAATGTAGGCATTTGATATGCAAAGGTTTCTGTTGCTTGAGGAAAGTGAGATTTGATGATGTCATATACAACATTTAAACGTTTGTTTAAATCACCCGAGAATGATGCGATATAAGGTTTTATTGGCTCGCTGTTTTTCATTTTTTATTACAAGTTTCATTATAAAGGTTTAAAATGATTCTCAATAAGGAAAACAACGATGGCAAAAACAAACTCAACAGATTTAAAGGCATTGTTAGGACAATTTGAAAAACATTACGAAAAGACGAAAGCATTAAATTACGTCATGAATGTGGCAAGTTTTGATGCGCAAACCATTGCACCGAAAAATGAAGGTGCAGTTAATGAACGATCAGAGGCCATGGGTTTTTGGGCATTAGAAGACTTTAAACATCAAAATGATCCTGCTTATGATCGGTTAATCAGCGATCTACAATCTCACCAAGATGATCTTTCTCAGGAAATGAGACGCATGGTTTATTTAGAACGGAAGAAAATTGATCAGCTTAAAAAAATTGATCCCAAAGATTATCAGGATTATGCTGTCCTTTTATCCCAAGCACAAGTCGCTTGGGAAAAAGCAAAAGCGAACGATGATTTTAATGCTTACGCGCCGTACTTAGAAAAGATCTTGTTTTATGTTCGAAAGTTTGCAACGTTAACAAAAACAGTTGCCGGACCACTATATAATCAACTTCTCGATGATTATGAAGAAGGTAACACCATTGAAAAACTGGATGCCTTCTTTGCCACGCTCAAGGCTAGAATTGTTCCTCTCCTCAAAAAAATTCAACAATCCAAAGTGAAAATTCGTACTGATTTCATGTCTAGAAAATTTCCTAAACACGAACAATTGGCATATGCAAAATCCTTATTAACCATGATTGGATATGACTTAAATGCTGGTGTTTTAGCCGAATCCGTTCATCCATTTAGTAGTGAAATCACCCCGAGCGATGTTAGGGTTACCACCCACATTTATGAGGATAACTTTATTTCCAATATTTACTCAACCGCTCATGAAGGTGGTCACGGTATTTATGAACAAAACATTGGGCCGAAGGTAAGGGGCACCATTCTTGGTCATGGTGCAGCGATGTCAATTCATGAATCGCAATCGCGTTTCTATGAAAATGTCTTGGGTCGATCTTATGCGTTTACCAAAATGGTATTTCCGGACTTAAAACAACAATTTAAAGAGCAATTTAAGGATGTTGAATTAGAGGAGTATTATCAAGCGATTAATGAAGCGAAAGCTTCTTTGATCCGAACCGAGTCGGATGAATTAACCTATAGTCTTCATGTGATGGTGCGCTACGAATTGGAAAAAAGACTGATTGAAGGATCGTTGAAGGTGATGGATTTACCAACTGCTTGGAATGAACTTTATCAAAGCTATCTTGGTATTAAACCCAAAAATAATCGAACCGGTTGCTTGCAAGATGTTCATTGGTCTGGTGGTGCCTTTGGTTACTTCCCTTCCTATGCCCTTGGTAACGCAATCTCCATTCAATTACTGAAAACGATGGAAAAAACTTTATCATTGGAAAACACCATCAAGAGTAAAAATTTAACTCCTATTCGTGATTGGTTTTCCAAACATGTTTATGCCTATGGGAAGCTTTATCCTCCATTTGTCCTCCTAAAAAAAGTAACGGGGGAAGATTTGAATCCCACATATTATTGTGATTATTTAGAAGAAAAATTTAGCAAAATTTACAAAATTTAATCCATTTTAAAGATTCTTTCATGTATAAATTGACATCTGTTTTTCTATCGATACAATAATCGTTATATGAATTTTTCTCGATTTTATTTCCTGATTCAATCTATTCTGTTGATGCTGCTGCTTGGTAGTGTCTATGCTTGGGGTGTTTTTCGGGTTGAAGCAGAATTGACCTATCACATTAATGCAAGTGTAAGTGGTTTGCCTTATATGGTGTCATTGGTTAGTTATGCTGGTGCGATGTTAGTCGCTGGTCAATTCATGAGTAGGTTTCGAAGGCACATTGTCATCATCGGCGCATGTTGTTTTGTTGGTGGTTTTTGGTTATCTAGTCTCGTTGATAATTTTTATCTCTTAATCTTAACTTATGGTGTTTTACTTGGCAGTGGTGTTGGATTTTTGTATGGAGTCCCCATATATTTAGTGCAACGAATTTTTGATAAACGAATCGGTTTATATTCGGGTTTAATCTTAATGGGTTTTGGATTGTCCAACACGATCATGACACCGATTATTGCAACTTTACTCACCAATCAATCGATTCAATTCACGATGATGGTGTTGGGTTGGATTGCTCTGGGTGTTTTCTTGATTTGTCTCTGGCCATTATTGCAAAGTACCCCTTTAGAAAAAAACACGAATCATGATAGCAATAACGTGAGTCGCACTTATGATTATCCAGCCTTTCGTTCCTTGTATGTGGTTTACGTTTTATCCTTACTTTCTGGGTTAACGATTGTAGGATTAAGTTTTCCAATCGGGGTGATCCATTATCAATTTGATACCACATTTGTGACGGTGGCGATTTCTATTTTTTCATTGTTGAACGGTGTATCTAGACCTTTTTTTGGTGGGCTTGTAGATCGATTTGGATTTTTTAAAATCGCTTTTATCAGTTTAATGTCGTTAATCTTTAGTGGTTTTATTTCCTTATTTAATGGCGGTGTTAATCCGATTTTATATGCGATAAGTTTTGGTGCCTTTTGGTTCGGATTAGGTAATTGGATGGCGCTCATGCCGTTGTCGATTAAAACAATCTTTCCAAAAGAACTCTTTTCTTCGCTTTATGGAAAATTATTTACTGCTTATGGATTAGCGGCCATTCTTGGTACTATTTTTTCCGGGGCAATTTTAGATTTAACAAATACCACTTGGCCGATTTATGTAATGATTGTGGTGGCTAACGTTGCTAATCTTTTCTTAGTGATTTGGTTAAAGAATCGTTTTCACTTTAAGATTTTTAAGTAAAGCGATCCGCTGAAAAGCTTTTTGATAGATTGGAATCATCCGTGGTTCATGCACAATCTTAAGTACAGTGGAAATAGGAAACCATTGGACACCGGAGTTTTCTTCGACGTTGACGATGGGTTTTTCACGTTCATCCGCAATCACTAAGTACGTTGCGTTTAAATGTAAGTGATCGGAAACGTGTTTACCGTTTTTGATGTGGTTGGGGACATAGATGGTATCTAGCATAAAAATATCCTTAGAAAAAGGCTTTATTTTTTTAAGTCCTGATTCTTCTTCTGTTTCTTTCATTGCAACTTTAAGCATGTCTTCATCGCCGTCGTTATGACCACCCAACCAACCCCAAGACTTATAGATGTTATGGTGAGCAAAAAGAACTTTATCCATCGATTCATTAACCACAATGGTGGAGACTGTAAAATGGGCGATGAGGTTTGAACGAAGTAAGTAGTCGGGGTTGCGATCAATAAATGCAAGGATGGCTTTTTTATCAAATGCCTCTTGTTCATTGAATGGTTGATATGCTGCAATTTGTTCTCTTAACATATCCCCTATTTTACTTGTTTAAAGCGAAGAATAAAATATAATATTTGTGATGTTCCCAGAAATTAAACTCCCTTTTAAAGTCTTAGCGGGAATCGCCTTTGGTGGATTGGTTATTTTATTGTTTTCAGGATCATTCATGCCAATGTGGAATGGTCTTGTTGCGATCTATCTTCATCCGTCATTATTGATTACAGATTACTTAGCGGTCGGGGGGTTGCATGCGACTTTAGTCAATGCATGGATCGTAACTTGGGTTACGATTTTGCTATTACATCAATTAAAGGTAAATTTTTCCGGCGTCGCTTTTGCTGGTGTGGTCACGATCCTTGCTTTTTCTTTTTTTGGAAAAAATTTATTCAATATCATCCCTGTTTGGCTGGGTTTCTTTGTGTATACAAAAATGAAGGGAACGCAATTAAATCAATATACCGGTACTTTCTTGTTTAGCAGCGGTATCGCGCCAGTAACCAGCTTCTTGATGTTTGGTATTCCTGAATTAAGTTTATGGATTGCCATTCCTTGTGGTATCTTCGGTGGTTTATTTGCTGGATGGTTAACACCGATGGTTGTATCAATCGTTGGTAAATTCCATCAAGGCTATAATTTATATAACACTGGTTTTGGTCTAGGGTTTGTTGCGATGCTTTTTACTGCGATTCTAAAAGCATTCCAAATCGATGTTTCGGTACCAACCACTTTAACCTTTGCTTTTCATGAGGTTTTATTTTGGTTTATTTTGTCGCTTTCAATTGCGCTAATCGGATCTTCTTTTTTAATTCATCGGCAAGTATATAAACCTTGGCTGCGTTTATTACAAAGTCCGGGAAATTTACCATCAGATTTTTACAAAGACTTTGGTTTCGCTGCAACCTTGTTCAATGTTGGAAGTATCGGGATGTTGAGTTTGATTCTACTCACCATTTATAACATTCCACTTTCAGGACCTATTGTTGCTGGCATTCTTACCTTTATGGCTTTTGGATCGTATGGTAAACACATCGTTAATAGTTTACCGGTCATCGTTGGTCTTACACTTGCTTCATCAATTCAAGGTTTTAGTTTAACGTTACCTGGACCTAGTATTGCTTTATTGTTTGTGACTGCACTTGCGCCTGTTAGTGGTAAATTTGGTATCTTTTATGGTCTTTTGGCTGGTTTTATTCACCTCTTGGTTGCCCCACAAGCCTTTGCATTACAAGGTGGTTTCGATTTATATAACAATGGATTCACTGCCGGTTTAGTCGCTGGGGTTGTGGTGGTAATCGCTCAGCAATTCCCAATCCGATCAATCAATCAATGGTTTAAGAAACCCTTGAAACACTAATGAAGTTTGATACGTCGATAGCGATTATCATTCCTGCATTTAGGCCCAATCAAAATCTTTTAACTTTGGTTCAAAAACTGCAAAAAACATTTCAAGGTTTCATCATCGTCGTTGATGATGGAAATGAAGATCAAACGATTTTTAAGGAACTATCTGGTGTGGTTTTATTACAACACAAAAATAACCAAGGCAAGGGGGCAGCGCTTAAAACTGGCTTTCAATATGTTTTAAAGGAACTAGATGAGGTCTACGGTGTCGTCACTGCGGATGCTGACGGCCAACATCCCCCGGAAGATATTTTAAAATTGGTTCATTTACTTGATCAAGATAGTGATTCTTTTTATATCGGTACTAGATCATTTGTTCAGAAAACACCCTTAAGAAATCGTTTGGGTAACCTAATTACGAGAAGAGTATTTTCATGGGTCACCAACCAAACGATCATGGATACTCAGAATGGCCTTCGCGCCATTCCAAAATGGTTATTAGAAAAACTCATCACGATTCCGCAAAATCGATATGACTATGAAATGGCGATGCTAAAACTGATTGCAGACCAAGGTGTGCGTATTATCCAAGTTCCCGTTCAAACCATTTACCAACAAGAAGGAGCGATAAGTTCATTTAAACCTTGGAGAGATTCCATCCAAATCTATCGTATTTTATTAAAATCATTTGTGCGATTTATCATCGTCGGTCTGACGAGTTTTGCAATCGATTTTTCATTGTATCTTTTGTTTTATCAATTGTTTTTGGGTGATTGGAAAATTATCATGGCGGTCATCTGCGCTAGAGTTTTATCTGGGGCGTTCAATTACCTTATGAATCGTTTTTATAGTTTTGAATCGGATGTGCGTTTCATTCAATCGAGTCTGCAATATCTGATGCTATTCTTGTTGATTATGTCACTTTCCGCTTTCTTAACAGATGCTTTGACATCGTTGGGATTGATATCGTATCAACTTTCCAAAATCATCGTGGACTCTATTTTGTTTGTCTTGTCTTATCGCATTCAAAAAACATACATCTTTAAAAAATGAAAAAACAAAATCTCCGTCTTCTAACAATGGTCTATGTGATGGGTTTATCCATCTCAAGTGGTTATTCTCTTCTCGACACTTTCGTTTTTAAATTGGGAGGCAATAGCGGTTCAAACATTCTCAACTCCTCCCTTGGAGATAGTTCACAAGACGCAATCGGCACAAGTATGAATCCAACGTTTACTGAATTCGGTTATATCGATAATGAGATTAACCTCGAAATTGATGTGATAAGAAGATACGAGACGCAAGTCTATGTTGCCGTGCTCACCACTCACAACCATCGACTGATAAAATCAGCTTTTGGTTTTGATACATACGGCAAGAACTTTAAAGAAAAAACTTCGGTGATTGCTGACCGTAAAAACGCAATTTTTGCCATCAATGGAGACTATTATGGTTTCCGAGACATTGGATTTGTGGTGCGAAACGGTATTGTCTATCGCATTACACCAAGACCTCAAGAATACGATGATGCCATCATCTTAAATGACAACGGTGAGATGTCCACCTTTGCTGAGGCAGAAACGAATTTACAAACCCTCAACCAAATGCAACCATGGCAAGTGTGGTCTTTTGGTCCAGTGTTGATGAATAACACTAGTGTGGTGGTGACCCCGACAACCAAAGTACCCTATGAATTAACCAGTAATCCAAGAACAGCGATTGGCCAGATTTCTGAAAATGAATTTATTTTTGTGGTTTCAGATGGGCGAACAGAAGAAAGTGCTGGTCTATCCGTCTACGAACTAGCTTCCATTTTTGTGGAATATGGTGCAACTTTCGCCTACAACCTTGATGGTGGGGGTTCGGCAACGATGTGGTTTAATGGAAGGATTATCAACAAACCTGTTAATAGTGGTTCGACCATTTCGGAACGATCGATCAGCGATATTATATATATTGGTTATGAATTATAAATTAAACATTGTAATCGGCTATCTCCTTTCTAGTTTATTTCTTGGGCTGTTTTCCTTCATCTATTTAAGTTTTGTCCCGGGAGTCTTTAATCTGTGGATGGTGGGGGTTTTTTCCATTCCTGTTTTAGGTTGTACCTTAGAGTTATGGTGGCGCAAAAACCATCAACCCTCTTTAGGTTGGACATGCTATCGATTAGGATTAACGACATTCGCAGTCGAATGGATATTAAAAGGTGTTTACGAAATAGCCTTAACTGGTTTTAGAGGAGAACTATATTTCTTTTTAAGCGCCAGTCTTTTGTTGTTACTCGGATTGTATATTCAATCTAAAGAATAATACGCCATTGATTGGCTTTTGCGTGTTTAAGTAATTTTTTATCTGGGGTGACACAAATTGCTTCCTTAACTTTGGATAATAATCCAAGGTCGGCAAAGGAATCAGAGTATGCTTTTGTTTTTTCCCAAAGAATTGTTTTAAAATGTGTGATTAAAGAAGGAACTTTTAAATCCGCAGATAAAATCTTCAGTGGTTGGTGCACTTGACCTTGTTGATTAAACAGTGAGGTACCAAGGATGTGGTCAAACCCAAGGTGGCGATATCGCTCTAAAAACAAATCAAAATTACCAGAAACTAGGACCGTCGTGTGTCCTTCTTGTTTGTCTTTTTGAATTTGTTTCAACACTTTTTTATGGAGTTTAGCCTTTGATTTTTCATATAAAGAATCAAGAAAAGAACTCAGTTGTTCTAATGAAACTGATCCAAATAATTCTCCCACTTGTGCCATCGCCCAATATCGAAATTGATCTTTTTTAATCCCAAATATTTTTAATTGTAGTAGCAAATATCGAAAATAAATTCTCGCTTTTATTTTTTTAAATTTTTCTGGTGAGAGTTTGAGGTCTTGCCAGTGTTGAAGGATAAACGGAACAGTTTGTGTTTGTAATAAAGTTCCATCAAAGTCATAAATTGCGATTTTCATTTGAAAGTATTATACCAAGATTCGTTATTTATCAAACGGGCTTGTCTATAATAAAATTAAGGAGAAAGGCGAATGAAAAATTTATCAAACAAAGTATTCGTTGTCACCGGCGCTGGAAATGGAGTTGGGCGAGCGTTAACCCTAGAACTTCTTCGCCAAGGCGCTAAAGTTGCAGCCTTAGATATTTCGGAAACTTACTTGCAAGAAACCGAACGCGTTGCCAATGCAAATAAACTAAACTTAAAGACTTATGTTGTCGATATTACAAACGATGAACGCGTTGCTAATATACCTAGCACCATTGAAAAGGATTTCGGTCAAATCGACGGCTTGATCAATAATGCTGGAATTATTCAACCTTTTGTCAAAGTGATGCAATTACAAAATAAGGACATTGATCGGGTGATGAGAGTTAATTTTTACGGAACGTTAAATATGTGCCGTGCTTTTCTGCCATTGTTAGTCAAAAGACCAGAAGCAAATCTTGTGAATATTTCTAGTATGGGTGGTTTTACACCCGTTCCGGGACAAGCGGTCTACGGTGCCTCCAAAGCTGCGGTCAAATTATTAACAGAGGCTTTGTATGCAGAATTAAAGGGGACACCTGTGAGTGTAACGGTGGTCTTTCCAGGCGCCATCGGAACCAATATTACTAAGAATTCAGGTGTGGATATGAATATGTCAAAAGCGGACGCAGAAAAAATGGCAAAATCCCAGAAAACATTAAGTCCTGAGAGGGCCGCCAACATGATTATCAATCAAGGCATCAAAAAAAATCTGTATCGATTGGTAGTAGGAAGTGATGCTTCTGCACTCGATAAAATCAGTCGGTTGTTTCCAAAATTTGCGACCAATATGATTGCAAAAGCGATGAAACGTTTACTTAAATAACGTTAACGTTTTAAATATTCACGATGACCATTGACAATCGCGGTTAAGACAAATCGGTGTTTGGAATGAGGAATCGTGGTGGTAAAGTTTAAACTTTTTTCTCGATGTTCATAACCGCTCATTAATCTTTCATAGGTTGAAAAGTCGGCCTTTCTTCTTTGATTGACAAGACTTAAAAACGCTTTTTTATCAATCACTTTTTCGTATTGGGGCTGCATGGTTAGATAGAAGGTTTCTCCTGTTGCCCCAGAGCCATAGGAAAACATCCCAATCGTTTCATTTGCCAATGAATTGGGGTAAGTTGTCAGTAAAGAAATAAGAGAAAGGTATAAAGATCCGTTGTATATATTTCCCACATCTTTATTAAATGCTTTCGTTGACATGAGGATTTCTGGAGATAAGGGCACTGTTAATACTTCAGAAGCTTTATCACTCATGGTGGCAAATGGCATATGGAAACAAACAAACTTCAACGGTTTTTCTGGTCTGACTTGTTTTAGTAATTCTTTATAACTACGAATCGATAATTTACCATCGACGATTGGTACTTGGTTATAGGAAGGACGATAAAAATCTTTGCTATTTTCCACGATCGCTTTTCCTTCTTCAATGAGCGCGAGTCGAGGATTGACACTGATTAACATTGCGATAGCACCTGCGCCTTGGGTGACTTCTCCAGGCGTATTGAGTCCATACCAAGCAACATCACTGGCAATCACCAGTGCTAATTTGTCGGGATGAAGTGTGACATAATCTTTCGCAAGTAATAAGGCTCCAGTCGCTGCAAAACATGCTTGCTTAACTTCTAGAACGCGACAGTGAGGGTTTAATTGGAGCAAGGCATGTAAATATACTCCAGCAGATTTGGAATAATCGACACCGGATTCGGTTGCAAATAATACCAAACCAACCTGTTGTTCGCGACCCTTGACAATGTCATAAGCCGCTTCAGCAGCCATGGTGACAATATCTTCAAACGGATCAATTAAAGACATCTTTTCTTGACCAATGCCTACCGTATATTTTTCCACTGGCACTTGTCTAACCGCTGCGAGTTCTGCCAAATCTAAATACACCTGTGGGGTATAAAAATTAATTAAATCAATGCCGACTTTGATCATATTTATTTTCTTTCAATCGTTGTGTGGGCTTTCATTAACTCGTGCGGATTGGTAAGGGCTGCTAGTAATGATAATTCTCCCGCAAGAACCGTTGCGCCAACTAAATGCGCAAGGGTTTGACTAGAAGCAGCACCTTTACACCCCATTGCTTCAAGTCTTTCTTGAAAGTGAGGTTCATTTTTTCCGTTACCAACAGTTCCGACAATAATATTCGGGATGGAGGTGGAAAAATATAAATGTCCATCTTTCACTTCTGCATATGTCACACCTTGAGAACCTTCAACAATATTGGCAGCATCTTGACCGGTTGCCAAGTAAATTGCAAGCAACATGTTAGCATAATGTGCGTTTGCACTATGAACAGATCCGGCCATAATAGACCCTAATAGATTTTTCTTGGTATTTAAATCGACAATTTTTTCTGGTGTGGTTTTTAATACTTCATCAACAACATGACGCGGTATCGTGATTTCAGTAATCACATGTTTACCCCTACCTCTTAGACCGTTGATGACACTTACTTTTTTATCTACACACATATTTCCTGAGACTGAAATGTATTTTGCAGATTTAAATTTTTTAATAACATAGTCGCCTATGCCATCAGCAACGAGTGTCACCATATTATGCCCACTAGCGTTGTCAGAAAAGATCGCAATTCTTAAGTAGACCAAATTGGCAACTTGGTAAATATCGATGGTTTGAAGTTGGGCATAACGACTCAACTTTTCCACGACTTCTTTTTGGATTTTGGTGAGATTGGTTTTAACAAATTGTCCAATCGCAGACGCTTCAGAAGCATCTTTGGCTTCTAAGGTGATGGACCGCGTCATCGAATCACTCACCAGTGTTGATTGCACGCCACCTGCATTGGCAATCGCTTTACTACCGCGAGCAACGGAGAAAAACAAAGTGGTTTCTAATGTGGCCAATGGCACTTGTGTTGGTTGGATGGTTTGGTTCTTACCCAACGTTGTGACATGAGCAAATTCAAGAGGACCAACCCAACGGGTTGGAATAGGCGTGATAAGGTTTTTAAATTCGTTCATGGTTTAATTTTATGATACTTTATACCAAAAAACCTATAGAAAACTTTTAATCAAAAAATTGATGTCCTAACTGAAGCAATTCCCGATCATAACCAACCTTGGAAACAAGGACGATACCTTTTGGTTTTTTTTGATGGTAACCCATCGGTAAACACAAGGATGGGTTGCCATAAATAGGTGCAAAACCAAACCAGGTAGGTGTAATTAACACATCCATTTGTTTTTGAATCAATATCGTTTGGAATTGACTCGCTTCTTTTCGTAATGATTGGAACAGGTTCTGATAGGTTAGATCTAGTGTATCCGGCATTTGTTCACTGGCAAGTAACGTGGATTGGCCATAACGCAAACACCGTTCTGAATGTTGAAGATTGAATTGAATAATGTCTTTAAGGGTACTTGGCATCTTGGGTTGGTGGTGTGTTTTTAAAAATTGATTGAGTGAAATTTTAAACTCTCTCATCAGTGTTGGATAGTTGTCCAAAGGAGGAAGTTCAATCGTTATGTCCACCACTTCGTGTCCGAGTGATTTCCATTTATCCTTGGATTGATGAAGAATCTCGATATCATCCTTGTCATAGGTTTGATTCGAAAAGTAAACGTATCCAATTCTTTTTTTTGATAAAGGTTGGGTCAGCGCTTCCACAAAACTAATCGGTCTTTGTATGGATATTGTTTTCAAATCAAATGGATCTGCGAAAGCAATAACATCCATCACCACAGCACAATCATAAACCGACTTTGCCATCGGACCTGCAGCGTCTTGTGAAGGGGCAATGGGAATAATTCCAGTTTGAGAGACCATACCAATACTCGGTTTAAACGATACGATTTGCGTTTGGAAAGCGGGGGCCATTAAGGAACCATTCGTTTCAGTTCCAATCGCAACAGGAACGATACCAAGAGCGACTGCAACCGCACTACCAGTGCTCGATCCATATGGATCAATCGATTCATCGATTGGATGTTTAACTTGGCCATACATCGATCCATAACCCGATGGCATTTTTTCATCACCCATAAAATATGCAAACTCAGAAAGGTTTGCTTTTCCTAAAATTACTGCTCCAGCTTTCAATAAAGCATCCACAATTGGGGCGTTTTTTTGAGGTATAAAATCTTTTAGTGCATAGCTGTTGGCGGTCGTTGGTGTGCCATCCGCATACATGATATTGTCTTTGATTAAAATGGGGATGCCATGCAGAAGCGTTTTTAAAATGCCCTTTTTTCTGCTTTGATCGGCTTGGATTGCTTGATTAAGGGCAAGCGGAGAAAGAACCCCAATCACATTCTTACGTGTTGATTGTTTATGTTTGTGAATCGCTTCTTCTAAGAGTTGAACACTTGAGGTATTTCCTTTGTAAATCAAGGATTGAAGGGTTTTTAAGGTCATAGGGTGATCAACACTCTTTCCAGGGTCGCATCTTCCCACCTCGACCAGGCGCCTAATTGAGAATGCGTAAAATAAACCCACCAACGACCATCAGATTCTTTGGGGTTATCATGGTAGCCAATTAAAGTTGGATAAAAGGTTTCGCCATCACGCCACGTCAAATTGATTCGTGGACCCCATGAAAATAAATCGTAGGAAAACATCACATATAGATTTTGACCATTGATCGTGTCATCTACCAAGACCGCCATATATTGATTTTTTTTGGTATCAAAGCCAATATCAAACCAACGGATATTTCCATTGAAAAACTCTAACTGGGTGGAGCGACCACCAATCCCTGATTCTAAAAATCTATTTTGAAAATATTTATTAAACACCGGTGTCTGATTAGCCAAAACGGCATTCATTAGTTCTTCGATAGAACACCTTGCAACTGCTAAATTGTTTTGTTGAAATGGGTTGATAATATCTCGGAAAAAAACGTAAATATAGTCTTCCTTAATCACAAATGGAGCCCCGCCCATTTCAACCGCTATTTCATCATTCTCATTTAAAACATAGGTGGATTGAATGATCTTTCCTAAATCAAAAAATTCTTCGCCTTCATTGGTTGAATAGGCAATACCAATCGTGCTATAAAATTGTTGAAAATGATTATTTGGATGATATTCAGCGTGGTACAACATAAACAAATAATCATTGATTTCAAAGGTCGGTCCACCCCCGGCATAATTGTAAGTTTCTTTTAAACTTTGGATGGTGCGGGAGGTGTAATGAATTTGTTGGGTAGGGTTGGCTATGGTGCCAGAGGTCTTAGATAGTAAACCACCGTTGGTACCAAAGAAGGTAAATTGTTCATTGTTCTTAACAATGCCAATATTGCCATCTGGCCAAGTGTGGAGGTTCAATGCAAGCCGTTGTTCGGCATTTAGTAAAACCTCAGGTTGCGTAACTTGAATCATAACTGCTTTCAATAAGAAAGGTGAAATGATCATTAAGACGATGCCAGAGATTGTCATGACTGCAACAGCTTTTAAGACATTGAATTTCATCAAAACCATCTTACCACGGATACATCGGTTTAACTTTTTACCTTCGTGGTAAAATAACGATAAAGAATGAGGTGAGATTCTTTGGAAAAAGAATTAATAGCCATGTTGTTAGCCGGTGGAAAGGGAACGCGCCTTGAAACCCTAACGAAAAAAATTGCTAAGCCTGCTGTTAACTTTGGTGGGAAATACCGCATTATTGATTTTCCATTATCGAATTGTGCCAATAGTGGCATTGATACCGTGGGTGTCCTCACACAATATGAATCCATTTTATTGAATACCTATATCGGTAATGGTGAGAAATGGGGACTGAATGGTATTCATTCTTTAACCGCAACCCTACCACCTCGACAAACCGAAGAAGGTAATGTTTGGTATAAGGGCACTGCAGACGCCATTTACCAAAACATCGATTTTTTAGATAACCTTAAACCCACCTATGTTCTGATTCTTTCGGGTGATCATATTTATAGAATGAATTATCAAACCATGTTGGAGGCTCACAAGCAAAGCAATGCTGATTTTTCGGTAGCAGTGATTGATGTGGATAAAAAAGAGGCATCTCGATTTGGCATCATGTCAGTTGATAAAGATAACTTGGTGACGCAATTTGAAGAAAAACCGGCACAACCAAAATCCACGCTTGCTTCGATGGGTATTTATATTTTCAATTACAAAGAACTTCGGCAAGCTTTAATCAATGATGCAAAAGATGATGGCTCTGAACACGACTTTGGTAAAAATATTATTCCTACTTTATTGAAACAAAAGAAACGTTTATTGGCTTATCCCTTTAAGGGCTATTGGCGAGATGTTGGCACGATAGAATCTTTGTGGGAAGCAAACATGGATTTATTGGACGATGAAGAGGCAAAACGTTTATTACTGAACGATGATTTAAAACTCTTCACTGAAGACACCAGAAGTTTACCGCAATATTTGGGTGAAAAAGCAAAAGTTAAAAATGCTTTGATCAATCAAGGTGCTGTGATTTTTGGATCGGTTGATCATAGTGTTGTTTTTCATGATGTCACCATCGAAGAAGGCGCTTCTGTGGTCGATTCAGTGATTATGCCGGGGGCCACGATTAAAAGCGGTACCTCACTTAAAAAGGTGATTGTGTCGCCTAATATAAAAGTAGAAACCTCAATGAACGGAGGAACCAACGTGGTGTTGGTGAATAAGTAACCATGCCAAAAATCATGGGATTTTGTAATCTTCACGGCAACAAGGGTTTGGGACCCTTAACCGAAAATCGTCCCTTAGGTTCAACAAGTTTTCTTGGACGTTATGCGTTGATGGATTTACCTTATCGAATTTTTCAAATTCTGGAATTGATAAGGTAGGAATCTTGATTGAAACTCAGCCCCGTTCAATCATGAAGCATTTAGGATCGACGAATGTATTTAACAACAACACCAAACTTGGATTTGAGCAAGTTTTGTATAACGAAAAACATTCCAGTAATCCTTTATATAATCATGATTTAAATAATTTAAAAGCAAACGATTGGTTGATACTGGATCATCGTCCCGATGTGATTGTAATTGCACCCAGCGACTTGCTCTACACGCTTGATTTTCGCCCAGCGATTAAACAACACTTGGAAAATAAAGAAAAATTAACAATTGTATACACCAGAACTAAAAAAGGGAAAAAACAATTTTTAAACTCCGATGTTCTCACGTTAAAAGAAAGTCGTGTTATTAATCTTGTTCAAAACCAAGGCACGAAAGATGAAATTGATATCAGTGTGGATACCTTTATTTTTTCTAAAGATTATTTGATGACATTACTGGAATTAGGACCGCAAATCTCTGCTACTTTTGGTATTAAAGAACTCATTCGTTATGTACTCGCGCAAGACGGGTTATCATTTGCCACGTATAAATTAACGGGTTATTTAAGAGCGTTTGATGGACTCGAGTCTTATTTTGAAAATTCGATGGAGTTTTTAGATTTTGATTTTCGCAACAAAGTCTTTCTCGAGGATTGGCCTATTTATACGGTTTCCAATAACACCCCGCCTGCGCGATATGGGGCGAGTGCCGTTATCAAAAATAGCATGATTGCCAATGGTGCAAAAATTAATGGGACTGTGATCAACTCTATTATTTCTCGCAATGTTGTCATAGAAGAAGGGTCTCGTATCGAAAACTCAATTGTCTTTACCGATACCAAAGTTGGTAAAGATGTTGTGGTGCAACGGGCCATCATTGATAAGTACGTCAAGATTGAAAAAACAAAACTCCTTGCAGGTAAAGAATCCGTTCTTTATATTAAACAGGGAGAAAAACTCTAATGAAGATTTTAATGGTCGCC
>JBEDAR010000089.1:0-5998 GCA_041177725.1 Bacillota bacterium | reverse complement strand
ATCGTTTCCATTTCTTGTTTAAATTGATCAAAACTTATGGCAAGAATTTGCTCAATTTTTTCTGAAACCAAGCTTTCCATGACTTCTCGATTTAAAGAGTCATATTTTATCAGTTCTTCATTAATCAAGGTGCTGACTTGATCTTTTGTTTTCGGTTCCAACTGAGCAATTTCAACAGCAAGCGCTTCTTTCACTTTTTCTTGAATTTGAGTTGAAGACCACTCATTGACTTTGCTATCCACAGCAGTTGTATTTACTGGCAACGCTCCGTTATCGGTTTGAGGAACAATCGCTGAGCTGGGAGTTGCTAATTTAGAAGGAGAAGTCTCAATTGCAACCGTCTGTTTAGCTTCCAAAAGTTGTAAGCGTATTTGCGCGCGAATTCTTTCTTTTAATTGTAAAACGGTTTGCCGAGCTTTAACGATGTCTTGTTTTTCAGGCAAGGCCGGGGTTTGCGGTAACACAACGATGGGTGTTTGTTCCAGGATGGATGGTGTTGCCTTTGAAATTTCGGGAGTTGAACCTTGCGGTAGAATATCGGGGAGCGCTACCTGTGTTTGAGGTAAGCGAATCTGACTCGGAATCACAAATTTGGATAATTCTTGCGCAATCATCGTTTCTTCTTTGATGAGAGGTAATACTTGGCTTGAATGCTTCTTAAAAGGATTGCGAATTAAGTCAACCAAACTCAGAACCACATACATAAATGTAAACAAGGCGATACTGACCACTAATCCGGAGAAAGCAGATGCCAATAGACCAGGATTAGGATCTTCAATTGGAAACAAAAGTAGATCCAAAAAACTAATCGAAGTTCCTAGACTTGCAAACGAAGTAGCATCAGGGTAATAACCGTTGACTATTAAAAGTGCAAAACCTAAGCTGACATTAAGACCAATAAAACTCAAAAGACCTCTAAATATTTTAAGTTTTGATAATAGAGTCACCGATAAAAAGACCGATAAACCAAGAATGATAATCGTAGCCGCAAATATAGAAAGAAAAGAAATCGTTATATTATTGAAGTTGATTAAGGGCGCAAGCACAGAAATCCCTAAGGCAGTAAAATAACTAAAAATGTTATTTAAATCAAAATTTTTTTGGTAAGCAATCAGTCCGACAAAGGCGATAAGCACCATAAACAGGGCAAACCCCAAAAGTCGAATAAATTTTTTCATTGCAAACCCTCCACGAAAGATGTTTTTAACTAGTTTCATCATACCATTTAACGATAAATATTTATAGAAAATTTCAAGTCTTTTTTCTAGAATGGGTTATGAAAAAAAAGAAAAAATTCTTGCAACTACCTCTCAACTATCGCTATAATATAAAAGCGTTGCAGGTGTAGTTCAATGGTAGAACACAACCTTGCCAAGGTTGATACGCGGGTTCGATTCCCGTCACCTGCTCCATAGCGTATTAAAAAAAACCTCCCATCGGAGGTTTTTTGTATCTTAACCTTATTTTCTTGAAACTTACCATAAAAATTATCCATTTTAGAACCAAAGATTGACTATAATAAACGCTATGAAGATTAAATTCATTCCTTCCTTAACAAAAATCGAACCGGTCGTAACCATAGAAGCTCCCGAAGGACACCCCGATGTGGAAAGACTCAAAACCTTTCTTGTTGAATCCCAAGGTACCATTCTTGCAAAAAAAGCTGATCGACAATTTCGGATTCCATTAATTGATATTTACTATTTTTTAAGCCAAGATGAGCAAACCATCCTTTTTACCAAAAATGATAGTTATATTATTTCCGAGAGATTATATGAAATTGAATCGTGGGGCGACCCGTTTGTTCGTGTCAATAAAAGCACGATCTTGAATTTACATGTTTTGAAAAGCTTTCGGCCCTTGCTAAATAGTAAACTAGAGGCCATGTTAGACAACGGAGATTTAATTGAGATAAGTCGGTTGTATGTAAAGGTTATTAAAACAAAACTAGGAGCACTTAAAAAATGAAATATATGATGCAGGGTTTTAGCAAAATTTATACCTGGGTTTCCTTGGTGATGGGAATCCTTGCCATTTTTACGAATATTCTTCCTAGAATTGAAGGACAAGTATTTTTATTTGAATTGTTTTTTGGCTCAATCTTGATTTCAATCCTCATCCATCTTGCTATCAAGATTTATCAATTGAAATGGGGTAGTGGCATCATTAGTATCTTTGTATCCTTGTTGCTCGTTCTCCCGATTGCCCCAATCATGAGGATTATTTACTCCCCGGTTTTATCGCGATTAATTGGTCTTGTCTATTTGATAATGTTTATCTATTTGATTGTCTACACCATCATCATTGCCATTCATCATGGGGAAAACAAAAAAATAACGGATGATTTAAACGCGTTAATTAAAGAAAAAAAATTAAAGAAGTAAACGTTACTTAATCTTTTTATTCTTGATATTCATCTCATTGATATCAATAACAGCTTTATCAAGAATCTGAGATTTAAACGGTGGTGTGTCGCGACTTTCAATCGCTTCAAGTAATCTAGGAAATTGGCGAATATTGACAATAAATTGATTGTCTTCACTGACAGGAATACGATTAATCATTGCTTCATTATTCACTAAAATCACCGAGATAAACAATGTTGGATCTAACCCCGTTACCATGATAAGTTTTTCAATTCGTTGGCGATTCAAAACAAAGGGGTTTGGGATGTAACGGTATTTTGGTTCTTGATATTTATATTCATAATAAGACCATTCTTTGTCGCTACCTTTACCAAGCAAGCCACCTTCAAAATACAAATCTTTAATCGCATAAATATATTTATCGCCAAAGACTAAATGATCAATAATCACATCACGATTACCAGGTAATTTTACTTTGACTTGCGGAATCAAATAAAAATCTTTTTCTGTGACATAGCGATGAATTTTCTCATTAAATATTTTATGAAGATTACGAATGGCATATTGACGTTTAAAGAATGGCAAAAGCAAGAAAGCAAGGGAAACAAGGATGAAAGTCGCAAGTAACGAAATAATCGTTAATTGTAAAGGCGTTAAATTCTCAAAATTCATGGGGCAATTTCTAAAGCAACCTCAAGCATTTTTTTCAAGCCCACTTCTCGCTGTTCTGATGTAAGAATTTCTTTGTAATGAAAAGAATCCGAAACTGACATCATCGCTAAGGCTTGTTTACCTAATCTTGCCGCATTTGCATATAAGGCATATGCTTCCATTTCAACACCAAGAACACCAAGCGCTTCCCATTTTTTCCATTTGTCAGGATCCACATCATAAAATACATCGCTACTTAATACATTCCCGACATGAAAAGGTAAACGATGATCGCGGCAAACCTTTACAGCATGCTCGACAAGTGAGTAACTTCCTAAAGCTGAAAAGGTGCCGTTGCGAAGCTGAAACTGACTAGACCAATTGCTATCGGTGCTAGCACCTTGGGCAATGATAATATCATAAAGTTTAGCATGTTTTGTGTAAGCACCTGTCGTGCCAACACGAATGATGGTGTCGACGCCAAAAGCGGTGTAAAGTTCATGAGAATAAATACCCATGCTTGGCATGCCCATGCCTGAAGCCATGATTGAAATTCGTTTGCCTTTATAAACACCGGTAAAGCCAAACATATTTCTCACCGTATTGACTTGTTTAACATCTTTCAAAAAGGTGTCAGCAATAAACTTCGCGCGTAAAGGGTCACCTGGCATTAATACCGTTTTCGCAAAATCCCCTAAAGTCGCTTGAATATGAGGTGTGGCCATGGATGAATCTCCTTGGATGAGCTGCTTTAATCTTATCACACCACACTATTCATACCATACTGAATTTCAAGCCAAACGTTTTGAATTGACCACCCAGGTTTTAATTTTCTTAATCATGCTTTCAAAGCCGGAAAAATCCTTTAGTTTCCATTCCCAATTTGGTGAACCAATCGTTCCTGGAACATTCATTCTTGCTGAATCATCTAGAGATAATAAATCTTGCATCGGTAAGATTGCATAATTTACTGCACTTTGAAGGGTGAGTTGCACCAATTGTTCTGCAACGGTTCCCACATAAGGTTTTAAGAAAATGGCTAATTGACTTTGTGAGGTGGGTTTGAGTGAAGCATACCAGCCCATCGTTGTTTGGTTATCATGGGTGCCAGTATAGGCGATGGAATTTTCGACAAATGTAGGCGGAATGGCTTTGGGCATTTGCCCATTTCCGTCAGGATAAATCGGAAATTCAAATTGGAAAATTTTCATGCCAGGTAAACGATAATGGTCTCTAAGTTTAAGGACTTGTGGTCTTAAATCTCCAAGATCTTCTGCAATAATATGGATGTTGGGTAATTGCTTATAAATGGTATCGAATAACGCGTAACCTGGAGCCTCTATCCAGGCCCCTTCAACCGCAGTAGGGCAGGTAGCAGGAATTTTCCAATATGTATCAAAGGCCCTGAAATGATCGATACGAATGATATCAAATAAGGTTGCGTTAAAGCCTAAACGATCAATCCAAAACTTAAATCCGTCTTTTTCCATGACATCCCAACGGTAAAGGGGATTGCCCCAGCGTTGTCCGGTTTTTGAAAAATAGTCGGGTGGAACACCGGCAATATGGGTCGGTTCTCCATCTGCCGTAATCATGAATTGCGATTGATTCATCCACACATCAATCGAGTCGATGCCAACATAAATAGGAATATCTCCCACCAATTGGATGCCTTGACGATTAGCGTATTTTTTTAATGCGTAAAATTGTTGAAAGAGTAAATACTGAATCATTTGATGGTACTGAATCCTTGGTAAATATGGGGATAAATCTATCGCTTTATTCTTGACATACGTTTTAAATTCTTTTTGCCAGGTTGTCCACATTTGTAATTGATGAAGTTCTTTAAACGTGATAAATATGGCATACATTTCTACCCAAGGATTTTCTTTTAAAAAGTTTAAATAAGCGGCGTTGGGTCTGAATTTTTTAAACGCTTCTTGATAATATTGACTCTTGTATTGTCTGACTTCATCATAATGAACTTTGGTTTCAAGAGCCTTAAAAGGTTTAGGCTTTTTAATCAAACCTTGTTCATAAAGTAAATCAAGCGATAAATACAATTCATCCATCGCTTTTGAAGAATAAGGTTGATAAGGTGAATTACCATATCCTAAAGGATTTAATGGCAACACTTGCCAAAGTTTCATATTGCTTTTCACCAACAAATCGATAAATTGATGCGCTTCTTTGCCAAAGTCGCCAATGCCATATCGAGAAGGAAGTGAAGAGACTGCTAACAAAACACCTGAAGTACGCATAACCGTGACTCCTTTATTACCAAATAAATTATACCGAGATTTTGAAAAAAATTAGCAAGAAAAAACCATTGGGATGCCAATGGTTTTGAGGCAAAATTTCTTAAATAATCGTTTTTTGGGTTTCGCGATCAAAGATGTGGGCTTTTTCTAAATTAAGCACAAGGCGAATATTATCGCCAATGCGATAGGTATGAAGCGCATCAATTTTGCTAATGAGGTTATTGCCTGCTAAATCCGTATGGATAATATATTCATGCCCTAATAACTCTGCAACTTTGATGGTGCTTTTCAAGACTGCTGTAGGATAAAGTTTTTCCAAAGCCGCATCTTCGCGATGAGAATCTTCTGGACGAATACCAAAAACCACTTCTTTATTTTCATACGACTTTAATGCTTTTTTAAATTTTTCAGGTAATTCAACCTTTAAACCATCTGCAAAATGAATGAATCCTTCTTTATATTTGACATCCATTAAGTTCATTGCTGGAGAACCAATAAAGGCGGCGACAAATAAATTAGCTGGGTGATTGTAAATTTCAATCGGTGAACCAATTTGCATGACATATCCACCTTTCATTACCACAATCCGACTAGCCATCGTCATCGCTTCGGTTTGATCGTGGGTAACATAGATGGTGGTTGCGCCAATACTTTCATGTAGCTTGATAATTTCGGCACGCATTTGCACCCGTAACTTTGCGTCCAGGTTAGAGAGAGGTT
>JBEDAR010000088.1:0-5715 GCA_041177725.1 Bacillota bacterium | reverse complement strand
CTTTGGGATCAGATTTTGACATCTTTTTAGTAGGGTCCGATAGCGACATAATACGTGCACCAGTTTTGCCAATTTGCGCTTTTGGCAAGACGAGGGTTTCACCAAAGCGATGGTTAAATCTTTGCACTAAATCACGGGTTAGTTCTAAATGTTGAACTTGATCTTCCCCAACTGGGACAACTTCGGCATCATAAAGCAAAATATCACTTGCCATTAAAACAGGATAAGCAAATAAGCCCAATCCAATAGCGGAATCTTTCATTTGCAGGGATTTTTCCTTAAATTGCGTCATCCGAGATAACTCTCCCATGTAAACAAAGTTTTGTAAAATCGCATTTAATTCCGCATGAGCAGAAACTTGGGATTGTAAAAAAATCGTACTTAAATTTGGGTCTAATCCAGCTGCTAAATAAAATGCAGCAAGATCAATAGTATTTTCTTTTAAAGTTTTTGGCTCTATTGGTAGAGTTAACGCATGCAAATCTGCGATAAATAAAAAAGTTTGGTATTGAGATTGGTAACTTGGAAAGCGTTTGAGTGCACCAATATAATTCCCTAATGTAAGGCCACCGGTCGGTTTGATACCGCTAATCATTCTTGCCATAGTAAAGTATTTTATCTCTTTTCAAATCATTTTAGCAAATCCTTTGTTAAGTTTCGATAAACATTAGGTAATTAGTACCCAAAGGGGTATACTAACATTAGGTAAAAATGGTTAGAATTTATACTTCTCCGAGCTGTTCAAGCTGCCGGAAAGTTAAAAAGTGGTTTGAATTAGAAGGAATTCCATTTGAGGAACGCAATATCTTTTCTGCAACTTTAAATGAATCTGAATTGAAAGAAATGCTAGAAAAATCAGAAAACGGAACTGAAGATATTATCTCCACTCGAAGTAAAGTAATTAAGGAACAAAATTTAGATGTGGAAAATATGTCAATTTCACAATTAGTCTTATTCATTCGTGAAAATCCCTCGGTCCTTAAAAGGCCAATTATGGTTGATGATCGCCGAATTCAGGTTGGTTATAATGAAGAAGAAATCAGAACTTTTATTCCTGTGTCGAAAAGGCAATCTTCTTTTAAAGAAAAAGCAATGAATCCTTTAAAAAAAAAGACTTTTGATGTTGATGCCAATGAAAAATAATCAAAATTTATTTTAATGTTTTTATCGCACGGGCATATTTTGATATATGATTTGCTTTATACTCGATGTTAGCTTTTTCACACAATAACTTTAGTGTTTCAGCAGCATTCTTTAAAGATGATTCTTCACTTTCGATTTCAAAATCAACGAGGCCGTGATATTGATTTTTATCTAGACAAACATGGCGACCTTCAAATCTCGTTTCATAACGATCTGTTGTTAAAAAAGTAATAATTTTTAATGTTTTGGTATCAAATCCAAACATTTCTAAAAAATCCTGAATCAATCCTGCTGGAAAGATTGATTTGTTCTGGAGAGCTAAATATGCGTCTCGGGTAATTTGCTGATTCTTTTCAAGGGTTCCTTCTGCCATGGGGGACTTTAACGTTAACGTGTAAGTTTGACCTAGTTCTCGAATTCTAAGGGCAAATCCATAGCTTCTTAATGAACCTTTTTGATCATCAACATAATAATTGGTTTGAACGACCTTCAATTTTTCATCAATTTGAAGTAAAGACTTTAGTTTGTTAAATTCCTTTTCATTCACCAGTATTTTTGCTTCGATTTCAATATTTGTTGACATAAAAGTTCCTCATTTAATGATGTATTCTTTTATATGATAAAATAAAAATCATCAATATACCAAAACAATATGAAATATACATTAATGATTAGAGAAGATGATCAGTCTAAAATGCTAGCCAAGAAGTTGGAAATCAAACTTAATTTTGCTGGGCATATACAAGACACTCAAAAACCAGAAATTGTTATATTTATTGGTGGAGATGGTTCTTTTTTAAGATCGATTCAAACTTATTTATCAATCTTAGATCAAGTGATTTTTGTTGGTGTTCATACAGGCACTCTCGGTTTTTTTTGTGAATTTTACCCCGAGCAACTAGATTTGCTTGTAAAAGCGATACCTCAAATGCGTCGTCAAAGTGCTTCATATCCATTGGTAGAATTATCACTTATTGGTAAAAAGACCACCACTTACTTCGCTGTCAATGAAGTAAGAGTTGAAAACCCCTTTCATACATTTGTTACCGATGTACTCATTGACGATCAATACTTACAAACCTTTAGAGGCACGGGTTTGATTGTTGCAAGTACCTTAGGTAGTAGTGCATACAATAAAAGTTTAGGGGGAGCTTTGGTTGATGTTTCAATCCCAACTTTACAATTAACAGAAATGGCAACAATTCAAAATAATGCCTATCGGTCTCTTGGAAGTTCTCTAGTGTTAGATGCCAATCGTGTTCTCACGTTTAAAGGTGATTTCAAAAAAGCCATTTTTGGCTATGATTATTTATTGGTCAATCCAGAAGAAAACGTAGAAAAGGTTAAAGTTAAAACCAGTAAAAAGACTTTTCGACTGTATCACCAACAGCAACATCCCTATTTTGATACCTTAAAGAAAACGTTTGTCAAAAATATTTAAGAAGGTAATATTCTATTCATAATGACAGGAATAATCATCGGATTACGTTGAGTTTTGATGAAAAGATATTTGCCAACAACTTCTTTGATTGTATTCTTTAATTCTGAAAATGAAACGCGATTTTTCATCAACAATTTTAATCTTTCTTCAAGCTTAAACTCAGCATTTTTTAACATATCATTCGCTGATTGAAAAACGAATCCAAGCGCATGGATGGTTGGTTTGATCAATAATTGATTATTTTTTGCATCGATGACAACCGAGACTGAAACAACACCATCATCAGCAAGAATTTTTCTATCTCTGATTACTGCAGTTGATAGACCATTGATGTCTTTACCATCAATATAAACTGCATCTGCAGGAATTTGTCCTCCACGAGATATTTGATGGTTTTTTAGGATTAAGATATCGCCATTTCGGCAAATAAATGAATTTTGTTTTGCAATACCAAGGGTTTCAGCAATTTCTGTGTGGAGTTTTAGCATTCGATATTCACCATGCATTGGCATAAAAAAGCGAGGTTTAAAAAGTTTTAACATTAAACGTAATTCTTGTCTAGCCGGATGGCCGGAAGAGTGAACATTAAATAAAATTGAATTAGTTAAAACATTGGCCCCTGCTCTGGTTAATTGATTCACGACTCGATTGATGCTTAGACCGTTTCCCGGAATAGGACTAGAGGAAAAAACGACCGTATCACCAGGAACAATTTTCACTTGGCGATGATCCCCTTTCGCAATCCGAGATAGTGCTGCCATCGGTTCACCTTGGGAACCAGTGCAAATGATGACCGTTTCTTCCAATCGAAGACTGCGAATATCATCAGATGCCACAATCGATGAATCGGGTATGCGAATATAACCAAGTTGCCTAGACATACTAACTGCATTTTCCATCGAGCGCCCAATAATCACTAATTTCTTTTTGTGACTAACGGCTGCTTCAACAATTTGCTGAATCCGTGAAATATTACTTGAAAAGGTAGAGACAATTAATCGCCCACTTGCATTTTCGAAAATATCATTGATAGCTGAAATTACACTACGTTCAGAAGGGGTATAACCTTCAATTTCAGCATTCGTAGAGTCCGAGAGTAATAGGTCAACACCCTCAGTTCCGAGCTTTGCGATTTTACCAAGGTTAATTTCCGCACCAACTGGGGTTAAATCAATCTTAAAGTCACCTGTTGTTACAACTCTACCTTCAGGTGTATCCACACATATTCCAAAGCAGTCAGGAATAGAATGCGTCATGCTAAAAAAAGAAATTTTAAACTCATTAATATTGAGAATGGTATCCTCATCGTATTCAACAATTTTGACCGGTTCTTTAATCCTTTGATCTTGAAGTTTATGTCTAATAAATGCAGCGGCAAGACGGGGCGCATAAATCACTGGAACAAAGACGTGTTGTACTAAAAAAGGAATGCCACCAATATGATCTTCATGACCATGGGTAACAATTAAGGCTCTAAATTTTCTTTGATTATTTTTAATATGCGAATAATCTGGGATAACATAATCAACACCAGGTAAATCTTCTTCAGGGAACCTTACCCCTGCATCGATAAGGATCAATGTTTTTTCAGATTCTACTCCATAAGTATTTTTACCAACTTCTCCTAGACCTCCGAGAGCAAAAACATTGACGCCTTCTTGACCAGCACTAAACGCCATAAAAAACTCCTTTGATGAACATAATTAATCTATGCATCGTCTTAATTGATTAAATTATAATCAATGAAAATGTAATTGTAAAGGGATTATTGTTACAAGAGAATCGCGTTTGATTTTTCTAAGAATGGATCCTTTTTATCCAGGTGGTCATAAAACAAAATCCCATTTAAATGATCAATTTCGTGTTGCAAGACAATTGCATCGAATCCTTCTGCTTGAATTAGAATTTCTTTATTCTGGATAAAATCAAACGCCTTCACTGTGATTTTATTGGCTCGGTAAACATATCCAGGATGTTCTGATGGTACCGACAAACAACCTTCACCCGAATTCAAGGCAATTTGTTTAACTGATTGTGTGATGATGACCGGGTTGACCAGCATATATTCTGTTTTCACTTCACCACGTTGGTAACTTATCGCCGTTAAACGTTTGCTGATGCCAACCTGGGGTGCTGCTAAACCAATCCCTTCTCGAATCGAATGTTTCTCCGCATAGCTTTTGTCTTGAGACTGATGAACATACTTTAAAAGTGCTTTCAGCAATTTGGCGTCTTCTTCAGATAGAGGTAAGGCAACTGGTATTGCTCTTTTTCTTAAAATTGGGTGAGGATCTTGAATCACTTTTAGACTTTTCATAGTTTTCACTTTACCATAATTTTTGATGATTCGTCATCGATTTAATTGTGTTAAAGTAAAGTTATGAGTTATGCAGAACTGATTACTTTAGCAAGGGAATTAAAGGAAGCTCTAGAAAATAATGAACATGTTGTTTTGCTTAACCAACTTGATCAACAACTTAATCAAAATCAAACTTTACTTACCCTAAGCGAAAGCTATCAAAGGGCTCAGATTAATTATCAAGCCATGTGGGAAAGTTATGGTGATGAAAGTCCGCATTTATTAAGGGCAAGAGCAGAACTTCACCAAGTTAAAATCCAAGTTGATTCTCATCCGCTGGTTCGAGATTACTTAAAAACTTATGGTCAAGTAAGAGAAATTTATCAATCGATTCAACAAAAAATATTCACCCCTTTTAAATCTCATCCTCCAGGTTGTTAATGATGTTAAGGATTATTGCTGGAAAATTCCGCTCAAGAAAACTTTTACAACCTTCTTTAAAGATTACTCGGCCTACCAAAGACCGAGTAAGAGAGGCTATTTTTTCTGCAATTGGTCCTAAAATCATCGATGCTGTTGTCCTTGATTTATTTGCCGGTTCAGGCGCTTTTGGTTTTGAGGCTTTATCACGAGGCGCAAGATTTGTTTATATAAATGATCATAACCCTGATGCTATCAAAATTATTGAAGCGAATAAGTTCGATTTAAAAATTGAAGAGACCAAAATCTCACAATTAGATGCATTACAATTTATTCAATATGCAGTCAAAAATAAAATTCAATTTGATATTGTTTTCTTAGATCCTCCTTATGCATATTCAGAACTTCAAAT
>JBEDAR010000087.1:0-3041 GCA_041177725.1 Bacillota bacterium | reverse complement strand
GGCGATAATTTTTTCTTTAATTCATTTTTCTGCCGTTTGAAACGTTGCAGTTGTTGATAGATGTCTTTGCTAGAGGCACGCATCAACTCATAATCATATTGTTTCGACCGTAAGGTAAAGTAAGTGGCATAGTAGGCTAAAGGATGATGGACTTTGAAATAAGCAACCCGGACGGCCATCGTCACATAAGCGACCGCGTGGGCTTTAGGGAAAAGATATTTAATTTTATTACAAGATTCAATATAAAATTCTGGAACATTGACTTGCCGCATTAACTCGGCATATTCCTTGGTTAACTTTTTACCTTTGCGAACATCTTCCATGATTTTAAAGGCAATTAAGGCATCAATCCCTTTTGAGATTAAATAGGTCATGATATCGTCACGGCAGCCAATCACTTCATCGACCGTCGCCACCTTATCGGTAATTAAATTTCTGGCGTTACCATTGAACACATCCGTCCCATGAGCAAGACCAGAAATGATCACCAGATCATTAAAGGTTTTCGGATTGATCACGTTTAAAATATCCATACCAAGATTGGTGCCAAATTCAGGCAAACCCATCGCTCCATTGACCATGTCTAAATATTTTTCTTTACGATGAAGAACCACATCTGAAGCAAAACATTTAAGAGCATCTGGGTCATTTAATGGAATGTCATCGACCTTTAAACCGGTTAAATCTGCATTCATTTTTAACGCCATCGGATCGACGTGACCCAACATATCAAATTTAAGTAAGGCATCATGGAGCGAGTCAAAAGCAAAATGGGTGGTAACAATATTCGTTTCTAAATTATCTGCAGGCCGTTGAATCGGCGTAAAGTCATAAACACTAAATTCTTTGGGGACGACAACAATCCCACCAGGGTGCTGACCGGAGGTGCGACGAACCCCTTCCGCTTTTTTAGCAAGATAGGTTAATTCCGCTTGTTTGAGTTTATTGACATCTTCACCCATGGTTTCAAAATAACCCCTGACATAACCATAGGCAGTTTTTTCGGCGACTGTTTCAATCGTTCCCGCGCGATAAACTTGGTGTTCTCCTAATAAGGTTTTGGTTGCCTCGTGGGCTAAAGCTTGATAATCGCGAGGGAAGTTTAAATCGATATCAGGTACTTTATTAGCGTTGAACCCTAAAAATGTTGCAAAGGGAATATTTTGGCCATCGCTTTTCAGGAGGTGACCGCATTCCGGACAAAGTTTAACCGGTAAATCAAAACCAGATTTAAATTGTGGGTCTTGATTGAATGCCACATACTGACATTGCAAACAATAATAATGCGGAGGTAATGGATTGACTTCGGTGATTCCGGCCATGGTTGCTGCAAATGAACTTCCCACAGACCCGCGAGAACCAACGATAAAACCCTTTTCATTTGCCTGAGCAATAATCTTACTGGTGATGTAATAGATGACCGCATAACCAGATTTTATAATCCCATTTAATTCCGTTTCTAAACGTTCTTGAATCAAAGATGGTAAAACTTTACCATACTGGGCATGTGCCTTTTGATAACAAATATCACGCAGCATCTTGTCAGCACCTTCAATTGCCGGGGTGCGAAGCGTTGCCTGAATCGGTTCCATCTTTTCCATCATGTTCGCGATACTGATAGGATTGTCGATGACAAATGTTTCTGCTTGTTCTTTTCCTAACCAAGCAAATGCTTCTAACATTTCATCCGTCGAGCGAAAATGTTGATGGGGATTTTCAAATTTGGGTAAATCTTTTCGGAAATAAGGATTCATCGGATGATTCACACCTTTCAAACCTTTGGCAAAAATATAGACATCGCGAATCAGATGATCTTCGGGATTCACATAGTGACAATCACCTGTGGCAACAATTAATTTTTTCAGATCTTGGGCCACGGTGATGATTTCTTTTAAAAGCGTTTTCACCATTTCTCGTGAAGGTAAAGTACCAATATGAATTAAATAATCGTATTGTTCAAGGGGTTGAATTTCAATAAAGTCATACATCGCCATTACTTTTTGTAGTGCTTCTCTTGACCCTGTTTTTGCGGTTTCAAAGACTTCACCATTGAAGCAAGCTGAACCCAACAATAAGTGTTCTCGGTGTTTTAAAAGTAAATCCCTTGGCGTTCTTGGAATGTCGGCAAAATAATGCAAGTGACTTTCCGATACCAATTCATAAAGGGCTTTTAAACCTTTGGTGTTTTTTGCAAGAACCGTGACATGATAGCTTCTTAAATTTTTTGATAACGTATTCACTTGATTCAGCTGATTCAAATCTTGGTGAGATTGAATCGCATGATCAACGAATATTTTTTGTCGGAGCGCTTCCCAGATGCCGACCAAGACTTCTGCATCATAAATCGCCCGGTGCGCCTTATCATCTTCATACGCGATACCTAAACGCTTTGCTAGCGCCCCTAATCGATGGCTATTGGCATCTGGATATAAATAGCGCGATAAGGTGAGCGTATCGATCACCGGCGGTTTAAACGCGATACCCAAGCGATCAAAAGCTGCCACCATAAATCCCATATCAAAGGGAGCATTATGGGAGACAATAATCGCCTCTTTAAAAAACTGAAAAATTTTATCTTTGACCTGAGAAAAAGATGGTTGCCCTTCCACCATCTTCATGGTGATGCCACTGACTTCACTGGCAGCTGCACTGATTGGCACATCCCCTGGATGGAGTAGCATTGATAGCCGATCTACGACAGTCCCTTGTCTAATTCTTAGGGCCCCAATTTCAATGATGCGATCATAACGCGAAGACAATCCGGTGCTTTCTAAATCAAAGACTACATAATCAGTTTTTTGTAACGATGCTTGGCTAGGATTCATGATATGAGAAATATTGTCATCAATCATGTAGAGTTCTGAACCATAAATCATCTTAAGTCCGTGTTTTTTTGCCGCCGCTTGTGCTTCGGGAAAACCTTGGACGACGCCGTGATCGGTAATCGCGATAGCCTCATGACCCATGTGTTTGGCTAATGCACAATAAGCATCAATATCGCCAACACCATCCATCGTTGACATCTTGGTATGCAAGTGAAG
>JBEDAR010000086.1:0-21269 GCA_041177725.1 Bacillota bacterium | reverse complement strand
AATGATGGCTCTGGCAAAGGCGAGTAATTGTTTTTGACCAACAGAGAGTTCACTGCCTCCATCTTTAAGAATGGTGTCATAACCTTTTGGTAATTTAGAGATAAACTCATCAGCGCCAACGGTCTTACTCGCGGCCATCATTTCTTCATCACTTGCATCTAATTTTCCGTACTTTATGTTTTTACGAATCGTCCCGGAAAAAATAAACGGTGTTTGTTGAACATATCCTAAATGGTGACGTAGCCAACCAACGGAACGGGTTCGATAATCTTGGCCATCGATTAATAGTTCACCACTACTTGGTTCATAGAATCGGCACAGTAAATTGACGGTGGTAGATTTACCACTTCCTGTTTCTCCAACGATGGCAATTGTTTGACCTTTAGGGATGATTAGATTCATCTGATGAATAATTTGGGTGCCAGGATTGTAAGAAAAAGATACATTTTTAAATTCAACTTCACCCTTCATTTTTTCATAAGCGGAGACCTTTGGCTGGAGCAAAGTGCCATATTTTGAAATCACTTCCGGACTATCGGTAATCAGAGGTTTGGTTTCGATTAAGGAAAGAATTTTTTCCACGGATGATTGAGAAGACATCAGTTCTGTGAATAAATCAACAAATTCTTGTATAGGCGTATACAGAGACGATACAAAGCCAATAAATAAGACAAAAATAGAAACATCATACATGATCGTATTAGATAACATTAAGGATGAGCCTACAAAAATAACAATTGCAGTGGTAATCGTTGAGATCAACGTGACAGAGGGATAAAAGAAAGCTTGTGTTTTTGCAGTTTTCCAAGCTTTATCTCGGATATCCGTGACAATTTCATTCGCTTCCTTTTGCACATTATTTTCGATGGAAAGTGTTTTAATCGTTTTCGCCCCAGCAATAACTTCAGCAAGCCAGGCAACATATTTTGAGAAGGCATTTCTAGCGGTGCGAGACAAATTTAAGATTCGAAACTGAAAGTAAGGAGCAATGATGATCATGATGGGCACGGTTGCCAATAGAACAAGTGACATTTGCCAAGAAATAATAAACATGGTCACAAGGATAAAAATCAATTCAAAACTAATCCAAACAAAGCGGGTTATTCCCCATGAGATCATATCCGAGATTTTACTGGTGTCAGATTGTAAACGGGCAATTAACCATCCCGAAGAAGTTTTGTCAAAATAGGAAAAAGATAGCTTTTGAACTTGAGCAAAAGCATCTTCTCGAATATGAATATAAACTGACATCTCCAAATAGTTTGTGGTGAAAAACAGTAAATAAATTGCCACCGCTCTAATCAAAATACCAATGCCAATGAGGATGATATATTCAACGTAATTGATTGAAAATTCCATTCCAAAAATGAGGGTGACGTTGATTTGTAAGTCTGTTAAAAGATCAATACCTATGGCTCCTTGATTTTCGATAGTGGTTAAAGCGCGAATGATACCCCGATTTAATAAAGGAATAAAACTACCATCATGAAAAGTGATTAAAACCATTAACACAAGCATGATGAAAAGAAGCACATAACGTTTAAGAGCATATTTTGCAATTTTACCCCAGCTCGAAAAATTTAGCTTCTTAGATAATGCTTCTTCTTCAAATGAAAAACTCGCCATGGTTATACCATCCTCGTTTGAATTTCAAAAATTCGTTTATACAAACCTTCACGTTTGATTAAATCCTCATGTCTACCAACTTGGGCAATTTTCCCTTTGTCTAAAACAATTATTTTATCGGCATCTTTTGCCGTAGCGACGCGATGGGTGATAATTAATGTTGTTGATTGCTCTTGTCTTTTCTTCAATGCTGAACGAATATTCATATCGGTTTCTGTGTCGACTGCAGATAACGAGTCATCAAAAACTAGGATGGGCGCTTTGGAAATAATGGTGCGAGCAATCACCAGTCTTTGTTTTTGACCACCCGATAGTGTTACACCCTTTTCACCAACCCGGGTGTCATATCCATCTTTGAAATTAATGATGGATTTATGAATGTCGGCAATTTGAGCCGCTTTTTGAATGTCTTCTGCAGTAGCATTACTATTTGCGATTTTTAGATTATTGATAATCGTTTTTGAAAATAAGAATGGTTCTTGTAGAACCGTAGCAATTTGTCGCCGAATATGTTCTTTGGCGATGGTCTTTAACTCATGACCATCAATTTGAATCGAACCAGAAGTGTAATCATACAACCTTGTGAGTAAGTGAGATAGGGTTGATTTTCCTGATCCGGTTTTACCCATGATTGCGATGGTTTCTCCTGGTTGAATGGATAACGTGAAATCCTTAATCACAACCTCGTCACTATCATCATAATTAAATGACATGTTTTTAAACTCTATCCCACCCTTTATTGCTGGGCGTTGTCCAGATTCAATGTCTTCAAGTGGTTGATTGAGGATGGTATTGAGCCGATCAATCGAGGCCATGGCCTGAGCAAGGTTAGATAAGGTCATCGCCACATCACGAACCGGCCATACTACTTGCCCGACAAACTGTAAGGCTACGACAAAAGTGCCGACAGAAATATTTCCATTTACTGCAAGATAAACACCAAACGCTGAAGTTAAAGCAATTTGTCCAAATACGAGAATATCAGTCGAAGAAAAGAAAAAAGAACTGGTTAATCGCCATTTGATAAATTTTTTACGATAATCATTTAAATGGTCTTTAAAATCCTTAATTTCATAAGTTTCATTATTAAATGCCTTGACCAAGCGAATACCCGACAAGGTTTCCTCAATCTTTGCAGAGACCAATCCATCGCTATCTTCAGTAACTTTAAATAGTTTTCTTACGCGCTTGATTAGGATAAAAGCGTAGAGAAACATAAATGGTAAAACGATTGTACTGGATAAGGCAATTTGCCAAGAAACCGTTAACAGAATTGAAAAAGCAATTGTCGTTAAAAAGATTGTATAGACAATTGAATTCACTTGTCTTACGAGAAAGTTTTTGACAATATCAAGATCTCTGGTACAAGTTTGAATTAAATCGCCACTTTTATTCTTCTTGATGTAGGCATATGGTAATCGTTCAATGTGATAAAAAAGGTCAAGTTGTATTTCTCTACCCAAATTCACATCCATTAACCCACGAATGATTAAGCGAGAAAAAAACATCAAAGACCTTGATAAACCCAAGAAGATAATAAAAACAGAAATTAACCAGATATTTTGTGAAAGAAATGCTTGTCCACCTAATAAGTTTGTTAAAAAAGTATCAATCGGACCAGAAGGAGAAACACCTTGAAGTGTATCGACTAAAATTTTGGTGCTGAAATTAGCTAAAAGTAAAAATGACAAGGCGAAAAATAAAATAATAAATGATAATAAATATCGTTTTCGGTACCCTTTTGTAAAACGGTATAAGAGGCGAAGATACTTCATATATTTTTAACCTAAATCATTATACAACTTTCAATTTTTTTGTGTGTAAAACTGCCCAATATAGCGTTGAAACCATTAAAATTATGAAAGATTTAAGAATGGCGTTTGTGCTATAATTACAATGTTCTTTAAAAGCTAAATTAAAGATATGAATGTAAACCAAAATCAATCAGAACCCATTGTCAATAAACCTTCCTCAACGAAGAAGTATCAAATTAACCTTTTTATTATTTTTATTGTGGCTTTTGGTTTTACCGCTTTTACTCTATTTACAGATGGTAATCTAAATGCAGTTATCCAAGCTTTTTCAGAAGCAAATTTATGGGTCATAGCCTTAATTCTTCTTGTAATGGCGACAAATATTTTTTTTGAAGCAGTTATTTTATTTATTCTTGCTAGGTTGTATACCACCCGCTACAGCATAAAAAGAGCTCTTAACAACTATTTTATTGGCGCCTTCTTTTCACATATTACCCCATCTTCAAGTGGTGGCCAATTTGCCCAAGCTTATGCCTTTAGTAGACAAGGCATGGATATTGCTAACGCCGCCTCAATCTTGGTGATGCATTTCCTTTTATCGCAAATCGCTCAAGTTATTTTTGGAATTTTGGCTCTTGTTTTTCGCTTTGAAAAATTTCTCTCTATCACTGAAGCAGTCAATTTTGGTTCGATTTCCATTCCCATAATTTATCTATCATTATTAGGTTTTTTAATAAATTTTCTTATTATTTTCTTCATTTTAATCTTAGCTAAATCGAAGTTTGTTCATCGGACGATTGTGAACGGTATCGTGGCATTACTTGGAAAATTAAAATTATTGAAAAATGCAGATGCAGTTAAAGCGAATTTATCTGTTCAAATTGAAAACTTTAGAATAGAAAGTAAACGTTTACAATCTAATACCCCTGTCACTGTGGTTTTGTTAGTTTTATTTTTTCTTCGTTTATCTTTAACCTACTCGATTCCCTATCTTTCAGCGGTTGCTTTACCAACGATTGATTTATCACAGACTAATTTATTTGATGGTATCTTCATGACCGCCTATCTCAATGTCATTATTTATTTTGCCCCTTTGCCTGGATCTGTCGGATTTTCCGAATTCTTTTTCTCTTACTTATTTCAAAGCTTGTTTGGAGGATATTCTCAAACCATTGCCCCTCAACTTATTTGGCGTGGTGTCACCTTTTATTTAACACTGATCATTGGTGCGATCAGTGTCATCGCCTTTAATATTGGCAATAAGGATGCGAACCTTACCCAAAACACACAAACCTTTGTTGAATTACAAAAATCCACCATTGAAATTCGTAGGCAAACGGCTGAAGTGATGTTTTCTACTGGTGAAATGTCCTCGGTTAAGATTCGTAATCGTTTTTCAAAAATGGCAAGGGATTTCTTTGGGTTCAAACCAAAACGGGTCGATCGATATGGAAATGCAATTCATACGGATGAAATTGAAAAGAAGAACTCGAAAGATAAGACAAAATGAAAATTGCATTATTTAGTGATACTTTTCCTCCTGAAATCAATGGTGTTTCTGTCAGCGTCGGTTTACATCAAAAAGTTTTAATCCAACAAGGACATGAAGTTCTTGTCATTACCACGAATCCGTTTGGAAAAAATACCACCATTCAATCCGGTATGATTCGGGTTCCTGGGGTCGAATTAAAAAAATTATATGGGTACCGTATGTCTAGTTTTTTTAATGCCAAAGCATTTCAATTTATTCGAAAATGGAAACCCGATGTTATTCACATTCATACCGATGCTGGTATTGGCATTTTTGGAAAGATTGCTGCGTTCTTTTTAAAGACTCCGACTGTTGTTACCTATCACACCATGTATGAAGACTATACTCATTATGCCGGTTTTTTAAAGGGCTTGGCTGCTAGGGTGGTTAAACAATTTTCACGTTCGATTGCTGAGCAATGTACGGAATTCATCTCACCATCAATAAAGACCAAAGAAAAAATTAGAAGTTATGGTGTTGACCGTTATATTAACGTCGTTCCTACTGGTATTGATTTTTCGAGATTTGAACTCAAAAATCTAGACCAAAACAAAATAAACGAACTGCGTTTGAAATGGACAAAACCGGGTGAAAAAGTTTTACTTTCACTGGGAAGAGTCGCCAAAGAAAAAAGTATGGATGTTATTGTTAAAGGGTTTTCTGAATATGTAAAAAAACCACATATTCCAACAAAACTTTTAATTGTTGGGGATGGTCCAGATCGCAGGGATTTAATTCAACTTGTATCAGAACTTAAGTTAGAAAAGGAAGTTCAATTTGTCGGTGCCGTACCAATTCAGGATGTTCCCTACTATTATCAATTAGCGGATGTTTTTGCTTCTGCGAGCTTAACCGAAACCCAAGGATTAACGTTTATGGAAGCAATGGTATCAAAAAGAATCGTTTTATGTCGATATGATGAGAACTTAGCATCGTTAATTCGTCATCAGCAAACTGGATTTATTTTTGCAGATATTGAGGATTTTCCTCGCCAACTTCATAGCATTTTTACTTTGGAAGATACAAAGAGGCAGGCAATATTAGCTCAAATTCAAGCAGCAGTAAAACCTTACGAACTCAATACTTTTTATGAAAATCTTCTTGAGGTATATCAACGTGCCATACGGCAATACTGGTAAAATTATCGAATCGATTACATCAAAAAGAAAGCAAATTATTATCGCTTTTCTTTCAGGTGAAAATCTAACTCTATCACCCGATCAATTCACTCAAGATTATTACTATGTGGGAAAAGTGATTGCTGCAAAAGAATTTCAAGAAATTCAACTTGCAAGCCAAACACAGCCATTTATTGATTATGGTTTTAGACTGCTTTCAAAAGGTCGTTATAGTGAATATCAAATTCGTGAAAAACTTTACAATCGAAAAGCAATCAAACCTCAAGTCGATGAAGTGATTGATCGATTAAAACAGGCCCATCTTATTGATGATCAATCTTTAATGAAGGATTGGGTTCAACATTTTCAAGGAAAAGGCTATGGTGAACGTTTGATTAAAGAAAAACTTTTTGAAAAGAAATTTTCAGCAGCGTTGATTCAAACCATGGTCATCAATGAAGAAATTCAAGAAGAGAAAGTTAATCTACTTACGCTTCAATTGCAACAAAAATACAAACACTTAAGTCAACGTTTAAGGCTTGAAACAATCAAAAGAAGGTTGCTTGAAAGGGGTTTTAATGCTAAAGCAATTGCAGCATCCTTATTAAAACTTCCTCAAGAAAACCCGGCATTAGAATTAGCCAATTTAGCTGAAGATATAAAAAAAGCGAAAAGGCTTTATGAAAAACGATTCAAAGGGTTTCAGCTGCAAGAAAAAATCATTAACTTTCTTATGAGGAAGGGCTATAATTATTCCATTATTAAGCGATTATTAAAGGAGCCTTATCATGGCGATTAAAGACTTTAAAGATGGCCAGGCAATTAAACAAGCATTTTTAGTGAATAATTTGAGCAAAGGTGTAACCGCATCAGGCCAACCCTATTTAACCCTTACGCTTCAAGATAAAACTGGTCAAATTGAGGGGAAATTTTGGGATGTTAAACCTGAAATTGAATCGATGATTGAAGTCGGTTCTTTTTTACTTTTGGACGGAGATGTTTCCGCTTATCGGCAAATGTTACAAATTCGCATTAATTCCGTTCAAAAATTAAATCCTGATTCCATTCGCCTTGAAGAATTTACGATGTCAGCACCCGTACCGCTTAAACAATTAGCGGAAGAGCTTGCTGCGACCATTAAGAAAATCAAAGATAGCGATTATGCTTTGATCACCAAAACTTTGATTGAACAACACTATGATGCATTTATGACATATCCTGCTGCAGTAAGAAATCACCATGAGTATACTTCGGGACTGGTTTTTCATACCTTATCTATGATCAAAGTTGCCGAATCATTAATGCCGTTATATCCAAAATTAAATGTTTCATTAATTTATGCTGGAATTCTGCTTCATGATTTAGGCAAAACCATTGAATTCTCAGGAGCGGTTATTCCAAAATACACCACTGAAGGTAAGTTAATTGGGCACCTTCAATATATGGCGAGTAAAATTTATGCACTTGGTGAGGTTTTAAAAATCGATCGAGAAAAAGTGATGTTATTACAGCATATCGTGCTTGCTCACCATGGAAAGGCTGAATTTGGTAGTGCCGTACCACCCTTAACGAAAGAAGCATTATTCGTCCATATGGTCGACGATTTTGATGCAAAAATGACCATGATTGATAAAGCTTTGGATCAAACAGAAAACGGTCAATTTACCAATCGAATTTTTCCGTTAGATGATCGCAGTTTTTATAAATCTAAGAAATAATTATTTTCCGTTCATCGCCGATTTAAGTTGATTGACGAGCAAGGGTAAATTTAGTTGGTCTTTTTGATAATTGTGAAGCATTTCAATTTTTAAACGGTCACTAGAACCAAATCGTGGAATCACATGAACGTGAAAATGCATCACAGACTGACCTGCCGCTTGTAAGGCATTAGAAAGAATATTAACCCCTTTGGCTTCAAGGATTTGCATTTGCGCTTGTCCTATCCGTTGCGCAACATTCATTACCTGATTCATCAGTAATTTAGGCGTATTCAAAAAATGATCATAATGCATTTTAGGGACAACGAGTGCATGCCCATGTGTAGTTTGATTAATATCTAGAAATGCAACAACCTCAAAATCCTCATAAATCCGATGAGCAGGCAGAGTTCCTTCAATGATTTTGCAAAACACACAATTTGAAGACATTTAATTTACCTCCGATTAAATAAAAATAAGGAGATTTCTCTCCTTATTTTAACATGGAAAAATTTGAATTATTTATTCTTGATTTTCTTCATCGTACAATGAAGGGAATGTTTCTTTGAAGAAATCATAGATGGTTTGATCATGGAATTTTAGGTCTGCTAATTGTAACCAATGTAAGTTACTCGCATTAATACTCGCTTCACGCGCCCCAAGAATCTTAGCAATTTCACCGGCAATTAATTGACGCTTTTCGCCATTATCACCTTCGATTGCATCGTAATTGGTAGTAGAACTTTCAGAAGCGTTCATCTTCGTAGTATTGACTGCTTCTAGAATTTGAACGATGTAATAAGTCGTGCTATTGGCATCATAAAGCAAGAAGTTTCTTGCGTCATTTTGTTGCGAAGTTTGTGGAACTAGGTAACTGACATTGTTTATTTTTCTCAAGAAATCAGATGTTTCTGGTGAGGCAACAATGTCTGACTCATCATCGATACGATCAATAGCATTGGCGACCCCAATATTAAAGACGCGATCACGAATCGTCGCAGGTAACGAACCTAGACCACCGTTTTTAATATGCCAGCCATCGGTGGTAAAATCACGCTTGATTAATTCATTGCGTTTAATCGCTAAACCAGTTTCAGGCGTGTATTGACCATTACCAGTAAACTCACTTTCAATGGTTTTATTTGTTAAAAGTGGATTTTCAGGAACAATTTGCTCATATCGATCAAGAATTTCACCATATAAGTTTCTGAAAGTGCCCTCACCTACGAGTCCTGCTGATTCTAATAATTCAAATTCAGGTGAACCAATTTCAAATGTAAAATTACGATCTTCTGCACCTTCAGATGTGTCCACTCCGCGCCAGGCACGGGCTAACAATTCAAGATCTGCTGGAGTATTCACATTCTCATTAAGAATATAGTCATCAATAAAAGTATCCATTAAATACTTTACTGCTTCAGGATACTCACTAGAAACTTTTAATGCGACATAATTAACCTTACGGGCATAACTTCTACCTAAGGAAGAGTAGTCTTCTTGAATTAAATATTCTTCCGCAAGAAGTTCACGATAAATTCTTGGGATTAGATCACCTTTAATATAGTTATCATAATATTCAAGATGAATGGCTTCATCTAAAACAGTCCCGGAAAGAATAGCTTCGGTGTTTTTTGCTGGAAATGTATAACCCGTAACCCAAGGATCATTCTCTTCTCGATTTAATGAGTAAAGTTGCTTTTCAACAAAATATGCAAAGCGTTCTTCTGAGAATAAGTTTCTGGTTTCATATTGACCTGACGCAACAAGGTTGTAGATTTTTTCATTGACCCGGCGTTGAATTTTTTCTACAAGGGCTTGGTCTTCAGCATCGGTAGAGATGAGTAAGTCTTCATAATTTCCAATGCGATTTTCTGCAATAAGGTACATCACATCTTCTAAAGTTCTTTGAGTCAAATTGCCACCATCTCTTAAAGCATCATAGACAACCGAATTTACATTCTTTTCTAATTCGCTTACCAAACCATTTAGAATGTTACCATCATTGTCTGTGGGGGAAACTGTAATTTCAGAACAACCCACTAAAAATACTGTTGTCAATGCAATTGCAGTGAGTTTCAATTTATTGTTGAACATAGCAAATTTCTCCTTGATTATAGACGCCACCTTCATTGTTTTGATAGGCATAAGCACAATCTGTATCAATCAGACGTTGTCTTTGGAAAGCTTGGTATTGAAGGAATTCAATATAGGTATTCCAAGTATTAATTTCTTGTAAGTTTTGATCAAAAGCTGCGCTTCTTCGTGTCACGTCCATGTAATTAAGAACCGCAGATTCTAAGTCTTCATCAACGAAAGTTAAGGCTTGTTCAGCAATCAATTGTTCCAACATTCTAAAGTTAAAGAAGCGATCGAAATTACGAATTTCATTCGTTACGGTTTCTGCTCGCGTTTTGTAATTTGCGGTTGTGGTAACGTTGAAATTGACAAAAGTAACTAAGTCTTCACCATTTGCGGTTGGATAGTTTGGTGTACCAGGAATTTCTGTCGTGTAATAATCTTCTAAGCTAACGCCATCTTGAACATCAACTAGAGCAGAACGTTCGACAACAATAAAGTGAATACCTTGATACCCACTTTCACCAGAACCTGTCCCTGCACGCACAACAAGAATAACTTTACCGTTTTCATCGGTAAGCACTCGTTGGTTGTTGAGTTCTGGAACGACTCTAAAACCATCGTAATTAAAGTCGCCACCGCCTAAGCTTTCGGGAGTAACAACGGCAATATTATGACGATTAAAATATTCATTAAAAATGATGTTTCGAGGATAGTAGAGCGTATCATTATTATTGACAGGATTACCATTAATATCTTTGATGACATTTGCGTATTGATCCAAAGAAACAAATGCATGAAAAGGAATCGTAGCCAACCCTAATTCATCAAAATAATCTAAAGCAGTTTCGGGAACATTTAATTGTTCTCTTTTTTCAACAACTTCGGCATTTTGATTAAAAACAGAATCATATGCATAGATTCCTAATTTAAATTCATTCACAAAACTCGTGGCCTTCGACATAATGCCTAAATCACCAAATTGCTCTTTCGATCCATCTTCACTCATTTCACGAGCAACTTCACCAAAGGTTTCACCATTTCGTTGAACAGCTAAACGATTAGCAACAGCATAAAGTTTTTTTGCTTCAGCTTCAGTAATACGTCCATTATAGAGATCTGCACCAGCAGCGGAGACCTTCACTAAGATATGTTTAACGTGGTAGGGTAAGCGTTCATTTAAGTATCCTGGACCAAACTCATCACCAAGCACAAAACTTGATAAATTATCGTCAAAATAACGATCTTCTACCTCTTGTTTCATGGTTCGATAAGCAAAATAATCTTTAAGTTCTTCTAAATCTTCAACATTATAGGATTCTAATAAGGTATTGAGTTCATCATTATAATTGGTGCCGTTCGTAGAAGCATTGTTTCTCGCGGTTTCTTTGACGCCATCTACACTAATATCAGCTTTTCTAAGAATTTCCGCCTTAAGGGCTTGGGTTTCGGCATCTTCTTGATTGATTTGATTTCGAATCACTAATTCAGTAACAGACTCAACAAATTTGGAGACCCCAAATTCATTTTCCCGATAATTACCAAAAAGCTGATCGGCTGTATAACCAGTCGAGTTGCCATCTTTATCTTTCATCGTAATTAAATAACCATCACCATTTTCAGTGACAGGGTTGCTGCATGCACTTAAAGTGACGAGCGTGGCCAAGGCAAAGGATGCGATGGCAAATTTAGTGCGATTCATTTCTTTAGAATCCTCCTAGCAATAAAGCATAGTTATTTTATTATTTTATGAGGTTATATTCAACAAATATCTACTTTTTTAATTCAAAAGTGACAAGGTTAAATTTAAAATCCTCAGAAATAGCAAGAATAACGCCAAAATTTACTATATCATATGGTTTGTTATATCAAGGTAAATAACTTAAAATATACATTTGAAGGAAAATATTATGGCAAAATTAGAAATTAAAAACTTATGGGTCAAAGTGGCAGATATACACATTTTAAAAGGTGTCAATTTAACAATTCAAGATCATGAAACTGTTGCTTTACTTGGTCCTAACGGTCACGGTAAGTCAACCTTATTGTCTGCAATTATGGGTCATCCCAAATACGAAATAACCGAAGGTGAAATTCTCTTGGATGGAAAAAATGTAAGAGAAATGGAAGTGGATGAACGATCTAGAGCTGGTCTCTTTTTAGGCATGCAGCATCCTTCTGAAGTTCCGGGTGTAATCAATTCAGACTTCTTAAAAGCCGCTCTCAATGTTCGAAGAGAAAAACCGATTAACTTAGTTGAACTTTACAAGAAATTAGATGATGCATCTAAGCAAATGAAGATTCCCATGGAATTAAGTCACCGTCACCTTAATGAGGGATTTTCAGGTGGTGAAAGAAAACGTAATGAAATTCTACAATTACTTTTGCTTAAACCTAGTATTGCAATGTTGGACGAAATTGATTCAGGTCTAGATGTTGATGCTTTGCAGGCCGTCAGTGAGGCCATAAAAAAGATTCAAAAAGAAACAAAAATGAGTTTTTTAATCATTTCTCACTATGCTAGACTCTTTCAAATGATTCAACCAACAAGAGTTGTTGTCATGATTAATGGACGTATTGCAGTGGAAGGCGGACCAGAAGTCATTATTAAAGTAGATGGCTCCGGTTATGAATGGCTTACCAAAGAATATGGTATCAGCATTAAAAAAGAAGATAAAAACGCAAAACCAATTTCAATGAATACCATCTCTATTGGTGCCTGTGCAACAAATGAGGCCACAAAGTATGCAAAGAAATAAACTGGTTGCAAATCAATCGGTTTTCCACATTCCATCATCAAAAATCAGGACTGCATATTTATTAGACTTAAGTGCGGTGACATTTTCACCGATTCACTTAGTAATAGCACCCAACGCCGACATTGATTTACTCATTCAAAATGGCAAACAAGATTTGAAATTAGAAGTTGATATTGCCGATGATGTTTTGGGCAAAATACAATTTGCGATGTTTGGTGAAAATAAGAATTTTAACTGGCAAGCTTCGGTTGGTGCCAATGTCAACCTTGAGGCTGCCATAGCCGATTTTACAGAAGGTAAAGGTCGAGTCATGATTAATTTTGAAATGTTGGGAAGAGATTCTCAAATTGAGTGGAGGACAGCCGCATTGGCCAGTCATCATGACCGTAAATTTTATTCCATTAATTTCACTCATAAAAACTTCAATACCTATGCAAATATGACCAATTATGGAGTTACAGAAGGACAAAGCAGTTTGCAATTTACGGGCACAGGTCACATTTTAAATGGGGCCAAATTCTCCAAGACACATCAAGCAGCGAAAATCATGGTCTTCGATGAAAAATGTTTTGGTCGGGCTGATCCCGTCTTAAAAATTGATGAAAATGAAGTGGAAGCATCTCACGCAGCGACTGTAGGTCGAGTGAATGAAGATCACTTATATTATTTGCAATCAAGAGGTCTTACAAAACAAGAAGCAAAACGACTGATAACCTTAGGGTATCTTCAACCCATTATTGCCTATTTTACGGATGAATCCATTCAACAAATGTTATCGAAACAAATCGAGTCAGGAAATCAAAAGTGAACTTAAAGCAACTTCGAAAGGATTTTCCAATTTTTAAGAAGAAATTCAAAGGAAAACCATTGATTTATTTTGACAATGCTTCAACGACCCTGAAACCATTATCAGTGGTAAAAGCGATGGATCGATATTACTTAGAATATCCAGTCAATGCCGGCCGTGGTGAGTATGATTTGGCGCATTTTCTTGAAACAGAAATTGAATTCTCAAGAAAAAAAGTGGCTGATTTTATTCATGCAAAATCAAATGAAATTGTATTTACCACTGGCACGACCATGGGCATTAATCTCATTGCTCAAAGTTACGCCATGCATAATTTAAAAGCTGGCGATGAAATTATCATCACTGAATCGGAACATGCTGCAAATGTTTTACCTTGGTATCAGGTTTCAGAAAAAACGGGTGCTAAAGTTGTGATTATTGAATTGGATGCCCAGCAAAAATTAACGCCAGAATTATTAAAACCTCATCTTAATCACCGTACTAAAATTGTCTCATTTGCAAGTGTTAGTAATGTTCTAGGAACTAAAACTAATATTCAAGCACTTGCTCAACTATCTCATTCAGTTGGTGCAATTGTGATTGTTGATGGTGCCCAATCGGTTCCGCACGTGTCAACTCATGTCAAACGTGATGATATTGATTTCTTAGTCTTTTCTGGTCACAAAATGCTTGGTCCAACGGGTATTGGTGTCCTGTATGGTAAATATAACTTGCTGGAAAAAATGAAACCTTTTTTTACAGGTGGTGCAATGTCACTACGATTTAATAAAGAACATAAAGTGAAATATGCTCCTATTCCACAAATATTTGAGGCTGGCACACAAAACTGGGCTGGTATTATTGGCTTGAAAGCAGCAATTGAATATTTAGAAAAAGTTACTTTTGAATTTATACATGACCAAGAACAACAATTAAAAGATTATTGCCTTGCCGGTCTAAAAAAGATTGAGCACATTAAGGTTTATAATCCCGAAACGGATTCAGCGATTATTGCCTTTAATATCATAGGTGTAAACCCTCAAGATGCTGCGACTTATTTCAACAGTCAAGGTGTCGCCGTTCGTTCCGGTCAACATTGTGCTCGTAATCTCGTGGATTTTTTGAAAACCGATGGTACGGTTCGCTGGTCTGCTTACTTTTATAACACGATTGAAGAAGTTGATCGCTTTTTAGATGCCGCTAAGAAAGGAAGGAATTTTCTCGATGCCTACTTTCAATGATCCGATTGTGATGCGACAAGTGATCATGGATCATTATGAGCATCCCCGTAATCGCATGAAGCTGAATATACCAGGTGTAAAAACAATTCACATGGATACATCAGGATGTATTGATGATATCGATGTCAATCTTTTATTAGAAAATGGCATAATTAAGGCGCTTAGTTTTGAAGGTGTAGCCTGCACTATTTCAACAGCATCCACCTCCATCATGACTGAGTTACTAACGGGTAAATCAAAAAAAGAAGCCAATTACCTGATCGACCAATACATGAAAATGATTCATGCTCAACCTTATGATGCAAGCGTTTTAGGTGAGGCAATGGTATTTCAAAATACGTATAAACAAGCCAGTCGCATTAAATGTGCAACACTCGCTTGGCAAGGTTTATCTGAGTTATTAAAGGAGGAAAAATAAATGGATAAAGACAATATTCCCCAAGACGAATACCGTTATGGGTTTAATGATAAAGATGTTTCAATTTTAAAAACGGATAAAGGTATTTCTGAGGCCATTGTTAGGCAAATTTCTCGGTTAAAAAAAGAACCAAAATGGATGGAAGAAAAAAGAGTTGAAGCGTTTAAAGTTTTTCAAAATCTTAAAATGCCTAGTTTTGGTCCGGATTTAAACTTTATTGATTTTCAAACTTACACCTATTATACCAAGCCTTCTGAACGCGAAGAAACCACTTGGGATAAAGTTCCTGATACGATTAAAAACACCTTCCAAAAACTAGGGATTCCGGAAGCAGAAGCAAAATATCTTTCTGGGGTGACGACCCAATATGAATCAGAAGTTGTATATCACTCGATGCTCAAAGAAGTTGAAGAAAAGGGCATTAAGTTTTTATCGACTGATGAAGGTTTAAAACAATTTCCCGAACTATTTAAACAGTATTTTGGATCAGTGATTGCGATGAATGATAACAAATTTGCGGCATTAAATACTGCGGTTTGGTCTGGTGGTTCATTTATTTATGTCCCTAAAAATGTTCATTTAGATAAACCATTACAAGCCTATTTCCGCATCAATAATGAAAAAACTGGGCAATTTGAAAGAACACTTATTATTGTTGATGAAGGTGCTAGCGTTAATTATGTAGAAGGATGCACAGCGCCAATTTATTCTATTGAATCTCTACATGCTGCTGTTGTTGAAATTATAGTCTTACCTAACGCAAAATGCCGCTATACCACCATTCAAAACTGGTCACCCAATGTTTTAAATCTTGTTACTAAACGTGCTTACTGTCATGAACATGCACAAATGGAATGGATTGATGGCAATATCGGTTCGATGAAAAATATGAAATACCCCGCAGTAATTCTTGGTGGTCGTGGTTCAAAGGGTACAGTTATTTCGATTGCGGTTGCTGGAAAAGGTCAAGAACAAGATGCAGGTGCAAGAATGATTCATTTAGCGCCTGATACTTCCTCGACGATTGTTTCTATAACCATTGTTCGTAATGGTGGTGTAAGTAACTATCGTGGAACCGTTCGCATTCATCCGCAAGCAATTAATTCAAAAAATCATACCGAATGTGACACATTAATTTTAGATGGTCGCTCCAAAGCGGATACGATTCCTAAAGATGAAGTTTTAAACAATGAATCCTTTATTGAACATGAAGCTACAGTAAGTAAAATCTCAGAAGATCAACTATTCTACTTGATGTCACGTGGTCTTTCAGAAGCTGATGCAACGCAAATGATAATCATGGGCTTTATCGAACCCTTCTCGCGAGAATTACCAATGGAATATGCCGTGGAATTAAACCATTTAATTAAGTTAGAAATGGAAGGTAGTGTCGGGTAAATTTTTATGACGCGATACGAAGTCATTGTTATTGGTGGCGGTCATGCTGGATTAGAAGCAGCTTTTGCTGCTGCCAACATGGGGGCAAAAACCTTATTAATCACACTTAATAAAAAAATGATGGGAAATATGCCATGCAACCCCTCGATTGGTGGAAGTGCAAAAGGTATTGTTGTAAGAGAAATTGATGCTTTGGGTGGAAAAATGGGCATCGGAGCGGATGCTGAATACTTGCAAATGAAAATGTTGAACACCGGAAAAGGTCCTGGAGTTCAATGCTTAAGAGCACAAGTGGACAAATTAAGATACCCTCGATTCATGCAAAAACTTGCTGAAGAAACGGAAAATCTCACAGTTAAAGAAGGCATGGTTTTGAATTTATTACATGATGCTCATCATGTTTATGGTGTCGTCTTGGCAAGTGGTGAAGCCATTGAATCCGATGCGGTTATTTTAACCACTGGAACGTATATGGAATCTGAAGTTTTGGTAGGCTTAACCAAACGTTCGGCAGGTCCTGATGGTGAAAAACCGAGTTTAGGCTTATCACCTAATCTTGCAAAAATGGGCATTGAATTATTCCGCTTAAAAACTGGTACACCACCTCGGCTTAAACGTGGTTCTATTGATTTTTCAAAGATGGATCCACAATATCCTTCCGAAGGAGAGTTATTATTTTCAAGCCTTACGCCTCATGCAAAACCATTTGCAGATCAAGCATTATGTTATTTAATTCATACTCAACCCCAAACCCATGAAATTATTAGACAAAATTTAAAGAAATCAGCAATGTTTGGTGGCTTGGTTACAGGTGTTGGCCCACGATATTGCCCTTCGATTGAAGATAAGGTTGTTCGCTTTGCCGATAAAGAAAGACACCAGTTATTCGTTGAACCAGAATCCACAGAAACCGATTCAATGTATTTGCAAGGTTTTTCAACCTCCATGCCACCAGAAATTCAAGAAAAAATGGTACATTCTTTACCAGGTTTAGAACAAGCAGTGTTTTTAAAATATGCTTATGCGATTGAATACGATGCGGTTGTCCCAACCCAATTTGATTTAACCTTGGAATTAAAAAAATGGCCAGGTCTTTATGGTGCTGGACAAATATTCGGAACCTCCGGGTATGAAGAGGCAGCTGGAGCTGGAATCATGGCAGGAATTAATGCCGTTAGAAAAATTCGCAAACAATCTCCGGTCATCTTAAGACGAGATCAAGCTTATATCGGTGTGATGATTGATGATTTAGTTACGAAAGGCACCCAAGAACCTTATCGATTATTATCTTCTCGCGCCGAATATCGGTTATTACTTAGACATGATAATGCTGCAGCAAGACTGACAGAAATTGGTCGTGATATTGGTTTAGTTAAAGACAAACAATACCATCTTTTTAAAGAAGAACAACAACAACTTCAAGAAATAGAACAACATCTGAAATCCATTTCCATTCGCCCAAATTCAGCGATTAATACATTTCTTGCTACTTTAGACCAAGGCGCGCTTCAAGGTGGCATTACGGCGTATGAACTATTGAGAAGACCCCAAATAAAATTTCATGATTTAATTGCATTTTTCCCCACTCTTAAAAATTTCAAACCAACTGAGGCTCTTTTAACCCAATTAGAGGTGAATGTTAAATTTGTTGGTTATATCGAAAAAGAAGTTAAGCAAGCTCAAGCCTTTGCTAAGTATGAAGATTTAACGATTCCAACATCGATTGATTATGCTAGTCTTGCAGGAATGGCGATGGAAGCAAGACAAAAACTTAGCAAAATAAGACCGTTAACAATCGGTCAAGCCTCGCGAATTTCAGGCGTTAATCCAAGTGATATTTCATTATTGGTTATGCAAATAAAAAAGGGATTTCAGCGTGGAATTATCACAACTTAAATTAGCCTTGCAACAAATTGAAGTAGCGATAGACGATGCTTCAGTTTTTAGTTTAAAAAATTATGCAGACCATGTTTTTCAAACCAATCAACAATTTAATTTAACCGCATACCCGACGTTAGAAATGATTTACGAAAAAGGCATTTATGATAGCCTATGTTTTCCTCTATCGCAATTTAAAAAAAATGCTAATGTAATTGATTTAGGTTCCGGAGCAGGATTTCCCGGCATCCCCTTAAAAATTATCTATCCTCAATTAACCATCTTCTTACTAGAACCCACGCTTAAAAAAACACAATTTTTAATTGATACAATCGAATTACTCAAATTAAAAAAAATCAAGGCTTTAAGTCAAAGAGCAGAAATTTTGGCTCGAGATGTTAACTTTCAACCCGTTGACTACGTTGTCGCAAGAGCGGTTGCGCCTCTACGCATTTTACTTGAGTTAGCGATACCGCTTTTGAAGGTTGGAGGTCAGGCTTTGATTTATAAGGGTAAAGATTATTTAGCTGAAATTGCCCTTGCTAAAAATGCATTAAGAGCCTTAGGCGCTTCAATCGTTGAGGTGAAAACACATCGATTACCCACGGATCATGAGCAACGGGCTTTATTAGTAATCGAAAAAATAATCCCCACACCTCCAAATTATCCGCGAATGTTTTCACAGATTAAAAAAACTCCTTTATAATGAACTCATTATGGGAAAAATAATTGCCATTGCAAACCAAAAAGGTGGTGTTGGTAAAACCACAACCTCCGTTTCCCTTGCAAGTGGACTAGCTCAACTTGGTCATAAAGTCTTAATCATCGATTTAGACCCTCAAGGGAATGCAAGTCGAGCAGTTGGCATTGAAGTGGCCACCTTATCTCAAAGTATTTATGAAGTGATTAAGGGCACATTATCAGTTCGCCAAGCCATTCGTTATACTTCCATGAAATCTTTATCGATTCTTCCTGCCTCTTTGCAATTAGCTACCGTGGAAAGTGAACTGATATCAAATGGTTCCAAGAATCCCTATTTCAAACTTAAGGAAGTCTTAGAGGCTATTAAACCTAATTTTGATTATTTGATTATGGATTGTCCACCATCATTAGGTTGGATTTCCGTTTCTGCACTCGTTGCCTGTGATAGTGTGATTGTGCCTGTTCAGTGCGAGTATTTTGCAATGGAAGCTGTTGCCCAAGTATTAGCAACGATTCAACAAGTCAAGAGTGAATATCACCCTCAAATCAAGATTGAAGGTTTCTTGTTGACGATGTATGATCCGAGAACACGTTTGGCAACCGAGATTTCTACTGAGGTGAGAGGCTTGTTTAAAGAAAATACCTTTTACACTCAAATTCCAAGAAATATTTCCTTGGCCGAAGCGAGTGCCAAGGGCATGCCGATTCATTTATATAGGCCCACTTCAAGTGGTGCAGAAGCCTATTTAGCATTAGCAAAGGAGGTTATTGATCATGGCAGAGCGTAAATCCATTCTTAATCAAAGACTATCGTCCTTAATTGAAAAATATAGTTCGCGCGATATTGTTCATAAACTTGAACAACAATTTAAGAGTTTACAAAAAAAGGAAATTAATCCCTCTCTTATTGAAGATATTCCTGTCCTCAAAGAAGTGACGATTCGCAGTGATCAACTCAGGGATTTGCTAGAAACTCTCACAGAAAAACCGTTGCTCAATCCATTGTTATTAAGACAAGTCAATGGTCGTTTTCAAATTGTATTAGGTCGTAAAATTTGGTACGCAACTAAATTATTAAAATTTCAAAAAGTTCCTGTGGTCATCACATCGATGTCAGATGAAGAAATGCTATTGGTATTGCTTGCCTCTTTGCGCGAAGAGATCGAACAAAATATTATGGCGATTGCTTTAGTTTGTCAGGCTTTAATTGATCAATATCAGTATCGTCAAGTTGCTCTAGCAAAAATCATGCATTATTCACGATCTCAAGTATCAAATATTTTGCGTTTGCTTAAACTTCCATTTTTTACAAGAAAACTCATCAACGCTCAGACTATCACATATGGGCATGCAAAAATTTTGGTAACCTTAGATAACGAACTAATTGATACTTTGGTGTTGAAATTAATTAAAGAAAAATTATCAGTTCGAGAATTCGAAAGACTTGTCAAAGAACACAAACCCCAAGTTGTCAATCCTTTAAACGAAAAAAACCTAGAAAAACTATTCGCCAGTCAGGTTGTAACCACGAAAAAAAGTATTAAATTTAGCTTTGAGTCATCGGAAGCACTGATTCAATTTGTTGATCAACTTATCCATGAAAAAAAATAATGTAACTTTGCAAATGTTTTCGCAACGTTATCTTGCTTTAGTCGGTTTATTGGCAGCATTGACTTACTTGCTTTATCTGCCAATCTTTCGCATTCCTGTAATTTTATTTTTAGAAATCAATCTTTCAGAATTGGTCATGTTTATTGGTGGCTTTTCATTAGGACCAATTGCCGCCATTTTTCTAGGTTTTTTTCGATTTTTATTTTCTTTACCTTTTACTACGACAGGAGGTATTGGTGAATTTGCTGATTTAATTTATTCGCTTGCGTTTGTCTTACCTGGTGCATGGTTATACCAACGTTCTAGGACCAAAAAAACGGCAATGTTTGGATTTATTATCGGATTTCTATTACAAATCACCATAACCTCATTACTTAACGCTTTATGGCTTACAGATTTGTATCTTGAGTTATTTTTAAATATTACCCCAGAAGCGTTTCTGGCCTACGTACAAACTGCGATTCCCCAAGTCAGTAATCCTTATTGGTCACTTGTTTTATGGATGTACTTACCTTTTAATATATTTAAAAATATCGTGATTATTTTTCTTACCTTAATCAGTTATAAACGATTACACCGTTTGATTAAACGTTTTAAATCAAATTAAAATTTACTTTACTTCAATCGCTGCCGTTGGACAATTTATTTTGGCTTCTTCAACATCTGATTCTTG
>JBEDAR010000085.1:0-10025 GCA_041177725.1 Bacillota bacterium | reverse complement strand
TACCTCAACATCCACGTTATTTATCAATGATGAAAGCTTAAGAACACTCGCTTTCTTTTTACAAACCTTAACATCAGGAGTTGGGAATACCATCGCTGGACAAGGGATGGCAGCGGCCGCTTCACTGCTCATGTTTATTCCTAACTTAGTGTTGTTTGTCATTCTTCAAAGTCAGGTGATGTCGACCATGGCACACTCAGGATTAAAGTAATATGAAACGTTGGCTTTACCTTTTCATGTTTGCTAACTTAGGCTTGATGTTGCCTCAACGGACAGTTTTACCAACGCTTGCCGATAATGGTTTACCATATCAAACCTATACCTATGCGAGCTCACGACAACAACTGATTCAAACCCAAGATGCTTACCTACCACTATCTTTAACAACACAACTAGGGACGTTTACTTTATCCTCTCCTCAAGACGTATTTGTCGATGCCCAAGATACAATCTATGTTGCTGATAAGGGGAGAAAGTCCATCATTCAATATAATTTACAAAACGATGCGGCGATTGAAATTGGTTTAGGCGTTTTGAATGAACCAACCGGTGTTCACGTGGATGATGCTGGAGCGATTTACGTTGCAGATTTTGCCAATAAAAAAGCTTACCAATTTGTCAATGTTGAAGGCGAATTTATCGTTCAAAACGAATATGTAAAACCGCTTAATTCTCCTTTTTTTGGTGATGATGATCCGTTTGATCCAACTAAAGTTGTCACCGATAGAGGCGGTAACGTTTATGTGTTGTTGGCAGGTAACGTGAATGGGTTAGCACAATTTAAAAATGATGGAGAATTCTTTGGTTACTTTGGTGGTAACCGCATTCCTGCAACAATTGAAAACACCATTCGCTCCTTATTATTTGATGAGGAAACTAGACGCAACTTTTTCCAAATTATCCCCAAACCCGTTTACAACGTTAGCATTGATCAAAGTGGATTGATTTTGACATCGACCAAAGATCAAGATGGTTATTTAAAATTAAATATTGCCAATGTGATTTACAACCAATCCGTATGGGGTTTTAACACGGTCGAAGATATTGCGGTTGGTCCTTACAACACAATTTATACTTTAACTTCTGAAGGTTACATCGTTGAATATGATCCCAATGGTTCGGTCTTATTTTTATTCTCTGGTCCTGATGCGATTGGTCAAAAAGGTTTGTTCAAAAGAGCAAAAGGCATTGCCATTGATTCAAGAAATAATCTATACGCAGTCGATGAACAAACTGGTGCTTTGCAAATTTTTATCCCCACCGATTTTGCTGACCTTGTCCACGAAGCGATTGATTTATATTTTGACGGCAAATATGCTGAATCATTGGTGCCTTGGCAAAACGTGTTAAAAATGAATCGCTTGTTTGATCTTGCCAATCAAGGATTAGGTGATGCCTATTTTGCGCTTCAAGAATATGAATCAGCATTAACGTATTATCGATTAGCTCGAGACACACGTGGTTATTCTAATGCATATTGGGAAGTGAGAAATCAGTTCTTGTTAGCCAATGGAAATACCTTTGTCATTATCTTAATCCTGGTCGGGGTTTTTTATGCACTACGAAAATTGATTCCTGGTTACGCTTGGGTACAAACTCAAGTTTCTTCCTTAAGACAAAAAACGTCTTTACCGACATGGATTAAAGAACTACAATTCCCATTCCAAGTGTTTGCAAAACCAGTCGATGGTTATGATGATATTAAACGCCATCGTGTCTTTAGCAACCGCAGTGCCTTCCTCTATTTGCTTACTTTTTTTGTCACCTATTTAATTTGGATTTATGAAACCAACTTCTTATTTAATGGTCTCATTGCCTCAGAGATCAATATCATTGAACAAGTGATTGGGGTCTTTGTTCCATTTGGTTTATGGGTTATCAGTAATTATTTGGTTTGCTCGATTCGCGATGGCGATGGTAAGTTATCCGAAGTCTTTCAAGCCTCAGCCTTAACCTTACTGCCGATGATTATTACCTTCCCCATCTTAACGGTTATTTCTCACGCCTTAACTGCGAATGAAAGTTTTATCTACGATTTAATCTATGGCATCGGCGTAACCTTCACGGTTATTTACATGTTCATCATGGTGAAAGAAATTCATTTTTATGATATTAAACCTACTTTTAAAAATATTTTCATTACCCTCTTTACCGCGATCATGTTACTGGCGCTAACCCTCATTATCGTGTTCTTACTTGGTGAAGTTTATCAATTAATTGCCGATATCATTCAGGAGGTGAACAGCCGTGTTTAAATGGTCACGATTCATCATTCCGATCATGGTATTACCAGTGCTGGTTGTCACCACACAAGATGATCCAACCTTGATGATTGCCCCACGCGTTGATAATTTCGCTTTTATTGAAAACCAATTATTAAGTAGCTCAAGATATACCCAAGTCGATGAAGAAAATGAGTCCATCCTAAATCGATTTGAACAAGACTATCAATTGCAATATACCCATGAACAATTAGATATCCTGGGTTATGAATTGATGCTTGAAAATAACCAACTCAATCTTTATTTTGAAAAGGATTCCTATTCTTTATTACTTGAAGATAAACTAACGGGATATATGTTATCCTCTCGACCAGAATTCCAAGGATATTCTGAAACAAGAGAAGATAATACGGCCAATCGTAATTTGATGAATTCTGGATTATGGATCGAATCCATTCGCACGAATAATATTAGTAGCAGTGCGATAAAAGTTGAATCGTTATATACCATCGCTGATGCCAGTTATCAAACGAATGGGTCTCAGGATTTAGATAATATTGACTGGACTCAACCATATGTATTGGAAACCAATAGCTACCAACGTAATCGTGTGCAAGTGACAACTTCTGAGATTAATGCCAGCTCATTCAAAACTTCAATTAATGTCATTAATTACGGTTTTGAATTTGAAATTAATATCGCTCTGACCACTAATGGTTTTACGGTTCAGTTTGATCCGACAACGGTTCAAGAAACCAACGACCAATATCGTTTACTAGGGTTACAATTCTTCCCTTATTTTGGTTCCGCACGTGAGGATGTTTATCCGGGTTATGTGGTCATACCAGATGGTGTGGGCGCCTTAGTAAGAACCAATCAACGATTTGATAAAACGTATCAATCCGATTACTTCGGGTCCGATTTGGGGTATCTTCGACCTTCCATTGCCGATTTATCATTGCCCATTTATGGGATGATTCATCAAGTCGATCGCATTGGTTTTTATCATGAGATTGAGTCTGGGGCAGAACATGCAACGCTACTCGCCAATTTTTGGGGTCGAAATACAAGATACCATCGCATCACCAATCGCTATAACGTCCGCCGTATTTTTAGAAATATCATCAATCGCGCCGGTGATGGTCAAGATGTTTTACCACAAGAAATGGTCACCCAACCATATCAAGGTACCTATCATGTATTAAAAAATGATCAAGCGAATTATGTTGGCATCGCCCAATCTTATCAAACCAATCTTGAGGCTCGTCAAGCCCTTCGTACACTTGAGCCCACCCAAACACCCATGCACGTAGCGATGCTCATTCATGAGCAAGAACCGACCTTCTTTGGTACATCTAGATTGACCATGACCTCCATGACTGATATTCAAAACATCCGTGATCAATTGGTGGATGATGGCATGGAAGAACAAGTAATTGTGCTGAAAGGATGGTCGGGAGATGGACTATCGTATCGCCAACCTTATTACTTTAATTTGCCAGATCGTCAGGGTTTAATCGATGTCATCGAAGATGTGATTGCCGATGACGATTATCTTTATCTTGAACAAGATTATTTAGTGAGCAGTGAATTATCTTCACGGGTAGAATTTAATCGAGATGTAGCAAGAAATTTTTCAAAATTGAAAATGAGTTATCGCCTCAATCGTCTCGATAATCAACCCATCAATGAATATTATCTTTATCCTTCCATCGCCGCGCAAAAATTGAATCGTGATCGTCAAGCGATATTGGATTTAGGTTTTTCTGGTTTTGCCTTTCCATCTTTAGGAAACACTTTATATAGTTACTATGATGATGAAAGATTCAATCGAACAGAAACCCTTGATACGGTCACCACGATGGCTGCTTCGTTATCAGCTTCAGCGATGGACCGCCCCTCTGCCTACATGTTTCCTTATTTACAACACTATCTTGATATGCCGATTACCAATAGTCAACTCGATTTGTTTACTGACTTAGTACCGTTATTACCTTATGTTTTGAAAGGTTATATTCCAACCTTCACTCCTTATTTAAACTTTAATGCCCTAGGGAAAGAACGCTTACTGCAAATGATTGATTTTGCCGTTAATCCGAGTTATGTACTTACAGAAAAACCAAGCAGTGAATTACGTTACACCTACAGTAATAAGTATTTCACCACTGCTTATGCAGACTTCAAAACAGACATACGCGATGTTTATGCGTATGTCGCGACGGCACTGGATCCAATCCTCGGCGCAAAGGTCATCAATCGAACGATTTTAGAAACCGGTGTTAGTCGTGTGGAATATGATAATGGTGTGACCCTTTATATCAATTATCGTTCTACACCTGTAAACGTTGATGAAATCACCATTAATGCTTTAGATTATGAGGTGGTGTTATGAACGCAAAGCGTCCATCTCTCATCAAGCAAATGTTAAAAATGTTTTTGGATATTTATAACAAAGCAAGTCGATTCTACCAATCGCATATTCAACCCAAGTTAAATCGCATATTTTATCGCTTGAGGCATAATTTTATTTATCAAGAAATCGGTAACACCGTTAAGATCTTTTCTTTCATTACTATTCGCATTACTAGAAAACGTCGCCACGCTTTTTATGGTTATCTCTTTATTTTGATTTGGCTGATTGGTATTTCGATTTTTACCTTATATCCTTTAGGTTATTCTTTTTATTTAAGTTTCCATGAAGCTTACTACAACCTTCAAGAAGGGGTGATTACCACCTTTATTGGTTTTACCAATTATTTGAATATTTTCCGGAGTCAAACGTTAGTGCCGGCTTATACCAATTATCTTGGGCGTATGTTGGTTGCAGTGCCAATTATTATCGTTTTTTCGATCATCATCGCCGTCCTAGTCAACATGCCAATCAAAACGAAAAGTTTATGGCGAACGGTTTTTTTCCTTCCTGTGATTATTTCCACTGGACCCGTCATCAATGAACTGAATGCCCAAAGCGCCATCACCTTACCTAATTTACAAGCAAGTGGTATTTATAGTTACATCGTCAATAATTTACCCGAATTCCTTGCTGACCCATTAACAACGGTGATTAATTCCATGCTGCTAATTCTTTGGTATGCTGGGATTCCTATCCTCATTTATTTAGCCGGATTACAAAAAATCGATCCGAGTTTATATGAAGCTGCGAGTATGGATGGAGCTTCCCCGTGGATGCGATTCTGGAAAATTACTTTACCATCCTTAATGCCGTTTACAGGTATTTCCATTGTATACGTGGTAGTATCGATGTCTTTATTTGTTGAACCTGGCGGCATTTTAGATTTAACGAGAACCCATATGCTTGTAGGTGCGCCTGATTCTGCCTTTTGGTTTGGATATGGTTATGCAGCGGCGATGGCTTGGGTTTACTTTTTATTGATGGTGATCTTAATCTTGGTCTTTACGAGTTTAACCAGAGAAAAGCGAGGAAAATTAAAATGAAACTTTCCTCACTCTTACCGATATCGCAACAACAAAAGTTGAAAAAAGTTTGGTTGGGTAAAACTTTAACAGATGGTTTGTTATATAAATTTGTAATTTATGTATTGCTGATTAGTTTTAGTTACATTTATTTATATCCATTACTGTTTATGTTGATCAACAGTTTGAAATCGGTTGATGATTTAATCAATCCTGGTGTGCAGTGGATTCCCACGGTCCTCATGTGGGAAAACTATGAGCGTGCTTTTCAAGTGCTGAGCTTGCCACAATCCTTGATTGACTCCACAGTGTATGTCCTCAAAGTCAGTGTCAGCGCCACCTTATCAAGTGCTTTGATTGGTTATGGATTTGCCCGTTTTGACTTTCCCTTCAAACGCTTATTCTTCGCGATTATGCTAGCAACGTTTATTCTTCCGCAACAAGTGACGATGGTAGCGAATATGCTGATTTTTAGGGAACTAGACATTATTTCTACCGAGTGGGCTATGTTATTACCGGCGATGACAGGTCAAGGGATTAATGCAGCGATTTATATTCTGATCTTCTATACTTTTTATCGAACGATTCCTGGCATTCTCATTGAATCTGCAGAAGTGGATGGTGCCGGCCAATTAAGAATTTTCCGAACGATTATTCTCCCATTAGCAATTCCATCGTTTGTGATTGTGTTCTTATTTAGTTTTGTTTGGTATTGGAATGAATCTTTCATCACCGGTTTGTATGTAGGTGATAAAGTTACATTACCCTTATGGTTACAAGCGTTCCGATCTTCCTATGAAACTATTTTTCCTCCAGGTACACCTGGGGCAGAGTTGAATGAAGCGATTTTATTATCGGGAAATATGTTGACCATCTTACCCCTATTATTACTTTATTTCTTTGGACAAAAATTATTTACACAAAGCATTGATAAAACAGGCATCACAGGAGAATAAGATGAAAAAAATATGGCCCTTTACTTTTTTAGTCTTCACCGTGACCGCTTGTGTCAATCCTAGCGTTAGTTCCTCTTCATCAAGTGGTGTGCCTAATGGTTTACTACCCTTAACCGCTGTAGAAGGATGTGGCGTTCAAACCATTGATAATCAATGGGTTTGTACGTGGACGGATGAATTTAACGGAGATTCACTCAATACCGAACATTGGAATGTAGAAGTGAATGGCGATGGTGGTGGCAATCAAGAAGCTCAATATTATCGTCAAGAAAATATTTCGGTGAGTGATGGCACTTTAAAAATTACCGCTAAAAAAGAAAATTATTTAGGCAAGCAATACACCAGTGGTCGAATCAATTCACGTTATAAGGTTAATCCACAATTTGGACGAGTTACTTTCCGAGCAAAAATGCCTGCAGGAAGGGGAACTTGGGCTGCAGTTTGGATGCTGCCATTATTCAATCGCTTCGGTCAATGGCCCAATAGTGGTGAAATCGATATTTTAGAATATGTAGGTTACGATCCAGGAACTGTCTTTTCAGCAACGCATACGACCAAATTTAATCATACAAAAAACAATAATCCCAGTGATTCAAGGGTCTTGGTTAATCCTGAAAATCAATTCTATGAATACGAGATGATTTGGTTGCCTGGAGAAATTCGCATGTTTGTTGAGGGCAATCCTTATGGGATCTATCGATATGTTCCCCAATTCAATCAAGACGTACCCCATGACGATGTGTTTCCATTTCAAGAAGAATTTTATTTCATTATCAATTTAGCGATTGGCGGAAGTTGGGGTGGCGTCCAAGGGATTGATTCACTGGCTTTTCCCACCATCTTAGAAATTGATTATCTGCGCTTATATCAATGGGATTATGCGCTTCATGATTTCACCAATCCTGAAAAACCAACGGCACTTGCAACTTCACAACTAAACAATACCATTCATTGGAATCGTCCAAGCGATGACACATGGGTGAGTCACTATGCCATTTATTTAGATGGTGTGAAATATCGAGAAGCGAAAATCAATCAATATACCTTCGTTGGATTAGAGAATCGTAGTTACCAAGTTCAAGTTGAGGCAATTGATTTTGTTGGCAGAACTTCGCCTCTATCTGATGCGATTACCTTTAACTTTGGAGGTTAAATCTATGTTGAAAGCACATCGTAAACTTGTATTTAAAGAAACCTTCAAAACACTCAATCGTGAGGTTTGGAATCTTGAAGTGGGTGAAAAGTGGTTCAATGATGAACGGCAATGCTATGTTGATTCACCGAAGAACTTACAAATCACGAAACAAGGTTTAAGAGTGATTGCCGATCTTAATCCAACATTGAGTAAATGTCGTTACCAATCAATACGGATGAATACAAAAGATAAAAAAGAATGGCAATATGGAACTTTTATTGCCCGGGCAAAACTTCCACAAGGCAAAGGTTCTTGGCCGGCAATTTGGTTTTTAGGTCACGACATTGGTGACGTAAAATGGCCGCTATGTGGGGAAATTGATTTGTTAGAAATGGTAGGTCATGATCCCGAAGTGATGCATTTTAGTTTGCATTCGCAATTGCATAATCATATTATTCGCACGCAGCGAACAAAATTTCAAAAGATTCCAGGCATTATGGAAGGGTTTCATGACTATAAAATGATTTGGCGCCCAGAAGGTATCAGTTTTTTTATTGATGATATTCACTATGTGACGTTTGAGAAAAAACCTGGAGATTCAGTCGAAAGTTGGCCATTTGATAAACCTTATTATTTAATCATCAACATCGCCGTTGGTGGCACATGGGGTGGCAAAATCGAAGAAATGGATATGCCTTATGTGATGGATGTTGAAAAAATAGAGGTGTACCAAGAATGAAAATTATCCATAGTTCAGCTGCTGGGGCAAGGTGGTCTCTTCAAACGACGAAATCAAGTGCATCATCTACAGGCACAGTTTTAAAAATTAACCCCAAGAAAACCTTTCAAACTCATTTAGGTTTTGGCGGTTCCTTAACCGAGGCCGCTGCTTATACCATTAAAGAAAATCATGATGAATCATTGATTCAAACCTTATTAAATTTATACTTTTCCTCAGAAGGTTTGGCTTATAACTTTACTCGTATACACATGAATTCAAGCGATTTCGCTTTAGGCAATTATTCGTATGTTGATCATCAAGACACCTCATTATCGACGTTTTCCATTGCCAGAGAATCTTGGTATGTATTACCCATCCTTAAAAAAATATTAGCAAAACAAAAAGATCTTAAGATTTTGATTTCACCTTGGTCACCACCTGGATGGATGAAGGATAATCAACAAATGAATCATGGTGGGGTTTTAAAACCAGCCTATCAATCGCTTTGGGCACAATACTATATCAAGTTTATTCAAGCTCTCCATAAAGAAGGTATTCAACCTTGGGGTGTCACCGTTCAAAATGAACCGGCGGCAAAACAAGTTTGGGATTCTTGTTTATATACCCCAGAACAAGAACGCGATTTTATTAAATTTCATTTAGGACCCTTACTACAAAAACATTTCAAGGATCAAATCAAATTACTGGTTTGGGACCATAATCGTGACATCATGATTGAACGCGTTAGTCCCATCTATGCAGATCCCCAAGCGAGTCAATTTGTGTGGGGTACTGCCTTTCATTGGTACGGTGAGGAAAAATTTGAAAACGTAGGAAAAACAAAAGCATTATTCCCTGATAAGCATCTACTATTTACAGAAGGATGTATTGAAGGTGGACCTCGTCCAGGTGTTTGGGATACAGGTGAACGTTATGCTCGCAATATTATCGGTGATTTTTTACAAGGAAACGAAGGATTTATTGATTGGAATTTAGTGTTAAATGAGCAAGGTGGTCCTAACCACGTTGGTAATTTTTGCGATGCGCCGATTCTGTTTGATCGCCGAAACCAAACCATCATTAAAAATAGTACCTACTACGCGATTGGTCATTTTTCTAAATTTATTCCACCTCAATCCAAACGGATTGCCTTGGAATCAAGTCTTCCTGATGGCGTTCAAGGCGTTGCTTATCTTCGTCCCGATCAACAACAAGTGGTAGTCTTATTGAATGCAAGTCCACTCGTTCACGTTTTCTCGATCCAGCATAAAGGAACTTGGCAAACATTTTCATTAGATGGAAAATCGATTGCCACAATCATTTGGGATGAAAAATAAAGGTCATAAATTAACCATTCACGAACTTGCAGCCGATCTTTCTCTGTCTCCTGGAACTGTCAGTAAAATTTTAAATGATAAAGGAAGTGTCTCAGAAGCAACAAGAAAGCGTGTTTTAGATCGCGCTAAAACGTTAGGTTATGTTGCCAGTCATTCTGCCCGGATTCTTAAAGCAGAACATACTTGGACCATCGGTGTTGTATTCTCTGATATTGCTTC
>JBEDAR010000084.1:0-13386 GCA_041177725.1 Bacillota bacterium | reverse complement strand
CAGGTGAAATTCAAAAACCAGGAACTTACATTATTCAAAAAGATAAAACGCTAGGAGATTTAATCGAATTAGCAGGCGGAGCAACAACTAATGCTGATGAAAATGCCTTTCATATCAGCACATCACTGATTGAAAATTTCCATTATTATATTGCCCCTGCTTATGATCCTAATGATGTTTGTGGAACGACCGCGCTTGTCAAAGTTGGGATTAATTCTGCTTCGGAAACCAATCTCATGACGCTTTCAAATATTGGAACGAGTCTCGCTGACGCGATTGTTGATTATCGTCAAAACCAAGGATTATTTCAGTACTTAGAGCAAATTATGGAGGTTCCAGGCATTGGTCAATCGACGTTTACAAGAATCAAGAATTACATCCATTTACTTTGAAATATTGGGCATTTATCTTAGCAATTTTAGTCTTTCACCTCACAGTCTTTGAACGACAATTCATTAGCTGGTTCATTTTATTTCTTATTTGCATTTATTTATCGTTCAAAATTCCAGTAATGATGAAATGGTTATGCATCTATATATTAAGTTTCTTATCGTTAACCGTTGCACGTCAACTCATCTTTGCATCGAATCAAAGTTACTACCTTGTTATTGACCAACGCCAAAGTTGGGCAATCATTCATAACGGTATTGAAGCCTACTATCTAGAATTAGAATCGAATGTAAAGACACACTGGGGTGATATTTTATGGATTCAAGGGTCTATTAGTCCTTTCAGGATGACGACCTATGAAGGCTTGTTTAGTTTTCCAGATTACCTTAAACAAAGAGGCGTCGCTGGGATGATGAATGTCAATCAACTGCATCTTGGATTTCGTTTTCCTTTTCGGTTTGACCAAGGAATCGAGGAGCGATTAAGAGAACTTGATTCAACCATTCAAGCATTCGTGACTCAACTTTTATGGAAAAGGAAGTGGGAAACTAGTAGCATTAAAACCGATCTTTTTGAAGTTGTCCAATATTCTGGATTGGGTTTTTATTTAACGAATCGATGGATGGATAAAATATTAAAATTAAAACTATCCGAAGATGGTAGTCGCTTGCTCAGACTGATTGTTTTCTTCCCATTTCTATTGATGAATTTAAGACAATTTGGCATGATCCGAGTTTATGGCATTGAATTAATCCGGTTCATGAATCCGAAAAAAAATACAAGTTTATTGAAAGTAATTGTGGTTTCCATTCAAAGTTGGATTCATCCCTTTATTTGGCTACAAGAAAGCACTTTTGTGTACCTAGTTTATCAAATATGGACGATGTTTTTTATCCGTTTATTTCCACGGCTGTATTCATGGAAACGCTGGTTAGCGTTTCTGGTTGTTGGCATCGTTTATGGGTGGTTTAAAGAAGGCAGCATTTTTAATATTTCCATCATATGGTTTTTGCCTTTATCAGCAGTCCATAGTGTGCTGTTTCCCTTTTGGTTGTTTTATCTTTATTTCGGATTTTCAATGCCGGGATTAGTTTCCATCACGCATCAATGGGTCACGTTATTAAATCATATATCTTTAATCAAAGGTGAATGGTTTGGTGGAGAGGTCAATCAATGGATGCAGACAATCTTCATTTTGCTTGGGATTTTGATTGGTATAACGACGTGGTTAAAGTTAAATTTCTATCGCGCAAAATTACTCATGACGGCAATGATGTTCATCATCATCCAAACGAGTGGTTTGAAGAACTATTTGATCTCTGAAGTTTTTTTTATCAATGTCGGCCAAGGGGATGCAACCTTAATCGTTTCCTTAGGTAAAACCATGTTAATCGATACGGGAGGTGTTAGGCATTTTGACATGGCAAAAGAAGTCCTTATTCCTTTTTTTAAGAAGTTAAATATACGCTACTTAGATTACCTGGTGATTACACATCCCGATTTTGATCATGATGGCGCGATGGATTCATTACTCGAATCCTTTCGTGTTCGCACCGTGATAACAACTCTCTTTAACAAAATTAAATTGGGAAAGTTGACGATTCAAAATTACCAGCACTTCCATCAGCAACTTGTGGAAGATAATGAACGCTCATTGGTGTTGGGTATTCAAATGCAGGATTGTCAGTGGTTGGTGATGGGGGACGCGACCATCCAAACTGAAGCATATATTCAACGTTATTACCCTCATTTAACCGCGAACATTTTAAGAATAGGGCATCATGGATCCAACACTTCTAGTTCAATAGATTTTTTAACTCAAATTAAACCTAAAGAAGCAGTAATATCTCTTGGTGGTGGAAATCGATATGGACATCCTCATCCAGAGGTATTAACTCGAATGCAAATGTTAAAAATTAAAATTAGACGGACCGATATTGAGGGGACAATTCGTTACCAAACGTGTAATATATAGGTATGATTTTATTGATAAGTTCACCGTCTTTCCAATTGATTAACCAAACACTTCAGGCTTATTTAAATAAGGTTGACCCAACAACCTTGATTGAAAAAATGGACGGTTCATCCATTTCAATTTCAACATGGTTATCGCAAATTCTCCAACCGAGTTTATGGTCTGAAAAAAAATTAACGATTATTTCTCAACCATCTTTTTTTGGAAAAACAACTCTTCGTCAATCCAGCCAAAAAAAAGAAGATGAAGAAGCTTTAGAAAATTTTCTTAAACAAAAGAATCTTGATGTGGATTTAATCTTCTTATATCAAGGTGAGATTGATGAAAGACTAACCTTAGCAAAACTAATCATTAAAAACCATGATTGGCAGCATCTTGAAATACCATCAAAAGATCAGGCTTTAATCCTTGCTCAAGATTGGATAAAGTCTTTAGGTGCAACGATAAGCTCAAAAGCCTTATCAAAGTTATTAGCTTCAACTTATCCCGATGTCGATCGCCTTTATCAAGAGATTCATAAGTTAATTGTTTATGGATCAACAATTGAGGAAAAAACCATTGATTTAATGGTTAAACCCAATCTTGAGGATAATGTTTTTGAATTAACCAATCAAATCATGGCAGAAAATCTCAAACAAGCATTAAAGATATACCAAGATTTTATGGTGCTGCAAATTGAACCAACGGTTTTGATTAGTATGTTAGGAAAACATTTTCAGTTGTTTGCTAAAGTTTGTTATTTACTTGATCAAGGACTCGACACCTTTAAAATTAGTCAAACTTTAAAAATTCATGAATTTAGAATTCGTTTAATGTCCCAAGCAAAAAAACGCTTTCCTCTAAAAAGAATCAATCAAATTTTACTTAGCTTAGATCAACTTGATGACCGGATTAAAAAAGGCCGCCAAGATAAAGTGGAGGCCTTAAGTTGGTGGTTGGTCAATTTTACCAAACCTACTTCTTGAGTAAGCGTTGGTACATACCGGGACGGCGATCTCGAAATACACCCCAAGAATAACGCATCTTATCGATCGCTTCTAAATCAAATGTTTTTTGAATAAAACCACTTTTTAATCGATCCATTTGTTGCAGGATGGATCCATCATAATTTGCAATAAAACTCGTACCGTAAAAGGTCATATGATGTTGACCATATGTTTCTTTGCCAATCCGATTGGCTGCAATTAATGGGGTCAGATTTGCCGCAGCATGCCCCATCATCGTATGTTGCCAGTGAGGCTGCGAATCAATCGGTAACGTTGGTTCGGAACCAATTGCCGTTGGATATAAAAGAATTTCCGCACCTTCAAGGGCAAGAATTCTAGCAACTTCTGGGAACCATTGATCCCAACAAATGGCAACGCCGATGTTGGCAAATTTGGTTTTAAAAACTTGTAATGGTGTATCGCCAGGGGTGAAATAGAACTTTTCTTGATAAGATTCACCAGTGGGAATATGCATTTTTCGATATTGGCCCAAGATCGAACCATCGGCATCGATGATGGCAATTGAATTAAAGAACACTTGATTGGCACGTTCAAAATAGGAAATGGGAAGAACAACGTTTAAAGACTTCGCAAGGTTTTGAAAGTATTTCAAGTCTGAATTATTTTCAAAAGTCTTTGCTAATAAGAAATGATCATAATTTTCAATCTGACAAAAGTATTTACTCATGAAAAGTTCAGGAAGTAAAATAATATTGGCACCACTTTTTGCTGCTTGTTTAACAAAACCAGTCGCAATATCAATATTTTGTTGATGATTTTCAGTCATTGCCATTTGAATAGCACTAACGGTAACTTGACGCATGATTATAAAACCCCTTTAGGAATTTGTTGAGTAATACAATGAATATTGCCGCCACCGAGAAGCACCTCTTTGGTATCTAGCATAATGACTTTTCGACCTGGCAACGCTTCTTTGATTTGTTGAAGGGCAATATCATCGGTTTTTTGATTAAACTTAGGAACAATGACAGCGCCATTTACAAAATACAAATTCAGATAAGAAGCTGCAAGTCTTTCATTCATGGGCCGATTTTTACTCGTAGATGTTGGTGTCAAACCTGCAGATTCAAAATAGGTTCGATGAATCGCTTTTGGCATCACGACAGTGGTGATTTTTAAAGGTTTGCCATCTAAATCAGTTTGCGCTTTTAAGGCTAATAATGTAGCTTGAGAAAGCGGTTGCTGAGCATCTCTGGGATCAACGGCTTCTGCCACCAAAACGTGTCCAGGAGCGATAAACGTGGCAACATTATCAACATGCTCTTTTGTTTCATCATTATAAATTCCGCGAGGTAACCAAATCATCTTTTTGCCGCCTAACATCTCCAAAAGTTTTGTTTCTATTTGCTTCTTAGTTAATTTAGGGTTTCGGCCTTTATGAAGTAAGTTATATTCTGTTGCCATGACCAAACCTTCACCATCGACATGAAAAGCACCACCTTCCATGACGAAAGCATCGGTGCGATAGGTGTCTAATGCATAGCGTGTTGAAAGCTTTTGTGCTAAAGCGTCATCGAGATCCCAAGGGGCATATAAGCCAAAGTCTTTTCCACCATAAGCATTGAATTCCCAGTCAATCGTTCTAAATTCACCTAATTTATTCTTGATAAAGGTCGGACCTGTATCCCGAACCCAAGCATCATTGTAGTCAATTTGAAAAAAAACAATGTTTTTTGACTTATTTTTCTCAAATTGTCCCCATATCGAGGAATGAACACCGATAAAAACAGGTTCAAACTTAGCAATCTCTTTGGCAATTTTCAAGAAAACCTCTTGGGCTTCCTTAGCTTGGTTACGCCAAACATCGCCACGGTATGGCATCAGCATTAAGGTTCCATCATGTGGTGAAAACTCGGCAGGCATGAAATAACCATCTTTAGAGGGAGAAACCAATTTAGTTTTCATTAAAATAATTTTACAACAAGTTGAGGTTAAAGTTAACCAAAACTATTGTGATAGGGTCTTGGATTGAAGATTAAAATAACTCATTAATCTAGACTTTTGTCTGGAGGCAGTTTGAGATTTTTGAATACCATGTGCCACGGATTTATCAATCAGTTTAATTGCCAGATTTAAAGCTAATTTAGCACCATCAAGGTCTTTTTTTACCAAAAGGGCTTTGGTTTTCTTGATTGCTGTTCTCATACTTGCCTTAAATGTGAAATTATGTTCTTCCGCTTTGCGATTTGTTTCGATTCGTTTCGTTTGAGATTTAATATTAGCCATAGAGACCTCTTTTCTTGATTATTTTAACATAATTGTCATAAGTATCAATTAGAATTCTTAATTTTTGAATGTTCAATCGATAGTTTTTGCGATTTTCAGGAGACTTGACATAATCAAGTGGAGTGATAACATAGGGTCATACATTAAAGGAGACCTTGCTATGGTTTTAGAAAAAATTCGCGAAGTTGTTGCAAAGAAATTTAAAGTCCAACCAGATAAAGTCAATATTACAACTCGTCTAAGAGAAGATCTCAATGTAGATTCACTTGATGCGGTAGAATTGATAATGGAATTAGAAGACACATTTAAGGTCAAAATCGCAGATGATGAAGCTCAAAAACTTAAAACGATTGGCGATATTGTTAACTTTATAAAACCCAAAGTTAAGTAATTTTTATGGATTTTAAAAAGGTTCAAGACTTAATTAAATATTTTGAGTCGTCTAAATTAACTACCATGACGATTGAAGATGGTAATTTTAAACTTTCCCTTTCCAAGTTAAAAGAAACCATCAACTCACAACCTAAGACTGTGGTTGTAAATGAACCAAAAATTTTACCTCCCAACGTTAATTTAAAGGACCAAACCAACGTCGCTAACAAACCCACAGAAGATATTTTATTAAAAGACGTGACCTCTCCTTTAGTTGGGACTTATTATGCAGCGAGTTCACCGACTTCTGAGCCATTTGTAAAAATTGGTCAACGTGTGAACAAGGGCCAAACGGTATGTATAGTTGAAGCAATGAAAATTATGAATGAAATTGCTTCCCCTTTCTCCGGTGTGGTTGAAAAAATTAATTGTAAAAATGGTGACGTGGTTGGCTTCAACCAAGTCGTTATTTCAATTCGACCACAGGAGTAAATATGGCAGAAAAACTTCTCGTCGCAAACCGCGGGGAGATAGCAGTGCGGGTCATTAGAGCCTGCAAGGAACTTTCAATTCCAACCGTTGCTGTGTATTCAACGGCTGATCGTGATACGATGGCAGTAAAATTAGCTGATGAATCCATTTGTATTGGCGAAGCAAGATCCAAAAATAGTTACTTAAATATCAATAGTGTCATTTCTGCTGCCGTTGCATCAGGCGCAACGCTTATTCACCCTGGTTATGGGTTTTTATCTGAAAATGAGCAGTTTGCCGAAATCGTTGCAAGTTGTGGATTAAAATTTGTTGGTCCATCTGCCAATGCAATAAGACAAATTGGTGATAAAGCTTCTGCAAAAGTCATTGCCCGAAAAGCAGGGGTTCCTGTTATTGAAGGCTCAGAAGGTATTGTTGAGAACCTTGAAGAAGGTCTAGAGGTCGCAAAAAAAGTAGGATTTCCAGTCATGATTAAAGCCACTTCTGGTGGTGGTGGTCGCGGTATTTCCATTATTCGATCGGAAAAAGAATTTAGGGATGTTTTTGATCGTACTTCGATGGAAGCAGAAGCGAGTTTTGGTGATAAAAATTTGTATGTTGAAAAATATATTGAAAATCCTAGGCATATTGAAATCCAAGTTTTATGCGATAGTCATGGTTCTTGCGTATATTTGGGAGAAAGAGATTGCTCTTTACAAAGAAGAAATCAAAAAATGGTCGAAGAAGGACCTTCGCCTGTTGTGGATAGTCGTTTACGTAAGAAGATGGGTGAAGCAGCAGTTAAGCTTGCTAAAGTTGTAGGATATGTGAACGCCGGAACCATCGAATTTCTCGTTGATAAAAACTTAAATTATTATTTTATTGAGATGAATACGCGAATCCAGGTTGAACACCCCGTTACTGAATTCATTACTGGGATTGACCTTGTAAAAGAACAAATTAAAATTGCCTTAGGTAAGAAATTACCCTTTACTCAACGACAAATCAAACTTACTGGTCATGCGATTGAATGCAGAATTAACGCAGAAGATGTCAAAGCTAACTTTCGACCAGCCCCAGGTAAAATCAATCAATTAATTATGCCTGGAGGTATCGGCGTAAGAATCGATACCCATATTTACCCCGGTTACGAAGTACCGCCTTATTATGATTCGATGATTGCCAAATTGATTGTTCATGCCCCAACCAGAAAAGAAGCGATTCGAAAAATGCTCGTCGCTCTTGAACAATTCATGGTTGATGGAATCACCACAAACATTGAATTTCATTACTCATTGCTTCACACCCAAGAATTTATATCCGGTAATGTAGATACAGGATTTGTTGCAAGATTCCTCGAACGGATAAAGGACATGCATGAGTGATATTTTTGCAAAACAAAAACCTAAACTTCGCACTTTTTTAAAAGTTGCCGAGAAACCGATTCCCAAGAATCAAATCGATATTCCTGATGGTTTATTTATTGAATGTGAACAATGCCACTCTGCCATCTACCAAAAAGCTCTCGTGGAAAACCTATCAGTTTGTCCTCATTGCCAATTTCATTTCCGCTTAAATGCTAGGGATCGGATTCAATTGGTCACGGATCCACAATCTTTTACTGAAATGGATGCTCAATTACATTCTAAAAATCCCCTTTCAATGCCTGAATATGATCAAAAACTAGCTATTTCCAAAAAAAGCACTGGACAAGCCGAAGCCTTTATTTCTGGTCGGGCTTTGATGCAAGGTCTACCTGTTGCAATCGGCGTTCTTGATTCTTTTTTTATGATGGGGTCGATGGGTTCAGTGGTCGGTGAGAAAATCACCCGCTTAATTGAATATGCGGAAAAAGAACACTTACCCCTCATCATTTTTTCTGCGAGTGGTGGGGCAAGAATGCAAGAAGGAATTTTATCGTTAATGCAAATGGTAAAGACCTCCGCTGCCCTAAAAAAATTTGACAAAGCAGGTGGATTGTTTATTTCAGTATTAACCCATCCTACCACCGGTGGTGTGGCGGCAAGTTATGCCTCTCTTGGTGATGTAATTGTTGCTGAACAAGGTGCCTTAATCGGTTTTGCGGGCGCACGGGTGATTAAACAAACCATTCAACAAGATTTGCCGGAGGGATTTCAAACGGCAGCATTTCAGTTAAAGCATGGTCAAGTTGATCTTGTCGTTGAACGTAAACAATTAAAACAATCATTAATCCAATTATTAAGATTCCACGGCAGCAACGGAGAACAAACACGTGAGTAATATCGAAGAAAAAGTTTGGGAAAAGGTACGATTGGCGCGTCATCCAAAACGCCCGACCGCTACTTTTATCATCAAACATCTTTTTCCTGATTTTATTGAATTACACGGTGATCGTCAATTTGGTGATGATACCTCTTTAATTGGTGGTTTAGCAACTTTTATGGGTCAGGCCGTTACGATTATTGCCCAAGAAAAAGGTTCATCTACTGATGAAAAGATAGCGAGAAATTTTGGGATGCCTCATCCAGAGGGTTATCGAAAAGCTTTAAGACTAATGAAACAAGCTGAAAAATTTCATCGCCCCATTGTTTTAATCATTGATACTCCAGGAGCCTATCCTGGCATTGGCGCGGAAGAACGTGGCCAAGCACAAGCGATTGCCTTTAATTTATTTGAGATGATTGCGATTCAATCACCGTTAATAGGCATTGTTCTTTCGGAAGGTGGATCCGGTGGCGCATTAGCAATAGGGGTTACGGATACATTACTCATGCTGGAAAATAGCGTTTACTCGATTATTTCGCCAGAAGGATTTGCCTCCATTTTATTTAAAGATTCTACCAAGGCCAAAGCCGCAGCGGCATTAATGAAATTAACCGCTGATGATTTATTATCTTTTGGTATCATAGATGGCATCGTTCCAGAAGTTAAAGGTGGCTTCCATGAGGATGTTCATTTTACACTTTCTCAACTGAGAATTTTATTGCAAAAATATCTAAAACAATTATTAAAGTTGTCACCAGAAACTTTATTAAAAAATCGCGAAAAGAAATTCAGAGCTTTTGGAATATTTGAAGAAGCAACCCTGGAGAAAAATCATGGAAAATAAGTTAACCATTAAACTAATCGGCACTGGTAAATATGTTCCTAAAGGTTTAATTACCAATGCTGACTTAGAAAAAATGGTTGACACCACCGATGAATGGATTGTTACGCATACCGGCATTAAAACCCGTCATAAGGTTGACGGAGAAACCACGGCTGATTTAGCTTATCAAGCAGCCTTGAACGCCATTCAAAAAGCAAAATTTGATAAAGAAATAATCGATGCGATTATTGTTGCAACCATTACCCCAGATTTTGCGTCTCCGAGCATGGCTGCAGTGGTTCAAGCTCGTTTAGGTCTTAATCACAGAGATATCACCTGCTTTGATATCAATGCCGCTTGTACAGGGTTTGTTTATGCTTTACAAGTTGGAGCAGCATTATTGAACAGCCCAAAATACAGACATATTCTTATCATCGGTGCAGAAACGCTTACCAAAATCATGGATTATACCGATCGTAATACCTGTATTTTATTTGGTGATGGCGCTGGTGCACTCTTAATTGGTCGGGGTCAATCCCATCAAACCGTCTCATTTTATACCGCCTCTGAAGGCGATATGGAAGATGTATTATCAGTGAAAGAAGTCTTAAGAATGCAAGGTAGGCGAGTGTTTAAATTTGCCATTAATGCAATTGAAAAATCCATTAACCGCCTCTTGGAACTCGACGGTAGTCGCTTGGATATGGTGACCAAAATTATTCCCCACCAAGCCAATTATCGAATCATTGAAGGCGTTGCAGATTTAAAAAAATTACCTTTAAATAAATTTTTCTTAAATCTTGAACATTATGGTAATACTTCCGCAGCTTCGATTCCTATTGCCCTTGATGAGTATGTTGAGTCAAATCCACTACAGCCAGGCAGTAAATTGATGCTGGTTGGATTTGGTGCCGGTTTAACATGGGGTGGAGCTTTAATTAACTTATGAAACAATTGGCAGTGTTATTTGCGGGACAAGGTGCACAATCCGTTGGCATGGGGTTATCTGCAATTGAAGAAACGCCAATCTTGCTTGATTATTACAAAAAAATTCAACAACATCTTTCATTTGATTTAAAAAGTCTTTTAAGCGGACAAATGCCTGGATTAAATCAAACAGAATATACCCAACCTTCTTTACTGGCAACTTCGCTTTTATATTACCGACAATTGCAACATTTATTTCCGATTCAACCACAATATTTGGTTGGGTTCTCTTTGGGAGAATATACGGCATTGCACATTGCAGGTCATCTTGATTTGGCCGCTACCTTGGGTTTAATTCAAATTCGTGCTAACGCTATGGCGGCGGCAAGTCGAACGAATCCAGGAACCATGGCCGCGATTATTGGTTTGCCAACACCAGTGTTAGAGTCACTTTGTTTAAAGGTAAATAAACCTCATCATCAAGTCATTATCGCCAACTATAATTGCCCGGGACAACTGGTCATTTCTGGTCATGAACTCGCTGTTAAAGAGGTGATGGCATTAGCCACAGCCAATGGCGCAAAACGAGCGATTCCCCTAAATGTATCGGGTGCCTTCCATTCACCCTTGATGGCCAGCGCTGCTCAACAATTATCGAATGCCTTTCAAACGATACGGTTTCAACCAAGTCAAGTTCCTATGATTTTTAATTGGACTGGTAAACCACTTTCTCAACTGAAAGACCTTACCAACTATTTAGTGCAACAAGTTCAATCTTCCGTGCAATTTGAAAATTCCATTCGCTACTTATCAACACAACAGATTGATACTTTTATTGAAATTGGTCCCGGTACAGTCCTTGCAGGTTTAGTGAAAAAGATACTTCCAGATGCTAAAGTTATTTCATATAATGGTCAACATGATTTACCCTTGTTGAAGGAGCTACTCGCATGAATCAAGTCAAAAAAGTGGCAATTGTAACTGGTGGCGCGACTGGGATTGGTTTAGCAATTAGTTTACAACTTGCCAAAGATGGTTTTGCCGTTGTTGTAAATTACCATTCCTCCGCTCAAGCAGCTGAGGATTTAGTCAAGCAAATTCAAAGCATGGGTGGCCAAGCGATGGCAGTTCAAGCAGACTTGAGTAAATTAGCAGAAGCAGAAAAATTAATTCAAACCACACTCAACACGTATCAGAGACTTGATGCTTTAATTAATAACGCAGGTATTACCGATGATACATTAATGTTAAGAATGAGTGAAACACAATTTGATCGAGTTATTGAAACCAATTTAAAAGGCGTATGGGCTATGTGTAAGTTTGCATTAAAACCGCTAATGCAGGCTGGAAATGGTCGGATTATCAATATCGCCTCAGTTGCTGGAATGATGGGAAATGTGGGTCAAGCAAATTATGCTGCCGCAAAAGCTGGTGTTATTGGTCTTAGCAAAACGCTTGCGCGAGAAATGGCATCAAGAAATTTAACGGTGAATGTTGTAGCACCTGGTTTTATTCAAACGAATATGACAGCAAAATTATCTCCTCAAATCAAAGACGCTGCACTGGCAATGATCCCTTTAAAACGATTTGGTATTCCTGAGGACATTGCCCATATGGTTGGTTTTTTAGTCTCAGAGAAAGCGCAATATATCACCGGGCAAACTTTTGTGGTTGACGGTGGCATGACAATGTATTAGAAGGGGGATTTATGAAAAAAAGAGTAGTCATAACTGGTTTAGGAGCAGTCACACCCATCGGTAATGATGTTTCATCCATGTGGCAAAACATGATGAAAGGCACCAATGGCATTGGGATGATCACCTTATTTGATACTGCTACGAGTAAAGTTAAAGTTGCTGCTGAAATTAAGCAGTTAGATCCCTCCAAATATTTAGATGAAAGAAGTGCAGCAAAATTAGATCGTGTGATTGTTCTGGGAATTATGGCTGCAAGTGAAGCTTATGCCGATGCAGGTTTAAATGCTAATGCGGTTGATCCTTATCGATTTGGAACCTTTGTCACTTCTGGTATTGGTGGCCTTAACTCAATTTGGGCGGAGTCACAAGTTGCCATCTCCCGTGGTTTAGAAAGGGTTTCACCTCATTTCATTACCAATTCGATTATTAATTTAATAGGTGGCAATATTTCAATGCGTTTTAAAGCCAAAGGTCCAAACCTTCCTGTGGTTACGGCATGCTCTGCAAGCACCAATTCAATCGGCGAAGCATTTCGTTATATTCGCGATGGATATTTAGATGTGGCATTTGCAGGTGGTTCAGAATCTTCCATTAATGCTTTAGGAATTGCTGGTTTTGCAGTAATGCGTGCCTTACATAGCGGCGATAATCCAGCCAAAGCAAGTATGCCTTTTGATAAAAACCGTTCTGGTTTTGTCATGGGCGAAGGTGCAGGCGTTTTAATCCTTGAAGAATATGACCATGCTAAAGCCCGTGGCGCGAAGATTTATGCTGAGTTAGTGGGTTATGCTTCTACCTCTGATGCATTTCATGTTACTGCTCCAGATGAAACCGCTGAAGGCATTAGTAAATGTATGGAATTAGCCTTAAAAGATGCCAATATTCAACCAAAAGATATTGATTATATTAATGCCCACGGCACCTCTACGCCTTTAAATGATCGCATCGAAACCTTAGGAATCAAGAAAGTATTTGGTGCTCATGCTTATGCTTTAAATGTGTCGAGCACCAAAGGCATGACGGGTCATATGTTAGGTGCGACTGGTGCAGTCGAATCGATTGCCTGTATTCTTGCACTCGTGAATCAAACAGTACCTCCGACGATTACTACTAGCGAATTGGGTACAGATTGTGATTTAAATTACACCTTAGGTAAACCTGTGAAGCGAAAAGTGAATTACGCGTTAAATATTAACCTTGGCTTCGGTGGACAAAATGCGGCTTTAATTTTTAAACGGTAATATGAAATAT
>JBEDAR010000083.1:0-4091 GCA_041177725.1 Bacillota bacterium | reverse complement strand
ATTTTTAATCGTTCTACCATGCAAACCGGAACGGATATGCATCAACGTTATCAACAAAGCATTAAAATTCCAGGATATCATCGTGAAATGGTGCTGCAAGGAACCTACACCTTCGATCCATTCAAATTTCTCATTCAAGGTAAAGCAGATGGATTATATGAACGGGATGACACCGTCGTCATTGAAGAAATTAAAACGACGGTTGCAGATCTGAAAATTTTTCATCAACAACATCAAACCTGGCATATGATGCAAGCGTTATTTTATGGGCATATGTATGCAACCCAACATCATAAACGTAAAATTCAAGTGAAGTTAATTTATCTGCATCAAGTGGAAGAAGACCGGTTAGAAAAGATCTACGACTTTACCTTGGAAGAGGCGCAAAGGGATTTACAAGCTGTTGTCGATGAATATGGAAGTTTTTACAAAACCATTCTTGCCCAACAAACCGCGCTCAAGGAAACACTTCCCCAATTAAAATTTCCCTTTAAATCCTTTCGAAAAGGTCAAAGAGACTTAGCAAAATACGTTTATGGTGTCAGTCAAAAAGGTGGTCAACTATTTGTGGAGGCGCCTACGGGTATCGGCAAAACCATGTCGACTTTATTTCCAATGATTAAAGGGTTATTTACTCATCATGAAAAAGTTTTTTATTTTACGGCAAAAAATTCTGGAAAAATGGCAGCAGTTGATGCATTAGAAAGGTTGCGTTCCCAGGGTGTTCCGATACGGTATGTTGTGATTACAGCCAAAGAAAAAATGAGTTTCTGTCCAAAAGGAAAAATTAATCCGGATGATTGTTTGTATGCTCGTGGTTATTATGACAAGATTAAGGATGTCTTGTTAGAAGGCCTTTCTACTTATCAAGCTTTCACACCTGCCATAATTGAGACGCTTGCCGAGAAACATAAAATTGAACCGTTTGAGTTAAGTCTCGATTTGTCTTTATATGTGGATGTAGTGATTGCCGATTACAACTACCTTTTTGATCCCAACGCTTTCTTGAGACGGTTTTTTGAAGAGGTGCGATACCCTTATGCCGTTTTAATTGATGAAGCTCATAATTTAGTGGAACGAAGCCGAGAAATGTACTCTGGTATGTTAAATACAACTGTTTTTAAGCAACTAGAAATTGGCACCAAAAAAGGGAGTTCTAAAGTATTTAAATCCAGAATTCAAAGGTTAATGAAACAATGGAAGCAATTGATGGTCGATGTCAATGAACCACGCTTAATCAATATAGAAGCATCCTTTATTAATCAATTAGATAAATTCATTACCGAAGCTCAATTGGAAATGAAAGCCAAACGTCAATCCCTGAGTGATGAGGCTATGGATAGTTATTTTAAAATTCTTCGATTTTTTCGCTTAAGAGAATTCGTTGGAGATCATTATCGAGACTGGGGCATGGAAGAAAACGGTGAAAAAATCCTTCGTTATGAATGCCTCGATGCATCCAGTTATCTTCGGACCATTACCAATCGATTACATGCAGTGGTTTTTTTCTCCGCAACGCTTACACCAATGGATTATTTTTTACCGATGCTGGGAGGCAAACCAGAAGATCCTAGAATTTCCTTAGCCTCACCTTTTCAGAAAGACCATTTTAAAGTGATGATTACTAGTAAAGTATCAACAACACTCAAGACAAGGGAAAAAACATACCTTGAAGTGGCACTTTATATCGAAAAGCTAATTGAAAATAAAATAGGTAATTATTTAATTTTTTTTCCATCTTATCCCTATTTAAGTGCAGTACAGCAGCACCTTCAAATCAAATCGCAAACTAAATTAATGGTCCAAACCAAAGATATGACCCTCGATGAAAGAGAAACATTTTTAAATCAATTTACTTTTCAACCACAAGAAACCACGGTAGGTTTGGCAGTCTTAGGTGGCGTATTTTCAGAAGGTATTGATTTAGTCGGCGATCGCTTAATCGGCGTGGGCATTGTTGGTGTAGGATTACCGCAACTTTCTTTTGCTCGAGACTTAATCGCTGATTATCATCAACAACAAGGTAAAGATGGTTTTACTTTTGGATACGTCTATCCGGCGATAAATAAAGTTTTACAGGCGATGGGAAGAGTGATTCGATCAGAAACCGATCGAGGAATTGCTTTATTGATTGATGAACGCTTCCTCAGAGAAGAATATCAGGCAATCCAACAACGCTATCCTCAATATGAAGTGATTCATTCACCAGATGAATTAGAAGAAACCTTAGCGAATTTTTTTGATAAACATTAGTAGCAAAATACCCATTTTATCGGTATGATAATAACGTGATTTATGGCATACGATATTAAAAAAATTAGAAACTTCTCTATCATTGCCCATATTGACCATGGGAAATCCACGTTAGCGGATCGGATTTTAGAATTGACGGGGGCTGTTAGTAAGCGAGAAATGAAGGAACAGCTTCTCGATTCGATGGATTTAGAAAGAGAACGTGGTATCACGATTAAACTAACCACGGTTACCTTGCAATATAAGGCTAGAGATGGTCAAGAATACACATTTAATCTAATTGACACCCCAGGACATGTGGACTTTACGTATGAAGTTTCACGCTCACTTGCAGCCTGTGAAGGAGCATTGTTAGTCGTTGATGCTTCTCAAGGCGTTGAAGCTCAGACGCTCGCCAATGTTTATTTGGCAGTCGATAATAATTTATGGATTATTCCCTTAATCAACAAAGTGGATTTGCCTCAATCAGATCCCGCTAAAGTTAAAGCGGAAATTAAAAGAAGAATTGGATTAGATGCAGATGATGCCCTTGAAATAAGTGGTAAAACTGGTAAAAATGTTCTTGAAGTTTTAGAAAAAATCATTAAAGAAATTCCCCATCCCGAAGGCGCATATGATGCTCCCTTAAAAGCTTTAATTTTTGATTCTTTCTATGATTCCTATCGTGGGGTTGTTGCTTTAATCCGAATCAAAGAAGGACATGTGAAAGTTGGTGACTATGTTCAATTAATGGCATCGGGCCATGTTTATCAAGTGACAGAATTAGGTATTTTTAGACCGCAACAAGAAAAACGCCCTGAATTAGCATCAGGTGAGGTTGGTTATTTAGCCGCGCAAATTAAAGAAATCAAAGATGTGCGATCTGGTGAAACCATCACCTTAAGGGACAACCCAGCAACCTTACCTTTACCAGGGTACCGTGATCTAAATCCGATGGTTTTTTGTGGCCTTTTTCCAGTTGACGGCAAAGAATACAGTGATTTAAAAGATGCTTTAAGCAAATTATCATTAAGCGATGCAAGTTTAAAGTTTGAACCAGAAACGTCTCAAGCATTAGGGTTTGGTTATCGTTGTGGATTTTTAGGGTTATTACACATGGACGTTATCCAAGAACGTTTAGAACGCGAATATAATTTAAATTTAATTCTTACAGCTCCAAGTGTGGTCTATCATGTCCATATGCATAATGGTGATGTTGTTTTATTAGATAATCCTAATAAGCTACCCCATTTAACTTTAATCAAAGAAATTGCAGAACCGTATGTAAAGGCTACGATTACAACACCAAAAGAATATGTCGGCGTGTTAATGGAATTGTGCCAAAATCGTCGCGGCATTTATGCAGATTTAGAATATGTAGATGAAACTAGAATGACCTTACGTTATGAAATACCTTTAGCAGAAATTGTTTACAACTTTTTTGACAAATTAAAAAGTTTATCAAAAGGATATGCTTCATTTGATTACCAATTATCAGACTATAAAGTTGGCAATTTAGCGAAAATGGATATCTTACTTAATGGCGAAACCATTGATGCATTATCGACGATCGTACACAAACCTTCTGCATATGCCCGTGGTAATTTTATTGTGGAAAAATTAAAAGATATCATCCCTCGACAACAATTCGAAATTCCAGTTCAAGCTGCGATTAATGGCAAAGTGATTGCCCGCACGGATATCAAAGCCGTACGCAAAGATGTCTTAGCGAAATGTTATGGTGGAGATATTTCAAGAAAACGCAAGCTTTTAGATAAACAAAAAGAGGGGAAGAAGCGAATGAAAAATATCGGTTCTGTCGAAGTTCCTCAAGAAGCCTTCATGTCTGTCTTATCCAT
>JBEDAR010000082.1:0-3430 GCA_041177725.1 Bacillota bacterium | reverse complement strand
CTGGCAAAAAATCCAAACAAGCTTAAACTCTAACCCCAAACTAAAGAATATTCTAGAAAATATCGGTATATTTATCGTCTCATGCATCTCTTCTCTATTGGCGGCGTATGTATTCCGTTCGTTCATCGTCCCCGCAGGTGATCCCTTACCTACTCCCTTAATCACCGGAGGGGTATCAGGTGTTTCACAAACATTCAATCGACTTTTTGATTTATTGAACCTTTTTAATCAAATCGACAACCGTACTATGCAGGCGATTCTTTACTTTATTTTCAATATTCCTATTTTTATTCTTGCATTTACTAAAATTGGAAAAAGATTTGCAATTTTTTCATTTATAAACGTTATAACAACTTCAATTTTTATTGAAATAATTCCTCATGATTGGACGCAACTCGTCACGATTGCAGATGATTTACTTTCCAGGGCGATTATTGCTGGATTTATTCAAGGAATCGCAAGTTCTTTGGCTTATTTGATGGATATATCAAGTGGAGGTATGGACGTTATCACGGTCTATTTTGCAAATGTGAAATCCACCTCAGTCGGTAAGTATGCTTTCGCCTTTAATGTAACGATTTATTTCTTTTTTACCATTTTGTATCTTTTGAACACAGATTCATCAACCGGTGCATTAAATGCGGTTATTTTCTCGGTAATTTATTCATTTACAACCTCGAGAGTGGTCGATGCAATCAATATCCGAAATAAGAAAACACAGTTGCAAATTATTACCTCTAGAACAGATTTGCCGAAAATTTTAATGGAAAAATTCTTTCATGGTTGCACGGTTGTTCAAGCTAAAGGTGGTTACACAAATTCAGTAAAATATATCGTTTTTATGGTGGTTTCAAGTAGAGAAGTACCAGATGTGGTTCGTCACATACGGCAAGTCGATCCAGAATCTTTTATAGATGAATCTCCTTCTCATCAAGTTTATGGGAAATTCTTTATCAAACCGATTAAGTAGTTATTGATAACTATCTAAAACTTCCTGCAATAATGTTGGTCGATCTGTCATAATGCCATCGACACCTTTTTCAATCAATTCACGCATGGTCACTTCATCATTAATGGTCCAGTAATGCACGGCAATATTGTGCATGTGGGCGGTATTAATCAATAAATTTGTCGTCAATGAAAGACCCAACTGCTCAGTTGGAAGTTGAAATGCAGCGACTGGTTCGGAATAAAATACACTTGTTAATGTACTTTGCATGATAAAAAAAGTTAGCACCCCATTAAATTCAGGTGAAAACATTAGCTGTTTATGAGTTGTTGATTTTAAACGATTTAATTCTTTGTAGACTTCTTGATGAAAACTAGCAAGAATTATTCTTTGATATGTTTGAAATTCTTCATTTAAAGAATCCATTATTTCAATCACTTTTGCCAAAGCATTTAATCCTATTTCACCGGTTTGCTTAATTTCAATATTGATTAGATTATTAGGAAATTGAATAATTAATTCTTCTAAAGTTGTAACAAGAAATTTTGTTGGATGCCTGGGTTCAATTCCTTCGGGGTAAGTGACATCGAGAGGTGAAACTTCTTGACCTAAATAATTTGTGTATTTAATAAATGTATTTGATGTATTATAGCCATTCGCTCCAGAAATTGGATTATTATAGCCAAAATCCACTTCATCATCAACAAGGTCTGAGTAATTGGTTTCTATAATATCCGCATTTGTCAAATTGGTTTTTTGATCTAAAGATCGATCATGAGATAAGATGATGAAACCATCTTTAGTTAAATTTACATCAGTTTCAAGCATAGCAGATGGATTAAGACTAAAGGCATGAAAATAAGCTTCTAAAGTGTTATCAGGAAATTCTTGGTTTCCTCCGCCATGAGCGATTAGTAAAGGTAGTTCATCTTTGGCAACCCTTAAAGGGTTAAGACCAATATAATTCTGAGGTCTTGGAAAGACGGTTATGAGTCCAAATACTATTAAAATGCTCAGAAAGAATTGTCGTTTTTTAATTTTTTTCATAGATTTTTCCTGGCGGAGAAAGAGGGATTTGAACCCTCGCGAGACTTGCGCCTCCTATCAGTTTTCGAAACTGACCCCTTCAGCCACTTGGGTATTTCTCCGTGAAAAAAATTATACACGATTTCAATGCTCTTTTCATTGAACTCTTAACTCAAAAAAGATTGTTAGGTTTTCAAGAGAAAGGTATAATTTACTAGATGAAATTCAAGTTTTTAAATTTGTTGCCAATAGTTGAAAATCCAACACTAATTGTTTTTGTTTCCATATTTTTAATCGTTACTTTTATTACCATTATTTCTTTTTTGATTTACTTTGGTCAAAATCAAAAGAAACATCAGTTAGCTATCCAACAAAGGATACATCATTACTTAGTTTACAGAATTAATTTAAAACTTGATGTGGTTTATGAATTTGATCCCAAACATCCAGGAAAAGAAAAAGTGATGCAGTTAAGTCAATTTTTAAAGAAATTTTCTGCTACAGAATCTGAGAAAATCTATAAATGGTGGGAAAAACTTTTAACTTCTAAATTAGATACAAGTTGGATTCTGACTTCAAAAACAATTAGAAAAAAGAACTACCGTCAATTAATTTTTGAAGTTGTAAAAATTGATGAAACTAAACAAACCATTCACCTTCATCAATATGGTTTAAAATACTTAAAACCCAATCCTAAAAAAGCGATTCTTAGATCGATGGTTATTAGTTCCCAACAGGCGCTAGATGTAATCAAAAAATTACCCGGAAAAAACGGTGCCCTTGTATCTATTTTTATGATGTTTCCACGTTCTGGATTGGATGAACAATTTAAGTATTTTTATTTGTCACAAATTAAGGAAAAACTGATTCCCTATTTATCACCTACTACGTTATTAATTGATTCTGCAAATGATATTTTAGTTTTAGTGACTAAGGCTGCTGAAACCTATGAATATATGCAGACTGCACAAGGACTTTACCAGGTTATCTCACAATATGTTGAACTTAATGCTCTTGAATCATTAATTAAATTTAATATGGCAATCATTGAACATAAGCATTTTCCAAATGATTTCCGAAATTTAATGCGAAAAAGTCGCGAACTCAATCAACTAATGATTAAAAGAAAATTAACCATTCTCCCTTATGAAATTAATCAACCGATTGTTCAGGCGCTGCAAACGAATGAATCCATGTTTGCAGAGGACTTATATCGGCAGCTTAAATTTTCATTAAATTTCCGCCCCCTTATTTATCAAGAAGATATGACGGTTTTTGGTCATCAAGTGATGATTCAGCCTCAAATTTTAACATCGCTTACTACGCTAGAATTACTTCAGGATGCCAACGAATTATTGACTTATACGAAAGACTTTTATCGTCGTTACCTTTATTTGATTGGTCAAGTTGTTTTACCATCGCTTGATCAAATGATTTTAGTACCGTTTTCCTTGG
>JBEDAR010000081.1:0-6030 GCA_041177725.1 Bacillota bacterium | reverse complement strand
AAGGCACAAACGCTTCACTTGAAGAACTGATGACTTCCGAAGAAGTGATGATACTACTGCTCGTAATCACGGAAGATGAAGAAGATGATGAGGATGCAATGGTGGTAGCTAAACTACCATCCCCTTGCCAGTAGGCATAATAAACAGCGCCACTGGTTTTCGGCATTTTATTGACCCTAACGAGGGCTGAAGATTGAGCATAAACCCAACTGACAAACGTGGTGCCAGGTTTTATAGGTGTCGGTAAGGTTGAATCCGCAGCAGCCGTATAGGTGACAACATTACGGTGATAAATAGATTCATCATTTATCCCTTGATAACCAGGAAGAGTCGCGTGTTCGCCTAAGACCAATTTGATGGTGATTGGATTATTCGCATAAGGTGAAATCGGTTGAACGGATGATTGAACAAGCGCGCTCATCGCCATTAAGAAACTTAACACTATCAACTTGAGGGTTGCTTTCATGATGCAGTCCTCGTGATCAATACAGAAAAAGCGGGTTGTGATTGTAAGGTGGTTTGATCACTTGCGTAGACTATCGTCCCGGTTGCATTCACGGTAGCAGGGGTGCTACCAAAGTTAAGATAAATGTTAAAGGTGTCGTTATTCAATGACCTTCTAAACGCCAACACTTGGGTTTGCCCTGTGGAAAGCGCTTGGAATGATCCACGTATCAAAGCTGGTTCTTCGTGCTTCAAATTGGTTAAAGTTTGCACGATTTCAAACATTGAACCTTCTTGAAGTTGTTGTTGGTTTGCTCCGGGAACTAAGGAATCAATCGTGTTAATGCTATCCCAACTCACTTGATAACCTTCAAACGTGTAATTTGTGTGAGCAGGATCTGTATCGAGATTATCCCACTTCATGGGTTGACGGTAATATCGATCTTTATGGAAATCGGTACCACTTGGGTTTAATTGCCAATTACCGGTCATCCCTAATTCATCACCGTAATAAATCCAAGACGTCCCAGGCATGAGTAAAGTGGCAGCATTAAAGACTTTTGCACGTTTCAAGGCATCGGCATATTCACCGGTGCCAATCGTTTGCTTGGCAATCACATCATTTCCTGAACGAGTACCTTTAACCCAATTGAGGACCCGCGCCACGTCGTGGTTGGAGGTGAAGGCACCATTGATAAATTGTGAACGAACCGGTTTAAAATGGGTATTGAATTTGGTGGCAAAGACTGTTGCTTGTGTTTGTGGATTCACACTTTCTGCAATCCCATGCATCATGTTCATCAAGTGATAATAGTTTTGGAAATCAAGTTGAGAATCCATGCCTTGGTAATACGGGGCAATCCGAGCATCCCAGCCATCAAAGTTCTCACCAATCACAAAAGCATGAGGATAAACAGACTTTAATCGATAATTAAATTCTTTAAAGAAATTAATATTTTTCGTGCGATTAGCAGCGTACGTTGTCCCTGCTTCCGTGATCACATCATTGGTATCTTTGGTGACTTCATCATTCATATAAATATGTTTCACCGCGTCAATTCTAAAACCTGCAACACCGAAAGCCGCCCAGTATTTCGCCACATCAATGATGGCATCGCGTGTGCCTTGATAATCGAAATTTAATTCCGGCATTCCCGAAGCAAACTTACCATAGTAGTAATAGTTGGTTTCACCAAAACGGTGCCAAGGGGCAACCAGTGGGGTTAAAGAATATCGCCAATGATAAAAACTTCGATAATCGATGGGTTGACCCGCACTATTAGTGCCTGTTCTTAAATTGATTGAATTTTGAAACCAGGCATTTTGTGTCGAGGTATGATTGACGACCAAGTCCATGATGATGCGCATGTCTTTTTCTTTGGCTTTATAAATCAATTCTGCATAGTCTAATGTAGTGCCTAATGAGGGATTGATGCGATAGAAATCGCTAACGTCATATCCATGGTAGGTTTCTGAAGCGTGCACGGGTGTGAGCCACAATGCTTTCACACCGAGATTTTCTAAATAATCAAGTTTATTAATAATCCCACGGATATCACCTTCACCATCATCATTTGAATCGGCAAAGGATCGGACAAAGATTTGATATCCTACCCCGACGTTGTGATAAAAATCTTGGGAAGTGATTGCTTGGGAAAACGTATTGAGGTTTGAGGAATTCACATTGGTGATAGAGACAAAAGACCCGTTGTCATTCGCATAGGGATCTTCACCTACGCCACCTAAATAGCTAAAGGTATAGTCTGCAACTTGACCACTTAAGGTAAAAATATGCATCGTGTTATCATCGCGAATTTGGGTATTGAAATCATTGATGTACATGTCGGTGCCACCATCACTCGTCCACATACCCACCACATTGGCCATACTGGGTTTGTTGACAATTAAGAAACCAACACGGGTAATATCTTCCCAGGTTTGATCAGCGGTAATTAATTTACCCAGATGAGATGTGGTGACTTTCGAAAAATCAATTTCGGCAATCGCACCGGATTCGTCATAAAAAGACCAATCGATTAAGATTCCTGGTAAATCCAGAGGCGCTTTTTGCCAAATCCAAATGCCCCAATTGGCATAATCAGCGGGTGCTGCTTGTTGTGTTTCTTTACTGCGATTGTAATGGATATAAAGATGTTCCGGTTTTGCCCACGTCATCGTTGCTTCATAATTTGGATTGATACTGATTGAAGGCAAGGAAGAACTCCCACTATTGGATGTGGAAGCATTACTATTTCCACCACATGCCGTAAGGATAATTAAAAAACTGATGAAGGATGGAAAGAGGACTTTTTTCATATAAATCTATTATACAAAAAATGATGCATTTGAAATGATAAAGAATTCATGAACATTGAGTAATGCCGCAACCTTAGGTAAGATAAGCATGATGAAAAAAACAAGATTGCAATTAGGCATAACCACATTTGCTGAAACCCTACCGAATCCAAAAACCGGCAAGGTTATCTCCCAAGATTTACGCTTACAGCAAATCATTGAAGAAGTAAAACTCGCAGAAAAAGTCGGTTTAGATTACTACGGTGTCGGTGAACACCACCGTAAGGAATTTGCTGCCAGCGCGCCGGCTGTGATTTTAGCAGCAGCAGCTTCGGTAACAAAAACCATCAAACTTGGCAGTGCTGTCACCGTCTTAAGTAGCGATGATCCTGTTAGAATTTATCAACAATTTTCTACGCTTAATGCGCTTTCACATGGTCGCGCTGAGATTACCGCGGGTCGTGGAAGTTTTATTGAATCGTATCCGTTGTTTGGATATGACTTGAATGATTATGATGAACTCTTTGAAGAAAAATTAAATTTATTACTTAAAATTCGCGATCAAGAAATTGTCTCTCATCAAGGCAAGCATCGACCTTCCATGGACCAGTTGGGTGTCTATCCTCGGACGCAATATCCGTTGATGATTGCCCGTGGTGTGGGTGGGAGTCCAGAGTCCGTGTTAAATGCTGCGATGGCTGGTATTCCCTTATTTCTTGCCATCATTGGTGGTCAACCGATTCGGTTTAAACCTTACGTGGATTTATATTTACAACGATGGAAACATCAACATGATCCGTTTATCGCTGTGCATTCGCATGGTTTTATCACCGAAGATGTCAGCCATTTAGAACATGAATTGTTTGATTCAATGGCAAGTGTTATGAATCAAATTGGTCGAGAACGAGGTTGGGCTCCTTACACGAAAGCAAGTTTAAAAGCCTCTCTGCAACCGGATGGGGCTTTGTATGCAGGCACCCCAGAAGTGGTTGCCAAGAAAATTATCACCTTCTCAAAAGCAATGGGTATTGATCGCTTTACGTTACATGTACCAGTTGGATATATGGAACACGCTTTAGTGATGCAAACGATTCAATTGTTTGGTGAAAAAGTAAAACCGCTAATTGATCAAGCGTATCAAAAATAATTTTATTTAATCGTGGTAATAGAACGAATCGGGAAGCGTAACGTTGGTTTTGCGTCTTTTGCTTTTTTACCAATGGAGATTAGCACCACAGGTTTATAACGGTTTGCATCGATCTCTAAAACTTTCATGAAATTATCCCGATCAAAACCACCCATCGGGCAGGTGTCGTAACCATAGGCGCGAGCCACAATCATCAGGTTTTGAGAGACAATACCGCAATCGAGTAAACCTTCACGGTCTAAAGATTCTTTGGTCCTTGTCGCTCTGGCTTGTTCCGCTTTTTGATTGCGAACTTTGTAATGTTCTTCGGTAATCATGCCGGCATCGAGTTCCATTTTATTCATCATGGGAAACATCGCATAGCGATCTAAATCATTCAAAATTAAAATCAGTGCGGCTGCCGTATCAATTTGCGGGGTGTTGAACATCATGAAGGGACGAAGTTTTGCTTTCATTTCTGGAGAGTGAATGAGGACAAATCGCCATGGTTGTAAATTCCAACTGCTTGGCGCGGAAGTCGATTCTTCAAGAATTTTGAGTAACGTGGCTTCATCAATCTTGACGTTTGGATCATATTCGCGGATGGAAGTCCGAGATAAAACTGCTTTAATGGTATCCATAAGGTTTCCTCTATCAAGTGGATTATATCGAATTCAAAAATAAGAATGTTAGTATAATACTTACGAACCTAAAATCGGTTAAAATACATGTATGCCAAATAAAAAATCTGCAGTCTTAATCGGCGTTAAACTTCCTGGTTTCAATGACTTCGCCCAAGCCTTTGAAGAATTGGATAATTTAGCGCTTGCTTGCGACTATTAGGTCCTGAAAAAAGTCACACAAAATTTAGATGCGCCTACCAATAACTATTACTTAGGCGCAGGTAAGGTTTTTGAAATTAAATCGGTGCTTGAAGAAACGGGCGCTCAAACCGCAATCTTTGATGCGGAATTATCACCCGTTCATATTCGCAATTTAGAAACTGCGCTTGAAGTGAAGATTGTCGATCGGACGATGTTAATTTTACAAATTTTTGAAACCCGCGCTAAAACCAAAGAAGCAAAATTACAAGTGGCCGTGGCAAAAGCCACCTATATGCTTCCAAGGTTAATTGACCACGATGCTAATTATGACCGCCAGCGATCAGGGGGTAAGGCGAATAAAGGAACTGGAGAAACCAAACTCGAAAGAGATAAAAGAGCGCTTCGCAACCAAGTCATCAAGTATCGCAAGGAACTTGCCTCATTAACTGAAAAAAGAAGAGTGCAACGATTACAACGCAAAGACAACCATTTATTTACGATTGCGATTGTGGGATATACCAATGCAGGAAAATCTGCATTAATGAATCAATTTCTTTCACTCGCACATCGCTCTCAACATAAAAAAGTGTTAGAAAAAGATATGGTCTTTGCTACACTCGAAACGTCATCGCGGTTGATCAGTCTTCCTAATTTAATCAAGTTTATTGCCGTTGATACGGTTGGATTTGTGCGACGTTTACCGCATCACTTAATCGAAGCATTTAAATCGACGTTAGAAGAAGTCAAAGAAGCGGATCTTATTTTACATGTAGTGGATATTTCTGATCCTGAGTTTTTAACGTTGATGAATGTAGCGGATGATGTCCTTAACTCTTTAGGTGTGAAAAACATTCCAGTTTTATATGTCTTGAATAAAATTGACATCATTCGCAAACCTCAAGGGGATTTACCCTTGAATCACGTGAAGATTTCAGCTTTAAGAGGATTAGGGATGCCGCAATTAATGATGAAAATTTCTGAATATATTTTGCAAGATTATCACCCCCTCGAATTAAAAATTCCTTACGCGAATCAAGATTTGTTAGAACAATTAAGAAAAGATGGGATTTTACTCGAAACAGAATATGAAGATGATGCGATTTATGTTTCAGTAGCCTTACCAGAGCATCGCATTTCTACGTACGAATCGTTTATCGATCACCGAGATTTAAATTAAGCAACAAGTACTTCATCAACAGGAACATCAGCTTCTGTGGTTGTGATGTTCTTGATGATTTGAAAGGGATAGGCAACACCGATCACATACTTAGAAGATTGCGTTGATAAAAAACGGTCAAAATAACCCTTGCCAAAACCAATCCGGTTGCCTTTAAGATCAAA
>JBEDAR010000080.1:0-5824 GCA_041177725.1 Bacillota bacterium | reverse complement strand
CAATTAATGGATGCTTACCGTTTAATCAGGGTTTTGATTCTTCAAGGGCAAGCACCATATCAAGCCATGCAAACCATTCTCCCTTTTTTAGAATCCAATTTAGCGGAAGCATTTCACGAATTACTAATTGATATTGACCAAGATAAATCTATTCAACCTTACCTTCACTTTGCTAAAAAATTTCGCTCTTTGATGGTTGAGCAACTTTTATTTTCATTGTACCAATTAGAAAATCAAGGTGGCGATGGAAGGCAACTTCAACAATTTCAATATTTATTCGATCAGCTTGAACATCAATTTTATCAACAAGAACTCTTACAATTCCACGAAAAAATGCAACAGCAACATCATTGGGTAATGATCGCAACAGCGATGATTGCCATGACTTTATTGGTTGGAGTCATGCAACTGATAGGTGGTATGTTGTATGGCATCTAAATGGGGAATGATTTTATCGCTCATCTTTGTGATACAGCTGCTATTAATAACAGGGGACATTGCCATCATCCAAGCAAAACACAGCCATCTGCAATCCTTTGCCACTACCGTTGGTCAGCGGATTTCCTTAGAAGGTGGCTTATTTTCTTCCCATCAAACTTGGGCTAGATCAGAAGGTCTGACGTTAACTTGTATTCTCATGTGTCAACCTCAATTTGGTGACACCTTAACCTTCAAACTTGAAGTGGTGGTGGATCCCCTGATATTAAGTAATGGACCCATTACCTTGGCAATTGTGCGCCATACCGTGATTGGGATCTATTACTAGAAAGGAGCATTATGGCTGAACTTAAAGGGCAAATTTTAGGAATTTTGTTAGTGTTAACCATTTTTGGGGCAATGTCTGTGGCCTTTACCGGTATTTTTAATACTGCTGCTAGTAACATAGCTAGACAAGTTTCTGAAACCTATATCGTTTGATTTGAATTGGGAGTAGGTCATCCTACTCCTTTTTTCTTGGTGCTTTTCGTTGATAATAGCAAAAGATTATGCTATTATTTTTTTCGCGTAAATCTACGCTGCTGCCTACTTAGCTCAGCGGTAGAGCAACCGGCTGTTAACCGGTTGGTCGAAGGTTCGATCCCTTCAGTAGGCGCCATGGCCCGTTGGAGAAGCGGCTTAACTCACCACCCTTTCACGGTGGCATTCATGGGTTCGAATCCCATACGGGTCACCAACGTAACAAAAAAATCTACTGCGGTAGATTTTTTAGTTTAAGCAAGTTGATTGTGCTCAAAGCATCCTTGCTTTACATTATTTAGAAAGAGGTTTATTTATGAAAACCATCGCTATCTTAGTCGCCGATCTTTATGATGATAATGAACTTTATTACCCTTACTTCCGTTTACAAGAAGCTGGTTTCCAAGTTCATTTGATTGGTGCAATCAAAGGCCAAGCATACAAAAGTAAACATGGGATGTTGGCCACGAGTGACTTAGGTGCTAAGGAAGCCAATCCAAATGATTATGCTGGGTTAGTCATTCCCGGAGGTTTTTCTCCAGACTACATGAGACGTTCCAGTGAAATTGTCGCCTTTGCAAAAACTTTTGCCGACGCTAAAAAACCAATGGCCGCAATCTGTCATGGTCCTTGGTTAATGGCATCTGTGTGTAATTTAAAGGGGCGGAAATTGACAAGTTTTTATTCCATCAAGGATGATTTAGTTCACGCAGGAGCTATCTATGTTGATGCACCTGTGGTTGTGGATGGCAATTATGTTACCGCTAGAACCCCTAAAGATTTGCCAGTGTTTCTCCCAGCTTTTATCAAATTAATTCAAGGTTAATTTTTTAACTCAACGCGCGCATCCCTGACAATTGGATGTGGATAATCTTTTCCAATTTCAAATTGGTACATTCCCATTTCTAAACCATTGATCAGCCATGGTTGATAAACCAAAGGTACGGGTAATCCGGCTAATTCGGGTAGCCAATGTTTAATATATTCACCCTTTTCATCATACTTTTTGGCTTGTAAGGTGACGTTAAAAATTCGCTCTTCTCGAGGGTCAACGCCTACCCCTGAAACATATTGCCAATTACCATAATTACTAGAGACGTCGTAATCGATTAAAAAATGTTCAAATAAAGCGGCACCGAAGCGCCAATCAAACTTCAGAATTTTAGCAATAAAACTCGCGACATTTTGCCGGCCACGATTAGACATCCATCCAGTTTGAAATAATTCTTTAAGATTAGCATCGACAAGTGGATAACCCGTTTTTGCATCTAAAATAGCTCGTTGAGTCGTGGGATTGTCTTCCCAATGCTTTTTAACATTCATGATGCCTTCTAATAAAAAGAACCGATCACCTTTTTGTAGGTGAAGATAGTAGAAATAGTCTCGCCAAAGCAATTCAAACCATAACCAATATGTGGATTGATTATTTTTAATCGTCGCCTCGACTTTTTTCAATTGCCAATAAATCCACCGAGGGGAAATTAAACCTAAAGACAAGGCGGGAGATAATTTACTTGAATCTTCAAATCGCAACATGTTATTGCGTGTTTCTTTATAGGTTAATACATCTTTTTTTTCAAAAAAGTAATGGTTTAAATGAAGCAGGGCAGCGGTTTCTCCACCCTTGATAAAAGGTTTGTTTTGATATGGATATGAGGAAATTGCCTGAAAATCATCTGTCAATGTTTCGATTATCAATTGCGGAGAAATCGTAGGATAAATGGGATTGATATGGATGGATGATTCAATTTTCATTCTTGCATCGGTAAATCTTCCAGGTAATTGGCTTAATAACCATGGATAATTTGCTGGCGACAATAATGGTTTATCATGGGTAAAGAAGATTTTCTTGACACCCAATTCTAATTGGAAAGCTTTTAACAAATTTTGTTCTTCGCGCCCCGGTTCAATCGCCGCATAAATTGCATCTATTTCAAAGGCTAATGTGATTTGATTTGCAGCTACCTTTGGTTCACGGGTAAACACCAATAACGGAATATTCAAGCTTGCAAGATTTTGTTTTAACACCGCTAAACTTTCAAAGAGAAATTGTTGCCGGTACGCTCCCATTTTGGTAAGACCATACTTTGTCTTTTTCCACTCTAATTGGTTGAGTAAATAAACACCGATGATCGGTAAACCTTTTTGACTTGCAGCTGTTAATCCAGGATGATCATGAATCCTTAAATCATGCTGAAAATAAACCAAGCTTACTTTTTTCATCGTTTACTTTCGAGATGCCGTTTTGCTTGTTTGATTAATAATGCTTTTTCAGGCTTCGGCATTTTTTCCAAGACTTTGACCATCATACTCATCCGCGGATTATTTCGAAGTTTATTAGATTTCTCGTCGATATAATGCCAATAGAGACTATTAAACGGACAGGCTTTTTCACCGGTTTTGAGTTTTACTTGATAAGGGCAAGATTCACAGTAGTTTGACATTTTATGGACATATGCACCACTCGAAATGTATGGTTTGGTAGCCATTTTTCCGCCATCTGCATGGAGCCCCATCCCTAAAACATTCGCAGCGACAACCCATTCTGAAGAATCAATGTACATTTCATTAAACCAGCGATTGAGATCTTGTGGTGAGACTTCAGCAAGGTTGGCATAATTACTCAAGATCATTAATCGTTGAATATGGTGATTATAACCATGATCAATCGTTTCTTGAATGGTGGTTTTGAGGCAATGCATGTCGGTTTTGGCATCGTAATAAAAATCCGGTAAAGGCATTTGATGTTGGAAATGATTGACCTGAAGATAGTCAGGACCTAAGACAAGGTAAACCCCGCGAACATATTCTCGCCATCCTAAAATTTGGCGAATAAACCCTTCAGTTGCCGCGAGCGGAGCTTTTCCTTTTTGATAAGCTTGTTCCGCACCTTGGATAACTTCCAAGGGACTTAATAAGCCAATATTGAGTGAACTGGAAATTAAGGAATGGGACATCCATGGATCATGATCTAACATCGCATCTTGATGTGTACCAAAGGTTGGCAATCTAAATTTTAGAAAATGCTGAAATGCTTCAAGGGCTTGATCACGCGTGACCGGATAGGCAAATGCATCTAACTTTCCTGGATGGTTTGAAAACCTTTTGCTGACAGCTTGCATCGCTGATTTTGTTATTGGGTCGGGTTTGAACCATAACGGTGGAGTAAATGCTAAACCTTCCGTGGGTCCTTGACGATTGTCAGCATCAAAAGAATAGCGATCACCGATGGGTTCAACCCCATTCATGAGTACGGAAAATCTTTTTCTGAATTGCTGATAGATCGGATCTAATTTCCAAGTTTTTTGGATGGGTAAAAGTTGTTTCCATTCCGATGGTGTAATCAAAAACAATGGATCGGACATTGTTTGAATATTGGGATGTTTTTTTAACCAATCTTGTTCATAAAAATTTGTCGGAGTAAAGCAAATCACCGACTTTAAGTTGATCAACGCTTCTGTAAAAGTCTTGGCCTCCATCATTCGGACATGCCAACCTGCGTTTAATAATTCGGCAATCCGATGGGCAACTGCTGAAAAATGTAGAGCTAAACGTTGTTGGTGAAATTGATAATGCGTCCATTGATCTTGCGAATCAATAAAAACAATTTCATCCACTTTTTGATTAAGACCAGCGCGTTCAAGATAGAGTGGGTGTAGTTGATGGGAAAATAAGACAAGTGAGCGTTTCATCTCTATCAATGTAGCACAAGTAGTATGATGAAGGCGTATGGATGCTAACGCTCTTAATGAATTAACACAACTCCGGCAAGAGATGGAGAACTTTTCCTTAAGGTCTGATATCCAAAGACCATGGATTACCTTAAGTTTTGGAATGTCACTCGATGGTAAGATCGCCACCTATACAGGCGACTCTAAGTATATTTCTGGACCTTTAACGAGAGCCTTTGTTCATGAACTAAGACATCGCCATGATGGAATTCTTGTTGGTATTCGCACCATTGAGGCAGATCATCCATTATTAACAACCCGTTTAAATGACGGACAAGGGAGGAATCCCCATCGCATTATCTTAGATTCACAGCTACGCATTGAACTCGATGAACCAGTGCTCCAAGCCAAAATTGATTCCAAAACCATCATTGCTACCAAAGCCAATCATGGTTCAAGAAAAATAGAAGCGTTAAAAAAATTAGGGGTTACGATTCTCCTTGATCCCACTGCTTCAGAAAATATTGATTTGACTTGGTTAATGAGTGCTTTAAAAGCAAACCAAATCCACTCCCTCCTTGTCGAAGGTGGTGGTACAATTCATGAAAGTTTTATCAAAAAGGATTTTTTTGATTGTATTTATGCGCAAATTTCTCCCATCATCATCGGTGGTAAAGATGCGAAAACTCCTGTTGAGGGTCTAGGCTTTGCTACTTTAAAAGAATCAAGTCGCGTTGCGTTTCACAACCATTTCATTTTAGGCAGCGATATAATCTTGGTAGCTAAGAAAGGGCGTTAGGTAATTTAAATAACATGCTTAAATTTTTGTCCGTTATCGAAGCGGTTCAACGCTTACAATCCGGTGAAAAAATTTTACTTGTTGATGATGAAAAATTAGATTCTCCCGCCCATTATGCTCAATTAGCAGAAGCCGCACTGAAACATCAAAAAGTACAAATGCTTCATGCCGTACCTGGCATGGTGATGTTTGCCTTGGGATTTGATAAATATGCAGCAATTACTAATTCTTTAAAAGATGCAAATAATGATTTCATGATTCCAATGACGACCGTTGGTGCATTAGATTTAGGGTACGCCCTCAACGCTAAATTTTTTGAATCCTTGATCAAAGCCTTGGTCTCAGCAAATTCGACTAATGAAAATTTTAGATTTGATATTGGTTATCAAACCTATCC
>JBEDAR010000079.1:0-3395 GCA_041177725.1 Bacillota bacterium | reverse complement strand
TAAAAAAATGGTGATGACACTAGAAAAAAATAACATACCTGTTTATTCACTTCACACCAATTTTGATGCCGGCCGTGGTGGCATGAATGATGCCATCGCCAATGCCATTGGCCTGATAGGTGTGGTGCCTCTTAAAGGTGATGTTTTAGCTAGAGGTGGTAAGCTTACCAAACCCATGCCGATTGCATTATTTGCAAACATGGTGAAACAAAAGCTGCGTTTACCTTATGCCCATTTGATTGCGCAAGGTAAACCCACAATCGAACGAGTTGCCCTTATTGGTGGTGGTGGCGCAAAATATTATCCCACTGCAATGGAAGAAGGATATGATATTTTTCTTTCTGGTGATAGTGCTCATCATGTTCGAAGAGGCATTGTGAATGCAAGGTTTAATTACCTTGAAATTGCCCATGAAGTTGAATCTATCTTTATTCCAACCATGGCTGATTATTTAAAACATCTTGATGCAGGGTTAACAATCATCACTCGCTTTGTGCAAGCCTATCCGACCTTGATTTGATACACTTAACTTATGGAAACAGGATTGCCTTTTACAAGTTATCATTTATCTTCCGCGTTGATTGAAGCCCTAAGCAAACTGGGATATACCCACACCACACCCGTTCAATCTGCGGTCATTCCTCGGGCTTTACGAGGAGATTCTTTAGTCGTTCGCTATCAAACTGGTAGTGGTAAAACCCATGCTTTTCTCATTCCTTTATTCGCAAACGTGAAACCTAAGGGTGGTTTACAAGTGATGGTCGTTTCCCCGACCAGAGAGTTGGCAAACCAAACCTATCAATTCGCTAAGACTTTAAATGAAACACTCGGAAATCCTTTAAAAGTTGTTTTATTACAAGGTGGATTTGATAAACAACATGATCAAGATAAACTCACGCCTTTACCGGAAATTTTATTCGTAACACCAGGGCGAATCAATGAAATCGAAGGGATGATGGATCGCCAAGTTTATCAAGGTTTAAAAACCATAGTCCTTGATGAAGCAGATATGTTAATGGATCCAAGTTTTATCGAGAGTACCACGCAAATCTTAGCAAAACTAACCCAACCTCAAATTTTGGTCTTTTCTGCGTCGATGGCCGCCCCTTTATTAAATCGCCTTTCTAAATATTTTAAATCGGACAGTACAATTGAGCCGAAAGAAAAATCAATTAATCCTTTGGGTGTTCGCCATGCTTTAATCGATATCAAACATCAAGATCCAATTCAAAGTATTATCGATATTTTGGCAATCCGCAAGCCTTATTTTCTTCTCATTTTTGCTTCACGTGTTCAACGTGTCATTCAAATTGAACAGGCTTTAAAAGCCAGACATTTAAAAGTGGCAAGTTTACATGGCGATTTACAAGCAAGAGAACGTCGTCACTTATTAAAGCGAGTTCAAAGCGGTGAGTTCCAAATTGTCGTAGCTTCTGACATTGCTAGTCGGGGGATGGATTTACCGAATGTCTCTGATGTTTTAAGCGTTGATCTTCCTCAAGATTTAGATTATTACTTTCATCGTGCTGGCCGCGCCGGGCGATATAAAAATGAAGGGCAATCCTACGTATTTTACAACTCACATGAGGAAGATAGTCTAGAAAGATTAAAACAACGCGGCATCCATTTTAGTTTATTGAGTTTAAAAAACACTCAATTGCAACCCATCAAGAACTTAACTCGTGGGAAAATCTTTAAAAAAGAAGATGAGGCCCTCAGTCGCGATATCAAGATTGCGATTCAAAAATACCGTTCTCATGAAGTAAAACCAGGATATAAAAAGAAAGTTAAATTAGCGGTTGAAAAAGTGAAACATCAATATAAGCGCAAGGCGATTAAAAAGAAGATACGCGCTAGACTATTTGGAGGTTGATGCATGCCAACCCTATACATCGGTAGTCATGTTGATCTCGTGGCACCAGATTATTTAATGCAGGCTGTTGAAACCTCAATTAAAAATGGTGCTAATACCATGATGATTTATACTGGAGCCCCGCAAAATTCCATTCGTAAACCTACGGAAATGATGAAGATTCAAGAAGCTCATGACCGTATGAAAAAAGAAGGCATGCTTTTGGATAAAGTCATCGTTCATGCGCCTTACATTATTAATTTAGGTAATACAATCAATCCTGAGACTGCGACTTTAGGCGTTACTTTTTTAATTCGTGAATTATCGAGAGTTCAATCGATGGGATTTTCAACCCTTGTCTTGCATCCCGGAGCCCATGTTGGCGCTGGTAGTGAAGTGGCGTTGGCAAGCATCAGTGAGCGCCTCAATCAAGTATTTGCCGAAGATAAAACCAACGTAACGATTGCCTTAGAAACCATGGCTGGAAAGGGAACTGAGGTGGGAATTCGTTTTGAAGACATTCGCTATCTGATTGAACATAGTGCTCGCCCGGAAAGACTTGGTGTATGTTTAGATACCTGCCATATTCATGATGCCGGTTATGATGTTCAAGATGTAGAAGGTGTGCTTAAGGCATTTGACCAAATCATCGGGCTTGATAAGTTAAAGGTGATTCATATTAATGATTCTAAAAATCCAAGAGGAGCCAAAAAAGACCGACATGAAAATTTGGGTTATGGTGCGATTGGTTTTGAGACCTTAAGTCGTTACGTTCACCATCCAAAACTTGCTAACTTACCCAAAATTTTAGAAACGCCTTGGGTTAATGACATCACCCCCTATGCTAAGGAAATTGCCATGCTTAAATCCAAACAATTTATTCAAGGTTGGCGAGAAACATTAAAGTAAAAGCCGTAGATTAATGGGCCGATGTGTGCTATGCTATACAACGTGCTTTGGAGGATGAAAAGATGAGAGAAAGTTTTATGTTAAAGTGCACGGTTTGTGGTGAAGAAAACTATTTAGCGAGTAAAAATCGCAGAACCAAACCAGAAAAGATGGAATTAAAGAAATTTTGCAGCCGATGCAATAAGCCTACCGTTCACAAAGAACGTAAATAATTATTTTTAAAGATCTTAAGGAGGATTGAAAATGGTCAATGCTACTGAATTGAGACCGGGTAACCACTTTGAATTTGAAAAGAACATTTATACCGTTATCGATGTTAGTTTAAACAAAACAGCGATGCGAAAAATGGTGGTCAAAGCAAAGGTGAAAAATCTTCGTACTGGTTCGATTACCGAAATGTCTTTTTTAGGTGGAACCGATGTGGAAAAAATTACATTAGATAAACGCAAAATGACCTATTTATATGAAGCGAATGGTAATTTAGTTTTTATGGATAAACTTTCCTTTGATCAATTGGAAATCACCAGAGAAAAATTAGCGTGGGAAGTAAATTTTTTAGTTACCGAACAAGAAATTGAAATTCTATTCTATGAAACTGAAATTTTAGGGGTTTCCTTACCTGCAAAAGTCGCAT
>JBEDAR010000078.1:0-2916 GCA_041177725.1 Bacillota bacterium | reverse complement strand
CCGAAGCATATGAACAAGTTGAGAGTGCATTAATCAATGTGGCAAAACTCTTTAGTTATGCTGCAATTCGCACTCCTATTTTTGAACACACGGAATTGTTTACACGCTCGGTAGGTGATAGCTCTGACATTGTCCGAAAAGAAATGTATACTTTCACTGATAAAGGCGATCGCTCGCTGTCGCTAAGGCCAGAAATGACTGCAGGAGTTATTCGATCTGTGGTTGAAAATAAACTTGATGTCACGTCTGATCTTCCATTAAAACTTTATTATGTTGGTCCAGCGTTTCGCTATGAAAGACCCCAACTTGGACGGTTTCGCCAATTTCACCAATTTGGTGTTGAAAATATTGGAATCTCCACTCCATTTTCAGTTGCGGAAACCATTTCTCTTGGGGTGACGGCTTTTTCTGTCATGGGTTTCAAACAAGTCACCGTTAAATTAAATTCGTTAGGTGATGTAGCAACTCGAGATGCATATCGAACCGCTCTCAAATCTTTTTATCAACCACATTTATCCACGGTTTGTCCGGATTGCCAACAACGATTTCAAATCAATCCATTAAGAATGTTAGATTGTAAGGTGCCGGCTGATCAAACCTTAGCAAAAAAAGCGCCCAATATTACAAACTTTCTATCGAAAGATTCTCTCGACTATTATGCGCAGGTTAAATCCGCGCTCAAAGCATTAAATGTTGCCTTTACGGAAGATTCTCAACTCGTAAGAGGTTTAGATTATTATGCAGACTGTGTCTTTGAATTCCACATGATATCCGATAAAGGTCTTGATTATGGCGCTTTAGGTGCTGGTGGCCAATATAATAATCTCGTCAAAGAGTTAGGTGGACAACCTTTAAAATCAGTGGGCTTTGCTTTTGGTCTTGAACGATTGGTTGCCGTACTCGCTGATAGTGGTCGTCTTGATAACGTTAAGCCATTCACGGATATTTATATCATTTCCATGATGCCTGAAACGGATTTATACGCCTTGAAACTCTCACATAATTTCCGGCATACGAACTTTAAAACGGAATTAAATATGGAACACAAATCCATGAAAGCATCCATTAAATCAGCGCTAAAAAAAGAGGCAATATACGCTGTCATCATCGGTGATCAAGAAATGAAAGCTAATCAAGTCACGATCAAAAATCTACAAACCCAAGAACAGCAACTCGTCCCTGTCAATGAAGTGGTACATTTGATGCAACATTTAACCAATCAAGCAGGACATCACCACCATGAAGAAGATGACCATGAAGACCATGGTCATGAGAGGAAATAACCATGTTTTATCGGAGTCATGTAAACGGCATCCTTCGCCTGAAAGATGTTGGTCAAAAAGTTACCTTAATTGGATGGGTTCAGAGAAAACGTAATTTGGGATCGTTGATGTTCATCGATTTAAGAGATCGCTCTGGAATCGTGCAATTGATGATTAAAGATCCAACCAAAGTTCCTGATATCAAAAACGAATTCCTCATTCAAATTCAAGGGATTGTAAGCAAAAAAGCAGTCGCAAATCCTAGTTTATCAACAGGCGAAATTGAAGTGGAAGTCACTACTCTCAAAGTTTTGAATGAATCTGATGCACTACCTTTAATTGTCGACGATGTCACGGATGCCGGTGAAGACATTCGCTTACAATACCGTTACTTAGATTTACGGCGTCGCCCGATGCAAGAAATTTTGATGACTCGTAGTAAAATTGTCCAAGCGTTTCATTCATTTTTTGCCAAACATGACTTTACGAATGTGGAAACACCTTTATTAACCCTCTCTACACCAGGGGGAGCCCGAGACTTTTTAGTGCCCTCAAGGTTAACTCCGGGATCGTTTTACGCTTTACCACAATCCCCACAAATTTATAAGCAATTATTAATGATAGGTGGTTTTGAACGCTATTATCAAATCGCTCGTTGTTTTCGCGATGAAGATTTACGTGCGGACCGACAACCTGATTTTACACAAATCGACGTTGAAACTTCTTTTTTGAGTCAAGATGAATTTTTATCATTGATGGAAGAGGCAATTCGAGACGTTTTTAAATCGGTCAAAGGTATCTCGCTTCCACAACCGTTTCCTCGATTAAGTTATGAAACCGCGATGGCGTTATACGGAACGGATAAACCTGATTTACGTTTTGATTTACCCTTGTCCAATGTTCCCAACATTATAAAGGTCGCATATGAAAAAGCTGGTTTTGAATCAGCCCACATCAAAGGTTTAAAGTTAGCGAATGCATCGAATATGCTTTCGAGAAAAGTCCTAGATGAATGGGTCACCTTTGTTAAACCCTTTGGCATTAAAGGCTTGGTGACTTTTAAACATGACCAAGGGCAATTGCAAAGTTCATTCTTGAAATTTGTTCCCCCAGCCTCCGTTGAAGAACTGACTCGATTATTGAATTTAAAACCCGGTGATGTTTATGTGGTGGCCTCGCATACAGACATGCATGTTTTGAATACGGCCATGGGCATTTTAAGAACAAGAGGTGCTAAGTTATTAAACTTAGTTGATGAGAAGAAAGTTGCGATTACATGGGTGACAGATTTTCCATTGTTTGATACCAATGAAGAAGGACAATTAGTTGCCGCTCATCACCCCTTTACGCGCCCTCAAGATGACCAGCTCTCCCTGTTAAAAACCCAACCAAAAAAAGTGCTTGCGCAAGCTTATGATCTTGTGATTAATGGCTACGAAGCAGGCGGTGGTTCGATGCGAATATATGATAAGGTCATCCAAAAACAAATCTTTGCTTTACTGGGAATGAGTGAAGAAACCATCCAAAAGAAATTTGGTTGGTTTATTCAAGCCTTTAATTATGGAACACCTCCCCATGGTGGAATCGCCTTTGGTTTAGATCGCTTAACGATGATTCTTGCAGGCACCGATAATATCAAAGATGTGATTGCCTT
>JBEDAR010000077.1:0-4634 GCA_041177725.1 Bacillota bacterium | reverse complement strand
GTAGAACGATTAAAAATACGATTATCTAAATCGCCAGTTCTTAAGACAAAATCAACGATGTCATGAACGGATAACAATACTTCCATGCTTAAGTCAGTTTTTGACCGAGTAAATGCCGATGGCCATTGGCAAAAACGGTTCCGAGCATTTTTCCTTTGCCTTCCATTTGCACCTGTAATAGATTGAGCACACCACCTCTAACTTGTAAATAAAATCCTTCATGATCAGCTTTTAAAATTTCACCGATGGGGTGCAATTGAGTTCGATTCAAAATCAAGGCTTGAAAAACCTTGAGTTTTTTATCTTGATAATTGAAATACCCACCGGGAATATCTGATAGACCTCTAATCCAACCGATTAGGGAATCAATCGATAATGAAAGATTAAAATGTTCATCCTCTTTTTTAATTAAAGGGGCAAACGTGACCTCTTTTTCATTTTGGGGAATGGGTGATAACTCACCGCGGCATAAACGGGGTAAAACTTGAATGGCAAATTGAGATGTAAAGCCAGAATAACGTTGTAATAATGAAGCATAATTGTCATCAGGTAAGATGGCTAATCGTTTTACCGCATAAATAGGACCTGCATCCATTGCCATCACCATTTTCATCAAAGTCATCCCAGTTTCTTTTTCTTGATTAATTAAAGCATAACGAATCGGTGAGGCACCACGATACTTCGGTAAAAGACTACCATGAAAATTATAGGCCCCAAATCTAGGTTTATCTAAAACGACTTGAGGAACAATCTGACCATAAGCAAGGGTTAAAATAAAATCTATGTCTAATGAATTTAAAAACTGATAATCTTCTTTTATTCGTTCCGGTTGAAACACTGGAATGTGATTGGCTTCAGCCCAAATTTTGGTAGGCGGCTTTGTGATTGTTTTATCCCGACCCGTAAAGGTATCAGGTTGACAGACAAGCCCAACTATTTTATAACCTTCTTGATGAATGCATTGAAAAACATCTCGAGCAAGTTCGGGTGTTCCCATCAGTAGAAACTGCAGTTGTTTAAGATCTTTCATGATTCAACAACTAATAAGGCTCTAACAGGTAAAGCATCCACATTCGCTATCGATAATGGTAAAGCAACCATTTGGTAGGAACCGGCTTGAATTCCTTTTAATCGAAGCCCTTCTAAAATGATAATGCCTGCATTCATTAACGTGTGATGTGTTTCATGGTGAACTTGATCTCGTTCAATGCCTAAGCTATCGATCCCAATCCCTACGATTTTAGATTGGACGCAGTAAGCCGCACCTTCGGCAGATAAGTAAGGAAATGATGGTAAAAAATTAACAGACTCACTACTAAGGGTTTTGAGTAAAATAAATTCATGCGCTTTTAACTGCTGAAGTTTTAAGAATTTAGCATCAATCATCGTGGTTTGCCCACAATCAATCACCCTCACTTTGGTGATTAATTTTTCCGGATTAAAATTAGTCGAAGTGGATCCATTTAATTGCATATGTTTGGGAAAATCGATATGGGTACCTGTGTGTAAATTAACTTTGATGGTCGTTTCAAAACTACCACCTTTTGATAAATGATCTTGGGTTTCAAAGATCGGTTGTTTTTCAGGTTTATTTTTATAAACCATCATTCCAGTATGAATTGGTAATGAAATATCATAGTATTTCATGTTAATTTATCCTTTCATCAAATCTTTACTCGTTTGATAACGTTTTGGAAGAATTGGAAATTTTTTGACTTGATCAACCAATGACCAAGTGGCTAAAATTTCATTGCTTGAAGGAAATAAGGTTTGATTACCATGAATTAGATCTAAAAAAACGTTTGCATAAGCATCATGCTTAGCAAAAGCATGGTGGCTCAAAGCGAGAAGGTGTTTTTGAATTGCTGGTGGTAAAGTGGAAAGCCAAGTGGCGGTAAATTCAATATTCACTTGTGGGGAGATATTAAATGTTAAGCTACCACCGGTTCGCCAGTGAATGATAATTTGAGTTTTCTTTTCTTCTAATTTTTTGCCAGTTTGAATCGTGATGGAAGTTTCTTTCCAACGATCTAATCGAGACCGTAAAGGTAAGGAGACAAAGGTTTCCGTGACGGAAGAACTATTGACATTAGGTTCTTGAAGATAACCATGATATTGACCAAAAATAATATCTTTCAAAACTGGGTTTAAACTTTTCAAGAAATTTATTTTTGCTAATTGAATCGCACTAATATCATCGATTCGCTTTGGTAAATCCATAAGCAATAAAGCTAAGGTTTCGAGTAAATGACTTTGAATCATATCCCTTAAAGCCCCAGTGGCATCGTAAAATTTACCACGGGATAAAATACCAACGCTCTCATGAGCGATGATTTCCACATGCTTGATATTAGATGATTGCCAATAATCTTCCATGCCGATGCTTGCCCATTGCATTCGAATTTTGATTAATTGTTGAATTAAAGGTTTTGCCAAATAATGATCCACGCGATAGATTTGTTTTTCATCGAGAGACTCATGCAGTAGTCGATTAAGAACTTCTGCAGTAGAGCTATTTTCTCCAAATGGTTTTTCATAAGCACAGCGGTGGCGCAAATTAGACTTTTCAATTAACCCATGTTGATAAAGGTTTTCTGTAATTAAATGAAACATCGTAGGCGGAGTAGCAAGATAAAAAAAACGTCCAGTGTAAGGTTTTAATAAGGGCTTTAATACTGGATATTGATTTGCTTCAGTTGCTTGTAAGAAAACATATTGAAGCAAAGGTAAAATCACTTCAATGGATGTAAGATCGAATCCTCGATCTAAACCATATTGTAAATAAGCCTCTAAATTGTTTACTTGCCGGCCAATAAGCAGTATTTTTTTTAGAATTTTTGGTTGGCGTTTAATTAAATCTGCTAAGGCAGGAAGAAGCTTTTGATAGGTTAAATCACCCGTTGATCCAAAAATAACTAAAACGTTATTTTCGGACATGATGTCCTCCAAACATGTAACGCATCCCATTCAAAATGCGGCGAGCAAAATCACCTTGATTGCGACTTTCAAACCGGGCAAATAAAGCACTGGATAATACTGGCGCTGGAACCCCTAAATCCACAGCAGCATTGACGGTCCAACGACCTTCACCTGAGTCGGAAACACCGCCAATAAATTGATTTAAACTTGGATCTTTTTTTAATACTTCGGCAGTTAAATCTAATAACCAAGACCCAATTACCGATCCGCGTCTCCATAATTCCGCTACTTCAGGAACATTAATGGTGTATTGATAATTTTCTGGGTCTGACATTGGTGCCACTTCTGCATCACCCTTGTTAATAAAAGAAGTCCCCAAATTCGCTTGCTTTAGGATGTTAAAACCCTCTGCATATGCTTGCATAATCCCATATTCAATCCCATTATGAACCATCTTTACAAAGTGACCGGCTCCGGCAGGACCACAATGAAGCCAACCATGTTCCGCAGGCGTCTCAGGAGCATTGGGTAATAATCTTGGAGCACCATCAATATGCGGAGATAAGGTTTCAAAGATTGGTGCACAAAAATCAACCGCAGATTTTTCTCCACCCACCATCAAACAATATCCTCTTTCTAAGCCATAAACACCACCGGATGTGCCACAATCTAAGTAATCAATCCCTTTGGTTTTTAGAAATAATGCCCGTCGCCGTGAGTCTTTAAAATTAGAATTACCATGATCAATAAGGATATCACCAGGACTAAGTAATGGCATTAAGGTATGAATGGTTTCTTCTACGGTTTGAGCAGGCACAACCAATTGGAAAATACCACGTTTTTGTTTGGCCTTAACTGCTTTGACTAGGCTAGGTAAGTCCATGGATGCATGACTAATGTAACCCAATTTTTCTTGTTCTTTTAATTTATCTAGTGAGGTGCGGTAACCATAGGTTTTAAAACCTTTTTGGATTAATCTTCTCGACATATTTTCGCCCATTCTTCCAAGACCAATAATCCCTACATGTAACATAAATTCATGCTCCTTTAACTCTTATATTTTAACACGATTAGAGGTTTTCAAAAGTCCGAGATTCTTTAAGAAAGGTTGAAAAAATTTCATCAATATCATAGCTTTTCTTTGTCAAGATCGCCAAGGAAGTAGCGTGAGGTAAACTAGAAAAAGTTTGCTGATTGATATTAATGCCGATACCAACGATGACATATGCAAAAGTGGTTTCGATTTGTTTAGTCTCAATCAACATTCCAGCTATTTTTTTGCCATTCACGATTAAATCATTGGGTAATTTATGCGTGGCTTTGACGCCAAAAGTGGTGAAAAAATTTTGACAAATCTCAATCGCCATTTTTTCAATTTTCTGTATGGTTACGAGTGATTTAAATTTTTTAAACAAAAATGAAACAAGAATATTTTCATTGGGATTACTCAACCATTGCCGAGTAAATTGCCCACGGCCAAATGTTTGATATCGAGCCCTTACCACAGTAAAGTGAGGTAAGTTCTTTTCATGAATTTTTAGATAATTATTGGTAGAGTCGAGTGTATAAAGCGTAATTAAATTAATGAATTTAATTACGATTTAAACAATCGACTCTACCAATAATTATCTAAAAATTCATGAAAAGAACTTACCTCACTTTACTGTGGTAAGGGCTCGATATCAAACATTTGGCCGTGGGCAATTTACTCGGCA
>JBEDAR010000076.1:0-3342 GCA_041177725.1 Bacillota bacterium | reverse complement strand
ACTAGAAGATGGGGATGAACTTGTTTCCGCAGAAAAAAGCGTTGGTAAAACGGTGACACCAACTGCAAAGGCCATCAAACCACTTAACAAAGCGTATCGTTGCTTTAAAAATTGTGAGGTTAATCCTACCGTATATTTATCAATGATGGGAGACGCTAAATTAGCAACCGCAATCCCATAAACCACGCCCTCTGGTAAAGCCGTTTGCGTACGAATTAAAAGCACGACCATACCGGCAATAATGCCAATCATCGCTTTGCCATAATTAGAGGTTGGTGATGTGACGGGATCCGTCAACATAAACATGCCCCCAAAAAAGACAGAACCTAAACTTACAAACGTAAAGGAATACCAAAACGGATTTAAACCATGCGCAAGCGCTAACCCAAAAGCCCCAAACCAAACGGTAAATAAAAAGAAAACAGTGGGTCGCCAATTATGGGCTTTTAAAATGGTTAAAATTGAACCTAAAATTACAATCAATAAAACAGACGTTTCACCTAAAGCACCTGAATAATTTCCTAAGAATAATTGCCATAATGAGTTCACCGGTAAACCATCAAGATTATGAGCAATCCAACCTGGATTCATGGTTGCAAAGGCAGTCGTGATGGTTTGTCCTGTTTGCGTCAAACTTGGGACATCTTGGATGCGATCGAGATATGCAGTTAATTGACCACCAAAAGCAATACCCACAAATAATCGACCAAAGGCAGCAGGATTAAATAGATTCATCCCAAAACCACCAAAGGTATATTTGACAATCAAGGTCGCAAATAAATTACCGATGATCACAACGTAATAAGGTGTGCCGATTGGAAGCGTTAAAGTCATGATCACTGCGGTAACGTATGAATAGTTTTTTTTAATAAAGTTGAAAAAATATGCTGTTAATTTGCCATCATGAGATTGATAACGTAAAGCGCCGACAAGGATATCGGCAAGCAGCGTCACCACTAAAGACGTGATCATCATGCCAATCCCTTTGACTGCATAATCTAGCCCATGGGTGAAACCATGGAAGCCAATTGAAAATAAAAATAAGCCAATCAATCCAAGGGTATAATCACGCATCGCGCGTTTAGTTTGGGCGAGAGGATTTCTTAAAAAAGGACCGGGGGACGTGACAAACGTCGTCATGATGCTTTCACCACTTGCTTTGCTAACTCGATTCTGGTTTTAGTTTTGCCTAAGCGAACCGCTTCCGTGACTTCAATTTTAGAAGGGCAAACATAAGTGCAAATGCCGCATTCTACGCATTTCATTGCATCAAGTTTAAGCAATCTTGCTGTATTTTGACTATCGAGGGCAAGTTTGATTTCAATCGGTTGCAGATTCGCAGGACAGTTACTGGTACATGCACCACATCGTAAACAGGTTTCTTCTTGGGAAGAAATCGGTGCTAAAACCGTAAATCCGCCAAAATGAGGTTGAACAGAAAAACGATCATCCTTGACTGCTTTAGCAGACATCGGTCCACCAATAAAAGCAGTTACCGATTCCATCGCATACCCACCGATTGAATTCACAACATCACGCATCAGCATGCCAACAGGTACTTTAACGTTCACATCTTGATGGAGACCAGCCCCAGATAACGTTAAGATTCTTTCGGTAACAGGTTTGCCATAAACCACAAGTTGATGCAAGGCGATCGCAGAAGTCAAATTCGATACAATCACTTTTGCTTCAAGCGGGAATTTATCATATTCACGATGTAAGACAGTGCGAACTAAGGTTCGTTCCCAACCCATGGGATAAACATCGGGTACGGAGCGGATTTCAATCTTGGGAAAGTTGGGAAGATATTTCTGTAAGGCTTCTTTAATGGCAACTTTGGTTTGTTTAAAAGCGATGATAACTTTTTGGGCGTTGGCCGCAATCCGGAAAAACTCAGAACCTTTCATCACTTCTTCAGCATAAAGTTGAGCGGCTTGATAATCGGTCGATAAATATGGTTCACATTCAACCCCATTGATAAGCACATACTCAACATCTTTTGCCGATTGATATTTAAAGTAAGTGGGGAAACCCGATCCACCCAAACCGGTTAATCCGCCTTCTTTAATTTGCAGAATAATTTCGTCTCGTGTCGGTTCATTGGATAATGGTTTTAACGGTAATTGTGAGAGATATTGGTGATCATTTTCAATGACAAAATGTGGAACGGGTCGACCAACAATCGGATGATATTGGTCAACTTTTTCAATGATTTTACCGGAGACACTACTAAAAAATGGCACATACATATCTTTACGAATCCCAATGACTTGGCCAACTTTTACCACATCGCCCAAAGAAACTTTAAGGTCAATATCAACGCCATTAGGACCGACTAATGGTATGTAGATCAAAGCTTTTGCTTTTTCTGGTAAATCTAAAATAGCAGCATGAGCGCTCTTTTCTTTTCTGCCGTCAATGTGAAGGGGTTTTAAAGCCGTAAAGAGATTTAAATTCATACACTCAAAGTATAAACAAAAAAATGGTACGTGAGTACCATTTTTCAAGCAGTAATTTTATAAAAGCGTTTTCAGGCCTTGGGACTTCTTGACTTTGGGCGAATTTTGAGTAAATGTCCCATTTTTTCTTGTTTGGTTTTTAAGTAAAATTCAGTGCGTTCATGATGGTTTAATTGGATTTTTAAACGATCCACAATTTCAATACCAAACCCTGATAAGGAACGGATTTTTGTTGGATTATTGGTCATTAATTTAATTTTAGAAACGCCTAGGTGTTTAAGAATTTGCGCGCCAATACCATATTCTCTTAAATCTTCTGCAAATCCTAATGCTAAATTCGCCTCGACAGTATCTAATCCCATGTCTTGCAAAGCATAAGCACGAATTTTATTGATTAAACCAATGCCGCGACCTTCTTGCCGCATATAAAGTAAGATGCCGCGACCTTGTTTCTCAATGCGTTTAAGAGCTGCTTGTAATTGCTGACCACAGTCACAACGTTGAGAACCAAAAGCATCACCTGTTAAACATTCTGAATGGACACGAACCAGCACAGGTTCCTCTGTGGTAACATCACCCTTAACTAAAGCGACATGGTGTTCACCATTGAGTTTATTGACAAAACCTACCATTTTGAAAACCCCATGTTTGGTGGGCATTTCTGCAGCCGCGATTCTTTCAATGTACGATTCTTGTTGACGTCTAAATGCAATTAAATCGGCAATCGATAAGGAAAGAATTTCATTTTTTTCTTGGTGCAATTGATTGCCCGTTAGTAATCGACCAACGCCATCACAGCTTGGGACGATGATACCTACTGGTTCTAATTTCGCTAAATAGGCTAAATCTACAATTGCTTCAAAAGGTGAAGCCTTCTTTAACG
>JBEDAR010000075.1:0-3103 GCA_041177725.1 Bacillota bacterium | reverse complement strand
ATGCAAGTTAATCAAAACCACCCTAAACAAGGTAAAAATATTTCATCCTCATCGTTTTTAAGCATGATTTTTCTATTCATTTCTATCGGATTGGGATTTTTACTATCTTTTGTTTCTATATTAAATGATTTGGGTAGTTTTGATTGGCAAAACTTTTTAGGTTTTCAACAAACGTGGCTGAAGTATGCTTGGATGTTATTGCTTGCTCTTGCGATGTTTTTCATCATTATCATTAGCAGTGGATTTCGATATTGGATGCTTCTAAAAGAAAAAAGTTTTAAATTAGGATTTTGGCGAAGCCTTCTCTTTGGAATTCTAGCTAGATATTATGTTTTGATTACCCCTTGGGGATTAGGATCACAACCCATACTGATTGGATTAATTTATCAAAGGGGTGTGGGAATTGGTAAGGCAACCTCTGTGGTGATGCTGGATTTATTATTGATGCGAATAGCCATGGGAATGATTGTTTTTTTCGCTTTAATATTTTATGGTCACATCATCAATAGAACGTTTTTAACTTTTGCTTGGTTTGGGTTTCTTATGACTTGTATAATACCGATATTTTTTGTCTTAGCCTCACTCAATCAAAAGATAGAAAATATTTCCCTCCATGTCATTCGCGTTTTATTCCCCAAAAAGTTTCAACATTGGAGTCAAAATCTTTCGCAAAGTTTGATTCAGTATCGAAAGGCTTTTAAGAACTACAAAAACAAAAAATCAAAACTATTGATAGTTTTGGTTTGGTCATTTATTTCGCAACTTGCCGTTTTAAGTATGCCTTTTTTCATCTTAAGTACATTTCCACAAACTAATTTTGGTGTTATTAATCCACCATTCACGTATTTAAATGTGTTGATGATGATGGCTTTAGCAAATGTTGTACTTGGAACGGTACCGACTTTGGGTAGTGCTGGTGCTGCCGAATTTACATTCACAACTTTATTTAGTGTTTTTCTTTCTGGACAATTTTTGGTGATTGCTATTTTTGTCTGGCGTTTTCTTTTGTTCTACAGTTGGTTATTGATAGGAATGATTATGACTCTTTTCACTCAAATTAAACTTCGTAAACATCAAAGGAAAATAAAGCAAATTAATTTGCGTTTACCATTAAAAGTTTTTATTTTTAATGATGGTTTTTACCCTTTAATTGATGGGGTTGTAAGAACCGTTGATGCCTATGCGCGCCACCTTGTCAAGGAAGGCATTGATGTAGCGGTGGTGGTACCCTTTCAAGGTGACGTCTCAATCTATCCTTATAGGATAATTCCCATTCCTCAATTCAAAATTCCAGGTTTATTTTATCCAATACCTTATGGCTTCAATCGAAAAAACATTCAAAAACGCTTTATTTATGATGGGCCATCTGTATATCACGCACATACTCCTTTTTTATTAGGAAATTTTGCCCTGAAATTGTCGAAAAAAAATCAAGTACCTTTGATTACAACTTTTCATAGTAAATACTACGATGATTACTTGGCTGCAACCAAAAGCAAATGGTTATCAAAAATTCTGAATTATTTTACAATGCGATTTTTTTCTAAGGCCTTCGCGCTTTGGACCGTTTCAAAAGCAACTGTTAAAACGATTCAGAGTTATGGTTTATCTAGGCGCGGGGTGAAAGTCATATCGAATGGCACGGATATTCAACCATTTATCAATCCGAATCACAAAATATTATTAGAAGTTTATGATAAATTTGGTTTTGATCAACACGAAAAAACAGTTCTTTTTGTTGGTCAATTAATCTGGCAAAAAAATTTGCAACTGATTATAGATACATTTAAGGAACTTGATCGGTTTAAACAAAGTTATCAATTAGTGATTATTGGAGAGGGTCGGCATGAAACTGCAATTAAATCTTATGTTAAAGAAAAAAACATTAAAAACAAGATTATTTTTACTGGTAAAATTGGAGATTATCAGACTTTATCACAATTGTATGGTTCTGCAGGTTTATTTTTTTTCCCCTCTGCCTATGACAATGATCCACTTGTAGTCAAAGAAGCAGCGGTTCACGCATTACCTTCTTTAGTGATGAAAAACACTTCAATAGCACAACAAATCACAGACAATGTTAACGGCTTTGTTCAGGCTGGTAACGCTAAAACTTTTGCAAAACGAATTATCAAAATATTTGCCGAAGAAAAGCAAAGACAAATGGTTGGTCAACGTGCACGTCAAGATTTAGTAAAACGCTGGCCAGAAACCTTAAAGCACCTCAAAGAAGAGTATCAGTCGGTAATCAAAAAATATTACTCTTAAAAAAGAATCATATATAATAATGAAGTAAAAATATGAAAACCATTCTTGTTGAAACCTCTGCACGCCATATCCATTTAACCCAAAAAGATTTAGAAATCCTTTGTGGTGCAGGTTTTCAGATGAAATCTGTTCGGCCATTATCTCAACCTGGCCAATATGTTTCTAATGTTCGGTTATCTTTAGTGGGTCCGAAACGAACCTTTGAAAATGTCGTCGTGCTAGGGCCTGTTAGGCCTGCTTCACAAGTGGAGGTATCTGCTACTGAAGCAAGAATGTTAGGTATTAATCCTCCTGTTAGGGAATCAGGAGACATCCAAGGATCAAGTCCCATTACAATTATTGGTCCCAATGGTCAGATCCAATTGCCCATTGGTTGCATCATCGCCAAACGTCATATACATATGACGCCAGAAGATGCCAATGCTTTTCAAGTCAAAGATAAACAAATTGTGTCTGTTAAGATTAACTCCACCTCTCGCTCATTGATATTTGGCGATGTCGTTATTCGAGTAAGAAAAGATTTTTCCCTTGCGATGCACATTGATACAGATGAAGCGAATGCCGCTGGCTTAAATGGTGATACCCAAGGGGAATTAATTAAGTAAGTTTATTTCATTTTTACGCTTATTTTTGTATAATAATCTTAAGGTCATATCCCGACACTGTGTAGAAGAACCGACCACAGTAGCAACTCTAGTTTTCTAGTAAGTGCTGGTTCAAGCAGAGTTCCACCTCTGAACGATATGAGCGAAAGTTGTAAACACTTTCCTTCGTGGAAAGTTTTTTTATTCAAGGAGGATAGATGAATGAAAGAAGAAATGGTTTTCACATCAGA
>JBEDAR010000074.1:0-5836 GCA_041177725.1 Bacillota bacterium | reverse complement strand
CTTTTGATGAAGCCAATCTGATTCCTTTTCCCGCAAATCGGCAATGGCAACAGGTGACCTTAGGTTCGTTCGATGGTAATCCATATCAATTTTATTTTCCTGCAGGAACGCATCAATTAAGTTTAGAAGTGAATGCATCGCAGTTTTCAACGAGCTACCATGCAATTCGTACGTTGATGAATGATGTCAACGAATTAAGTTTGGCGATTAAAAAAATAACGGGTAATACGATTGATCCGAATCGAGAATGGGATTTATTAACGTATTTACCAAACCTTGTTTCCACATTAGAGGGTTACATCACCACCTTAGACAATGTGAATGCGCAATGGAAAACATTGATGAAAGCTAGTGATCAATCCGATGTCCTTGCTAGCATCAAGATTGCGAAGCAATTACTCACAACCTTAAGAAATAATGTCGATGCCATTCCTCGGCGCATTCAAACCTTATCAGGAAGTAGTGGTTCTGTGCTTTATCGCTTGGGGACCATCTTGCCTTTATTGATTCAATCGCCATTGACCATCGATCAATTTTATCTCCATGGTGAAGAAGCACCTTTACCCGTGGCCACAGCTGGTTTCTTACGTTTAATCTGGGTTGGGATTCAACGGTTTTTTGCTTCATTCTTCTCTGATCAATTTCAAGATTCCACCAATCCAAATGAAGTCGTTGTTTGGGTTTCAAGAAGTCGACAATATGTCAATCTACTCCAACAAATGGTAGACGCAGAATTTACGCCGATGACTGGAATTCCCGTTCGCATCCAAATCAATCCAAATGAAGAAAAATTAATTCTTGCTAGCAGTGCTGGTAATCAACCTGATATCGCCATGGGTATTGCCGGATGGAGACCGTATGATTTTGCTATTCGCAATAACATTTATGATTTGACGTCCTTTAATGATTTCCGTGAGGTATCCGATCGTTTTTATCCTGGATCATTTATGCAATTGATTTATCAAGATGGTGTTTATGGTTTACCAGAAACCCAAAATTTTTATTTGTTATTTTACCGCCAAGATATCATGCAACGCCTGGAGCTTGATATTCCTTCTACGTGGGATGATGTGATTAGTATTCTTCCAGAGTTACAACGATTTGGCATGAATTTTTATTCCATGCTCTCAAGCACCAATGCCTTTAAAGCTTTTGTCTTAACCATGCCTTTTATTCGTCAATTTGGCGGTAAGATTTTTAGTGACGATGGTCTTTCCGCTGCCTATGATGATCCCAACACCATTGAAGCATTAACCTTGATGACCGATTTATTTTCAACCTATTCATTACCCGTTGAAGTTGGTAGTTTTTATAATGAATTTCGTTATGGAAGACTGCCGATTGGCATTGGTGATTTCGGCATGTATATTTCCTTATTACATGCTGCGCCAGAAATTGCTGGCCTATGGAATATCGCTCCGTTACCCGGTATTGAAATTAATGGCGAAATCAATCGCTCATTTGACGGAAGTTCAACTTCCGCGATGATGTTCAAGAATACCGATAAACCAGATGAATCATGGTCTTTTTTAAAATGGTGGACATCGGCGAGTACCCAATTAGATTATGCAGAAAATCTCATTGCTGCTTATGGTCCTGAATATTTATGGAACTCCAGCAACCGCGAAGCTTTTTCGCAAATGTCGTGGGATGCTTCCCATCGAGAAACGATTTTAGCGCAATGGCAATGGATTGATGATACGGCGAAAACGCCAGCCTCCTATATGGTGGAAAGAGAACTCTCCAATATATGGAATAAGGTCGTTTTCCAAGGGGTGAATTTACGCACTGCCATCGAGGATTCATTAATTATTGCCAATAAGGAAATCAGAAGAAAAATGATCGAGTTCCGCTTTATCGATTCACAAGGTAACACCTTAAAACCATATTTATTGCCAACAAAAGAAACTTTATCGGATTGGGTAGGCACACCATGACCATCAAGCTACCTTTCAAAAAATACAAAGATAATCGTACCGGTACTCTTTTTGTTTTACCCTATGTATTCGCTTTTTTTATCTTCATTACTATACCTGTGATTATGGGGATGGTGCTTTCGTTAACATACTTTAATTTATTAGATGTTCCTCGCTGGGTTGGGCTGACGAATTTCATTACGATTTTTACCGCCGATAGTGCCTTCATGCAGCAAATCATCCCTAACACGATTACCTTTGCAGTCGTCGTCGGCCCGGTTGGATATTTACTAGGATTTTTCTTAGCTTGGTTATTAGCGCAAGTGCCGCATCGGATTCGCAACATTCTGACTCTGATTATTTATTCGCCATCCTTGACAGCAGGTGTGGCGATGGCGGTGATGTGGCGGATTATTTTTTCCGGTGATGAAGCGGGCTATTTAAATGCAATCTTATTTAGTCTGAATCTAATTGATGCCCCGATTCAGTGGCTCGCCAATCCGGATTATTTAATGACGATTATGATCATTGTGACATTATGGAGCAGCATGGGTATTGGTTTTTTAGCAATGCTAGCAGGGGTGTTAAATATCAATCCTGAGCTGTTTGAGGCCGCCTATGTCGATGGCATGACCAGTAAACTTCAAGAAATCTTTTATATCACCATTCCGTCGATGAAGCCGCAAATGTTGTTTGGTGCTGTGATGTCATTAGTCGCCACCTTTAATGCTGGAGCGATTGGGGTGTTATTATCTGGACAAAACCCCACGCCACAAAATGCGGGACAACTGATTGTTACCCATATTGATGATTATGGTTTTATTCGTTTTGACATGGGTTATGCGGCAGCCTTATCCATGGTGTTATTGGTGATGGTTTATTTATTTAGTAAAGTCGCCTACAAACTGTTTGGAGAATCGGATTAATGGCAAGTTATTTTGGCACCAAAATGAATCCAAAACGTTTCCATATTTCCCAATGGCGCTTTTTAATCATTCTGATTCCAGTTGCCATCTTTATGGGGTTACCGATTGTCTATATTTTCAACCACGCCTTTAAACCTTTGGTGGAATTATTTGAGTGGCCACCGCGTTTCTTTGTACAAAATCCAACCTTTGATAATTTCATTGACCTATTCGCGGTGACATCTTCAACGGGTATTCCCATGTCACGGTATTTATTTAATAGTATTTTGATCACCGCCTTGACTGTCTTTGCTTCCATCATCATCGGATCGCTAGCAGGATTTGCCTTATCAAAATTAGAGTTTCGTTTCAAAAACACCTTAATGTGGGTGAATAATATCGCCATCATGTTTGTCGGTGCCTCCGTTTCCATTCCCCGGTATTTAGTGATTGAAACCTTAGGCTTAATCGATAGCTTCTGGGTGCATATCATTCCAGGTTTAGCCATTCCCGTTGGTTTATTCCTCATCAAACAATTCATCGATCAAATTCCTAAAGATTTACTTGAGGCAAGTAAAATCGATGGGGCGAATAACTTCCAAATCTATTGGCATATTATCTTACCGTTAATTAAGCCAGCCCTTGCAACCATTGCAATCGTCGCCTTCCAAGGCGTCTGGAATAATACTGAAGTTTCTAATTTATTCATCAATGATGAGAGTTTAAAAACATTTGCCTTTTACATGGCGACGTTGACCACCACTGGTAATACCGTCGCCGGTCAAGGCATGGCAGCGGCAGCGAGTTTAATCATGTTTATTCCCAATTTACTTATCTTTGTGATTTTACAAAGAAATGTGATGAATACGATGATGCACTCGGGGATCAAATCATGAAGCGATTGGTATACCTAACTATCATGTTATTCACCGGCGTGTTAACGCTGGCCCAACCCCTCAATGCCTATGGTTTAACCCAACAATCGGCGCCTTACCCAACCTATACTATTGGTCCTAATGGTCGATACGTGCAAACTCAAACCGCCTATGAACCTGCAGGCTATTTCGATATGGATTTAACCCTTAGACAACCGGAAGATATGTTACGAGTAGGTGACCAACTATATGTTGCCGACACCGGTAACCAACGGATTGTCCGTTTTAATATGGATAGTGGTGAAGGTGAAGTGATCATCACGGGTTTATCTCAACCAACCGGTATTCATGTCAATGACCAAGGTGATATTTATGTTGCCGATAAAGGTGCGCAACGAATCTATCGCTATGATCAATCCTTGTCACTCATGCAAACGTTTACGCGACCTATCGAACCCATCTTTGGTGAAACTTCGCCATTTGTCCCCATGAAAATCACCAGTGGACCTCGTGGCATTCTTTATGTTGTTGGTGAAGGTTCTACGGCCGGACTCATGCAAATCAATCAAGCCGGTGAATTCATCGGATTCTTTGGCACAAATACCACCAACTTTAGTTGGTTACAAACCATTTCAAATTTCTTTGGGATTACTCGAGCGGCGAATATTCCCACTTCGCCTACCAATGTCACCTTGGATGCAAAAGGTTCTGTTTATACCGTTTCACCGACCGCTAGCCAGCAAGTTAAAAAATTTAATATTGCCTCGCAAACGATTCTTAGTATGACTCAAGCTAACAACCCGGTTAGTATCCATGTGAATGACTTTGATAATATTTTTACCGTCAGTCAAAATGGCATCATTTCCGAATACGATAGTTATGGGAATTTGATTTTTACTTTTGGTGGTTTAGATCAAGGTAATCGGGTTTCAGGATTGTATGTCAATCCAGTGGATGTCATTGCGGATGAAGATAATAACCTCTGGATTTTGGATAAAGGTACGGGTCTCATTCAATTGCTACAACGATCAGCATTTGCGGCTTTGGTGCATCAAGGTTTAATTAATTTTAAACAAGGAATTTATTCCTTGTCGCAATGGGAAAATGTTTTACGTATGAATAGTATGTTTGCGCTTGCTAATGGCGCTTTGGCTCGAGGTCATTATCGCTTACAAGCGTACGAAGAAGCGTTGCAATATTATGCGATTGCTTTTGATCGCGCTGGTTTTTCAGAAGCATTTTGGCAGTTACGCTACACCTGGTTAGAACTGAATTTAAGTTGGGTGTTAATTGGCCTTGTGGTAATCCTGGTATTAAGGCAACTATTTCACTGGATGAAACAACGTCTTTTAGTCATGGATGTTACCCAAACTTGGATACAGCATCCTTTGGTTCAACGCTTCAATCGCGAGTATCGATTAACGCAGCATGTGTTATTTCATCCCTTGGATACGTATCAAGATATCAAGCACCTGAAACAAAGTTCTTGGTGGATGGCGACTTGCTTATATACGTTGTTACTGATCGTTAGTGTTTTTGAAATTTATGCGACTGGTTTTATTTTCCAAACTGTCAATCTTAATGACTTCAATATCATCATCTTTACCTTGACCTTTTTAGGGGCGATCGGTTTATTTGTCTTTAGTAATTATTTAGTTGCCACCATTACCAATGGCGAGGGATTTTTTAAGGATGTTTACATTGCCACAGCCCATGCCCTGGTGCCTTATTTATGGATCACCCCGCTGCTTGCGATTCTATCAAATGGTTTGACTTACAATGAGTCCATTGTTTATCAGCTTTTCGATGGTTTACGGATTGCTTGGCCATTATTGTTGTTAATTCTGATGATCAAAGAAATTCATAACTATGATGTCAAAGGCTTGATACAAAACATCTTCCTGACGATGTTTACCATGATGATGCTTGTCCTCATCGGATTATTATTGTACGCATTAGGAGCGCAAGTCGTGAACTATCTTGAAGGCATTATCCAGGAGGTAATTCTCCGTGGTTAAACTTTTAAAATGGATGCTACCGTTAGGATTCAGTGCTCTGGTGGTGTTACCGATTATTCAATCGCCGATGATGATGGAAGATCCTCAAAACGTTACAGAGTCTCAAGCCCCCTCTCGAAGCG
>JBEDAR010000073.1:0-10731 GCA_041177725.1 Bacillota bacterium | reverse complement strand
CCAATCGCTTCGCGAAACGTGGATTGATCTGCTTGGCCATTTTCATTGACGCCTCTGACAATGGTATTGGGTTGAGCAAAGAGGATTTGTTGACTGGATATTGCCATCGCAAGATATTCCGATTCTAAGGCGCGGAACGCTTCTTCGACTCGACCTGCTGCAAACATACCGGCACCAAACATTACATACGTTGCCCACGCTTTTGCTTGTTCTAGAGACGTCACCGTTGGTTCTAATAAAGCAAAAGGGGTAGGAACAATGTTATTTGGATACGCTAACCATTCATTTGACTCATACACATAGGAAGGCGTTAACGTTTTTGCATCACGTTTAAAAACATAATCGGATAAAGATGAGGTTCCAAATCGAGTCGACATGATCGAGGCAATCGGAATGGTATCAAACAAAGCAAAGGTATCAACTTGTTTTAACAACCATAATTTAGTCACGGGTGGTTGGTGTACGACAATCGGATTGGTTTCACTGATAAAAGCTGGTGCTTCAATCCCTTCCACCACCGGCACTTTAACACTGGTTAATGGTGCTAGCGTTGCCCCTTCCGCAAAAGCATAGTTATTATCATTGATCACGATTCGATAAAGATCTAAGTTAAGGACATCAATTGTGGGATTAAATAATTCCACAAATGCATGGGTTTCATTGAAAGCAAAACTAGCAATGTAGGCATCATAACCAACCAGCGGTTCGACGATGGTGACAGTGTTGCTCACAACAAAGGTCAAGGATTTTTCGATTTCATCGATGGTGTATGCATACGTCGATTCTCCTAAAACACTCGTATCAATCGTACTTAAAAAACTTCTTAATCCTGGATGGTTATCATACGCATTCACATCCACCGTTTCATGTAAACCATAGGATACCGTGATGGTGATGGGAGAAGCAAAAACCGGTAAGAAACTTAATAACGTTAAAAGGGAAATGGTTTTTATCATCTTTATTAGTGTATGCGATTCGTAGGGGTTTTCAAAATCAAAATATATTTTCCGGGAAGCGAGCGCTATCCCTTATAATAAGCCTATGAATAAAAAACCTTGGATACTCCTATCGATTCTGCTTTTCGCCTGCACACCGATCGATGAGCAACCATCGAATGATGATGCATTACCCACTTCGGTGACCCAAGTCATTGGCTTAGAAGATACGACCACCGTGATCGGTCATTACTTTAATCCTCTCAAAGGCGTAAAGATTATCACCGATACGGGTGAAGATTACGCCAACCGTTTACAAATTAGCGGCGCTGTGGATTTTAGTCAACCTAGAACGTATCCCTTAACCTATCGGATTCAACGTTTACCTTTGACCTTTCAACATGTTCGAAATGTGACGGTAGCACCTGGAACGTATGTCGCACCGACCAATCCAAAAAGTTATATCACCACACCATTTGCGAGTCTTGGTGAAGGCTCTTATCGAACCGGTCTTGCTACAGATATCGCTCATCCCGTTCAACCCAATTTTATCGAAGCGGATTTACTCGATCGACCGGTGCCCACCAATCAATGGTGGACTGCGTTAGCGATGTCAAACTATGGTCAAAGTAATGGTATCTATAACAATCCACTTCGTTCTTCTTTTTCCAATGCTGGTGTCGAAATTACCCAATCAGGAGAAGGATTTACCCAATTTTGGAATCCTGAAGGTAATCAAACGATTGCTCAGTTTTCTTTAGCATTAAAAGATTTCCACTTGAAGCCTTCTAGTCTTGCCTCTAGTTACCAAACAAAAGTGATTGATTATTCCGATAACACGATCAAAGTCGCGATGCGGAATCAAGGTAACTTACTAGACCATATGGTGGTGACCTATAACCAAGGTTCACCTTACATCTTTGCAGAAATGGGCAATCGTGATCCATTAGTGTTAACTGCAGGTATCGATGGTGTCTCCAACTACGAATACTTCACTCTCGATGGCAATCTTTTAAATGAACGCATCTATCAAGGCGAAGGTTTGATCATTAAATTCCAACAACGGCATGTTGGCTATCAAACCAATCCGCCAGCGAGTGTTGGGCAACCCACCTATGCCGATCGATATTTTTTATTAAACCTACCGAAGAATTCGCAAGTAACCATCAGTAATACTGGACATCCCTTTGGTCTTTATCATCAACTAACCATCCTTTTAGGCGAAGGCAATCTTGTTTCCTTAGGATCCATTGAACATGTTCAAGAAGCGAATTTTTATCACCAACACGCCTATAATCTTCCCCTTCGTGGACATGGGTTCTATGACGTGAATCGTTTCACCAATCTTGTCCATCAAGAAATCCTTGTCCAAACGATGCAGCAACGTGCTGATCTTGCTAGCAAACCCATCCTCGCATTACTGCCGCATCATCATAAACGACTCGTGAATGATCCCAATCTGACCACTTATACCACCCGTACGGTTAGAGGTTTATTGAAAATGTTGACCGATGATGCCTTTGAATATGCCTTACCTTTTTATGGAGTCGTGCCAAGTTATACCTTACCCACAAGTGATACGTTTTCGGCAACGACGATGCGAAATTATTTAAACAATTTAGATAATCAAACCGATCCGCTCAATCCAGATAATTTTTATAACTCTCCTACACCCTATTGGAATTCCAAAGCCACCTATCCTTTATCCCAAGGTTTGTTGATTGCTGAACAACTTGGCGATGAAGCGTTGCAAGCTACCTTCTTACTGAAACTTCAACAACATTTAGTCGATTGGTTTACCTTTACCTCAACCGAAGATGAACGGTATTTGTACTACAACGATCGTTGGGGCACAACTTACTATTCCGATAATGCCTTTAATACGGCAAGTGAAATCTCTGATCATAGCTTTACCCATGGTTATTTAATTTTCGCTTCAACCATTGTTGGAAGAATGGATCCAAGTTTTTATCAACAATATCGCGAGATGATTTTATTACTGATGAAAGATTATATGAACCATGATTCTGAAGATCTTCGCTTTCCCGTCATGCGAAGTTTTGACCGATATGCCGGACATTCATGGGCGCATGGCTTTGGTAGTTTTGCCGAAGGCAATAACTTAGAATCCACGGGTGAAGCCATCAATAGTTGGGTGGCCGCTTATCATATTGCCCAATTAGAAAATAATAAGGCAATGATGGATGCTGCCATTTATGGGTACACCAGTGAAATGGATGCTGCCCAACAATATTGGTTTAATTATGATCAAGATGTGTTCACGCCTAAATTTGCTGAATATGCTGGCGTTGCCGGGATGATTTGGGGTGGGAAATATGATTATGCAACTTGGTTTGGTGCAAATCCTACTTTCATCTATGGTATTCAATGGATCCCAACTGGAGAATATTTATCGACGTACGCGTTAGGACTTACCAAGAAAGCTAGGTTGACCAGTATTTATCAAAAGTATTTAAATGCGAAGCGCGGTGCGGTCGATCGTTGGTACGCCTACATGTGGCCTGTGCAAGCCTTGGTAAATCCTAGCACTGCCCTAAGTCTTTTCGATGAAACCAAAATTCTCAATGATGAATATCCTGCAGAATTATCGATGGCCTATTACATGATTCAAGCCATGCAAAGTTATCAATATAAGGCTGATGATGCGTTGATGAGAATTCACGCGAAGGTGAGTAGCAGTATTTATATGAATACAGCTAACAAATACGTCGCCCTCGTTTATAACAGTAGTGATGTGAGCGAATCCGTTACCTTCGTTTTTGCAGATCAAAGTGAAAAACATGTCACCGTTGCTGCGAATAGCTTTTCAACCATTACGTTAAATTAACGCTTTAAAAACGAAGAATAAACGTGTTTTTTTCCTGGGAATAATCGAAGGTTAATCATTTCCATGACTGCAGCAACTTCACCAAATGCAGTGGCGATGTTTTTAGATTTACCATCATAAGTGGAAGCATTGCCAACCGCAAAGACATTCGGTAAGTTCGTTTCCATTTTAGAATTCACAAGAATGCCATCTTGTTTGGTTTCTAAACCCCAATTTTGATAGGTGCCAATCGCCGCTAAAAAACCATAACATACAACGATTTCATCTGCCTCAACCGTTAAGGTCTTTTGGGTTTCAATCTCTTGAAGGTGGATGTGTAATCCAGTTCTTTTTTCAATGGAATGAATTTCAAATGGGGTTAAGACCTTACCTTTTAGCTTAAATGCATCAAGGGAATGTTGTAAGGCTCTAAATTCTTGACGACGGTGAATAATCGTCACTGATTTTGCAATTGGTAACAATGTATTGGCCCAATCTAACGCTGAATCTCCGCCACCTAAAACGACCACATTTTTATCTTCAAATCGTCTTAAGTCTTGAACACTGTAATGAACAAAAGGTAAAACTTCATCTTTAACACCGTCTAGTTTTCTTGGCGATAACGATCCAGCACCACTAGCAATCATCACATACTTGGCTTGAAAGGATTTTCCCGTTTCACTGATGGCCTCATAACCATCCTTGATGGCTTTGAGTTGGATTATTTTTTCACCATGATGGATAGGGGCTTGCTTGGCAAACGGGCGATATTGCTTCATCAGTTCTTCAATGAATCGATCCGCGCGAACACTGGCAAATCCTGGAATATCATAGATTGGTTTATCTGGGTAAAAGGTTGTTAATAATCCACCCTGTAAAGGCAACGAGTCGACCACACAAGCTTTTACACCTCTTAAGCCTGCTTGGAATGCGGCATAGATACCGGAAGGTCCGGCCCCAATAATTAATAAATCATGCATGGTTTTTATTATAAGGTCTTTTCTTAAGAAAAGAAAAACTTACCTTTCGGTAAGTGATATGTCTTGGTTGCGGGGGAAGGATTTGAACCTTCGACCTCCGGGTTATGAGCCCGACGAGCTACCAGGCTGCTCTACCCCGCGATATGGGCGCTTTAGCGCTTGATTAGATTAACAAATTTAGAAGGTGATTACAAGTAGATTAACCTTGATTTTAGTTTTGGAGCAAGCGACGGGAATCGAACCCGCGGCACGACCTTGGGAAGGTCGGGTATTACCATTATACGACGCTTGCATCGATATCATTTTATATGATTTGAATGGCAAAATCCAAATATTTGGGCCGAATATTTTCTATGGAAAAATGTCAGTTTATGATACGATAGAAAAGTAAAAAAAGGAGTCAATTTATGAGCAAATCGTTATCATTATTATTATCAAGTTTAGCCTTAGCAACTGGTGTTGCTTCGTTAACAGTAAGTTTGATTGTTCCTGGGCCTCAAGGATCGAATGGTAGCGCTGGTCCTCAAGGTCCAAGTGGTGAACCAGGTTCACATGGTAGCGATGGCGCTAATCCTGTCATTGGAGTCAATGGAAATTGGTGGGTGGATGGGGTTGATACCGGTGTTCAAGCGATTGGCATGAATGCTAATGAATTGCAATTACCTCAAGTTAATCCTCAATTGACGCAAGCCGAACTCATGCTCTCACAACCAGCAAACTATCCCGATTTATCCTCGCCAATTCTACAACAAACTTATATTCAAGATCTCGTCAATACGCAAGGATATATTCCGATTAGCACAGTGGAAACATTGATGGGTATCAATGATGTCGATGGTAAATACATTCTGACGAGAGATATTTCTTTTGTTAACGTTGGCGCTTGGTCACCTATCAATATCTTGAATGAGAATAACCAAGTTCTCGCTTTTGAAGGGGTATTGGATGGTGCTGGTTACAAAATTTCTAATCTTACGTACGCTAGTTTTGATGCCACACAAGAGCATCTTTATTATGGATTATTTGATTGGTTAAATGGCGCAACCATTGCCAATTTAACATTAGACAATTTTAATTTTTATTCAAATGCTCAAGATAATATGGGTTTGATTGCTGGCCGTGCGGAAAATTCCATCATTGGCAATATTCGCGTTTATAATAGTTTAATTTCAAGCATCGGCAATGCCGTTGGTGGTCTTGTTGGTAGTACACTCAAAACTTTGTTTATCGACATTGTGTTGGATCAAGTCAGTCTTTATGGTGATGTTTCAGTTGGTGGTGTTACTGGCGAGGCTTTCCAATCAGGATTTATTCGCATTACCACGAATAATCTTAGTATCGATGGCAAAGTAAACCACCATGGTGGCATTACCGGTTTCTCATCTTCAAACTTTTATCGATATATCCAAAGTGATTTCTTCATTTATCTTGGTGGTAATAGCTTAGCAGTTAATCGATATGGCATTGGTGGCGTCACTGGTGCATCTTATTTTGACCGCTTCTTTGATGTTTTGACCACAGGTGAAATCAGTTTCATCACCTTGGATGAATTTTATTTCTTAACGGATGTGGGAGGTGTTACTGGATATGCAAGTAATTCAATTTATGTCAATGTTACTAATCAAATTCCAATCGTAATCACATATAATCAAGCACTTTTGAATGTAACGCTAACCTCGATTGGCGGCATTATTGGTAGCACTGACTTTGCCACTTTACATCAAGTGTTTAACACCGGTGATGTCATCATTCAATACGATATTAACACCCTTGATTTTAATCTCTATGTTGATGCTGAAGAACATCCCATCGAATACATTGGTGGTATTATCGGTTACGTCTATGGCTCCGTAAACTTACAAAAAGTAGTAAACGATGGAAATATAACCGGCATTAAAGATGTGGCTGGATTGATTGGTTCTACCGGTATTCCAATGTTCTTCCTTCAACAATTTGTTTACATGAATGAAGTCGCCAATTTTGGCATGATTACTGGCATTCTAGATGTGGGTGGTTTATTTGGTATCAATGATTACCGCACCAGTTTATGGATGAATAACGCTGTCAATTATGGCGATGTATTTGGCAATAATCGAGTGGGTGGTTTGATTGGTAGGGCGGTTCCTGGACCGACTGCTTTGGTTAGAATTGTTAATAGTTACAATCGCGGCAGTATTTACCTAGTGAACAGTCAAGGTAGTGGCATTATCGGATCGACTTTCCCTTATGGTTTTATGTTTGATAATATTTGGGGTGAAATCGAGCTATACAACGTCTTTAATGTTGGATTGATCTTACCTGAACGTTTTGGCGAAGAAAATTTAACCTTTGTAAATTTTGCAAGCGGAGCGATATTGGGTACACGATTAATTTTAACAACGATGTATAGCGTGAGTTACTTAGATCAAACCTCTAGTTATCAAGAAGTTAACTATGATGGTGACCAAAATCTATTTATTCCAACAGGCCGAACCTTGTATGCTAGTGTCATGCCAGTTGGTGAAGGAAATCAAATCGATGCAACTCGCATCGAAAGCCGTGACTACTTTTATAATCCTGATCAATTTGTTTATCGCAGTGCTTGGGACTTTGAAACCATTTGGACATCTGATGAATTGATGTTTGAAGGATTACCTTATTTACAGATCTTTGAAACCTTCTTAAACTTAGATTAGGTATTCGCTTGAAAACCAAACTTCATCTCATCATTATTACCTTAATTTTAAGTGGTTGTGGACTTGAATCTTCGCTCTTCCCTGATTCGTCTGCTTCTGCTTCCTTGCTTTCAAGCGACCAAACAAGTAGTGAGTTTGCATCATCAAGTCTTGACCTTTCTTCATCTTCTTCCGATTCATCCATGAGTAGTGAAACGTCAAGTTCCGTGATAGCGTCGAGTTTGAACGCGTCTTCGAGTGAAGTTATTTCCTCTTCTGAGGTAACGTTAACAAGTTCCTCCATCTTGAGTTCAAGTATCAATACAACTTCGTTGCCTTCAACGCCAACCTTTACATTTTCTATTCCGAGTAACGCCCCAAGCTATTATCAAAATATTAATCCAAATTTAACGGGTGAATCCCTTAAGAATGCGCTTGATTTATTGATCTCAACCAACGTCAATGTCAGTTATGATTGGAGCCGTTTTGAATCAGCAGATGAATCGATGACGGAAACCAATAAAGTGTTAACGATTTATCCTCGAAGAAATTATTTAAAAACTGCTCATGTTAGTGGCAATACTGCTAGTACTTGGAATCGAGAACATACTTACCCGCAATCGAAAATTAGTGGCGCAGCGGTCGATGATAATCATCATATTTTTGCCGATGATTGGAAAACCAATTCCACCCGTGGCAATTTTAAATTTGGCATTGTCTCTAAATCGGAAAGCACCCGCGTTAAAGACTCAAGCAATTTAACCACGGATAATTATGTGGGTGGTGGATTCTTTGAACCCAATGATGCAGCAAAAGGCGAAGTGGCAAGAGCGACCTTGTACATGAATACCTATTATGGGTATACCTTAGAAAACAATTTTCAAACTGCAGAGATGGCGATCTTATGGGCAATCCAATATCCCCCGACTGATCGGGATATGCAACGAAACAATCGGGTGTATACAAACCAACGCAATCGAAATCCATACGTGGATTCTGCTGCTTATATTTGTGGCGTCTATGGTCAAATGAGTCTTGCCACGCGTCAAGTGTGCGGCTTGGCTTAACGTAAGTCAGACTTGCTAAAGCCTCTGGCACCAACACCGATTAATAAAACAAAAGAAACGATCGAAGTGCCGATTGTTTTCCACAAATAACTTTGATTATCTGGATCGAAAAAGTTAATACCGCGATCTAAAAAAATCAAATCAAATAAGGAGACGGGACCATTTAATCTTTGAATTTGATAAAAATAAATCCATTCAAAAACACTGGTAATATCCTTCTGTGTTTGTTCATAAAGGGCAAGATTTTCATATTGATCAATATTGATTAGCACCACGCCTTCAACGATTGATTTGATGATGGTAATCAGGGTTGGCCCAAGGGCAAAAATTAATAAAGTAAAAATAATCGCGCCTGCCGTATTCTTCGCTTTTAAGGCAATCCATGAGGTTAACACGACACCAAGAATCACTAAGGTATAGCCAAACCCCATGAGGATAAGGAAATTCCATAAACTTCCTTGGTCATCTTGGGTAATGGGAAACGTAATCAACCAAGAGAAGGCAACAGGTAAAATTTGGTATAAAAATAATCCAAAAATGGCGATAAAGACTGACATCATGATTTGTACAACATAAATTTCTGCCTTGGCGTAACCGGCAATGATTTTATTGCGAATCGTCCCTTGACTGATGTCCGTGGCAATAAATAAACTTGATAGCACGCCAATCAATAAGATTTGAAATTGTCCGAGTTGATAACTTGCCTCAAGCAGACTCCTGGCAGTAAACGTGCGAATCACCACATCACCCTCACCATGAATGACGGTAACATGCGCTAAAAAGACATTAAACGCGCCCAGAATGAAAATTAAAATAAAAATTACATAAGCAGACGTTTGCTTACTTAAACGGGCAAATTCCAAAGCAAATAATCGTCTCATCAGCTTTGACCTCCAATCATCTTCATAAAGAAAGTTTCTAAGTCATCCGCCTCTTTATTGATTTGCATCACTTCAAATCCCGCATTCGAGAGCAACGATAAATAGACGTTGGTCGATTGAGATCCATAAATTTTTAATTGATTTCCACTGATTTCATAATCTTGAAGACCAGCCTTAGAAAACATGGTGTCATCCTTTATCGGAAGGTTTAAGGTCAAGACCGTTGCTTGGCGAGAGGCTCGATTTAACTCGGCACTGGTAATTTCTTTCAGTAAACGTCCTTGATGAATAAAGCCATATCGCGTCGCAAGCTTGGATAACTCCGATAAAATATGGGAACTGACTAGAATCGTTAAACCCTCGGTTTGGTTGAGTTTAAGTAATAACGTTCGCATATCGCGTATCCCTTCAGGATCAAGGCCATTATTCGGTTCATCTAATATCAGAAACTCCGGGTTATTGATTAAGGCCATGGCAATTCCTAATCGTTGACGCATCCCTAAAGAAAAGTTTTTTGCTTTCTTCTTCTTTTCGATGAGTAAGGAAGCTAAGTCTACTTTTTCTAACGTCCTTTGAATCACTTGAGAATGGTTTTCTTTAATCCCGAGTAAAATGCATTGTAGTTTTAAATTATCATACGCGCTTAAATTCAAGTGCAATGCGGGTGATTCTACAACCGCTGCCATTTTACTTCGCGCTTTGATAATCGCCTTGGGTTCACTTTGTCCAAACAATGAAAACGAACCACTTGTTGGTTCGGCAACGCCGGTAATTAAACGAATCAAGGTGGTTTTACCAGCTCCGTTTTTACCAATAAAGCCGTATATATCTCCCTTTTCGATGGTTAAATTCACACCATCAAGGGCTTTGGTACGTCGATATATCTTTCTTAAATCATGCGTCTTTAAGATGGTCATATAAATACCTCTTCTTTATCATAAGGGAGGCGATAAAGAAAAAACACCCTTTCGGGTGTTAAATCAACATGGTAGCTGCGGAGGGATTCGAACCCCCGACCTACCGGGTATGAACCGGACGCTCTAGCCAACTGAGCTACGCAGCCATGTCTTGGTGGAGCCAAGGGGGATCGAACCCCTGACCTCCTGGTTGCAAACCAGGCGCTCTCCCAGCTGAGCTATGGCCCCATATGCACCAAGCGTGCGAGATTATCTTATTATTTTTTTATCACTTTTACAAGCGATTTAAACGATTGGCGCGCCGGGTAAGACTCGAACTCACAACCCCTAGGTTCGAAGCCTAGTACTCTATCCAGTTGAGCTACCGGCGCACACCTCGATATTATAAAACAATTAAAGGGTGATTAGCGAAATCGTTTTAAAAATTCAATCGTTCGCTTTTGTTGAGGGTGATCAAAGACTTGTTCAGG
>JBEDAR010000072.1:0-4185 GCA_041177725.1 Bacillota bacterium | reverse complement strand
TCGCGGTAATCGGATTTCAATCGTCATCGCATTACTGTTTTTATCAATTGGTGTTGCCCGGTTCGTCAATTATGAATTGGGATTTGGTTTATCGAGTCTGATGGGCGGGATGGCGATGGGTACAATTTTTACCAATACGTCTAAACATGTGGATAGTGTGATGCCATTAGTTGAAAGAATTACCCCACCCTTTGTCATCATGTTTTTTGTTTTATCAGGAGCGGATATTCAATTATCGAATTTTAGCTTAGTAGCACTTGCCATCTTGGTGATTTACCTTGTCTTCCGTGTCGGGGGGAAAATCTTTGGTAGTTTTGTTGGTGCGAGAATTTCAAAAGCCGGTAAGAATGTTGAAAAGTACTTAGGTTTTGGTCTATTACCTCAAGGTGGTATTGCCCTTGGTTTATCGATTTTAATGTTAGATATTATCCCTTCATCACTCGGTTTACCTTATGATGGCGGTCTTTTACGAGTGGTTGTCATTGGTGCCGTCTTTGTTTCTGAAGTCTTTGGCCCAATTTTATTGAAAGAAGTGTTGATACGTTCTAAAGAAGCCAGCGTCACAAGATGATAAAATAAGAAAGAGGAAACATCATGAAATTATTAATCTACGTCTTAAGTCATGTTGAAAAACTTCCTACCCTTTTAAAACAATTCAACCAAGAAGGCATTGCAGGCGCGACGATATTAGATTCAAGTGGCATGGGTCGAGAGCTTACAGAACGTGATGAATTTTCCATTTTTGGTTCGATGAGAGCGTTGATTGATCAAAACAATCGGACAACCAAAACACTCTTTTTAGTCGTTGAAGATGAAGAAGTAAAAAAGATTGAAAAAGTCATTGAAAAGGTGATTGGCGATCTTTCTAAACCAGATCAAGGGATTCTTTTTACCCTGCCCCTTGATTACGTCAAAGGTTATAAAAAGAAAAAGAAGTAAGTCAATTCATCGATATAAAAAACCGCCAAATCGCTGGCGGTTTTTTTAATCTTCAACTAATGAGTTTTAAACTGCTTGGTCAACCTTCGGTAAATAAAAGTCAAAGAAATCTTGCATCGCTTGATTATGATAGGGTTTGAGGATGTCCCGTAAAGCTGCAGTTGAACTATGAACCGGTAAGACCAAATCGCTAAGATTTAAGTTGGTGTATTGAAATGGTCTTGTACCATCGAAATACGTTCTGGTTAACGCTTGCGTCCAATTGCCATCCTGGTCACGACTAGAGTCATTATAGGTGACCACCATGTCTTGGATAATCGCAGGGTTTTCGATAATCGATTGTCCATCGGTTTCGATGTACATAAAGGTAGGAACAAAACCGGTTGCATAACCGAAAGTGGTATTGAGTGTTGTATTCATGCCATAGTTTGATTTAAACGTTTCCCATCCTGGTGTGTTATTCCCTGTGGTGCTTTCTTGTCCTGGAACCGTGGGAACGCGAATGCCATTCACCATCACATCAAATCCATAAATCGGCGGAAGATTTGGATTGGCTTTGAGAAACGGCACTAAAAAGGTTTGAAAAGCATAGGAACAATCAGGGCAATCTTCTCGGCCAATGTAAAGAATAAAGTTACGCTTGCTTTCAAATAAAAAATCAAGATTTGCTTGATTTAAAAACCGAAAACTTGGAAAATAAATTCTTTCATTAAACCATGCTTCTAATAAATCAAAGTCATAGAAAAAGGCATTGTCACTTGAGCGATTTGGATTATACGCTTGATAATGTTTTAACGCACCAGAATCAAAGATATTTAGGATGGGGATTCTACCAGTGACAAACGGAATCCCAAATTTTTCTGTTTGAAACTCTATTTCTGTGAATTCAAGATAATGCGTCACGATGTCATATGCATCAATCCATTGTTGCATAATCGGTAAAAATTCAACGGTACAACCGCAGGTCGCATTCCCAATCATCAAAATAAACGTTTCTTCTTGTTCCACCATGACTGAAAGTTGGTTGTATTCCGTTAAGGTTACGTAGGAGCCATTTTGGGTTTTCACTTCATCGGAAAAAGGAATCACAACTTTGTTGTCTTCCCTTGGTGAACAGGCCGCTAAACTTAAAATTAATAAAAGTCCAATCAGTCCGTATTTTAATTTCATCTCAAATTACCTCAAGACTATTATAACTAATTTTATCTCTCGCCTCATTTTCATTTGTTAAAAATAAGTAAAATTTATCATTGACTATTGAGTTGAGAAAATATATATTTTTCTCAGGCACAAAATTGATAAAAAAATAAGATTTTTTATCAAATGAGAGGTGCCTCTTTATTTTGGAAAAAAAGGAATGGGTCAATGGATCAGGAAATAATCATTGAGCTTGCTGGCGTTTCGAAAAAATTTGATAGTAAATTTGCAGTAGAAAATTTTCAATTAAAAATTAAAAAAGGTGAATTCGTCACTTTTTTAGGTCCCTCTGGGTGCGGTAAAACCACAACTTTAAGAATGATTGCCGGTTTTGAATTACCGGACACAGGTAAAATCCTTTTATCCAATGTTGATATTTCTAATTTCCCTCCTTATCGTCGACCAGTGAATACCGTCTTCCAACGTTATGCTTTATTCCCACATTTGAATGTTTACGACAATGTTGCTTTTGGTTTGAAACTGAAAAAAGCGAATGTCAAAATCAAACATCCAGATGGTAAAGAAACTTTTGAATACCGGAAATATTCTAAAGAAGAAATTCACAATAAAGTTACACGCGCATTGAAGGTAGTGGATCTCGATGAATTCGAAACTCGAGATGTTACCACACTTTCGGGTGGTCAACAACAACGCGTCGCCATCGCTCGAGCGATTGTGAATGATCCGCAAATTTTATTATTGGATGAACCCTTAGGTGCACTTGATTTAAAGATGCGTAAAGAAATGCAGATTGAATTAAAAGAAATGCATCGCAAACTTGGGATTACATTTATTTATGTTACCCATGACCAAGAAGAAGCTTTAACGATGTCCGATACCATCGTCGTCATGAAGGATGGTTTGATTCAACAAATTGGCACTCCCACTGAAATTTATAACCAGCCCATCAACGCTTTTGTTGCAAACTTTATTGGTGAAAGTAATATTTATAACGCGATTAGTCTTGCCGGTAACAAAATTAAATTTTTAAACCAAGTCTTTGATGTTCCGCATCAATTTCAAGAAAATGAGAAGGTCGATGTCGTCTTACGGCCGGAAGATATTGAAATTAAACCTGAGCAACATTTACCGATTCAAGGCACCATTAACACCCGCATCTTCAAAGGTGTGCATTATGAGTACCTTTTGACCGTTGGTAAGAACGAAGTCATCGTTCAAGATACCAAGCTATTTGAAGTGGGTGCAACGGTGTCTTTATATATCGATCCTAACTACATTCATATCATGAAAAAAGAAATGACCATCAACCAATATCGTGATGCCTATTTAAATGATGCAAATCAATTGGTGATTGATCAAGGTGTCTTTGATGTCAATGTGACGCAACTTCTAGAAGGATCGAAACTCGATGAACAAGGTTACTTAATTGGTCCTAAAAATAACAAATATAATTTAAAGAATTTAAAAGTAACCGCGGAAATCCCTTTTACAGATATCGAATTGTATGGTGATGATACCCCAGGCCAAATTGAAGGTAAAGTCATTTCCTGCATTTATAAAGGTGATCATTATCAAGTGATTTTAAGGACCGAAGAAGAAGAGGAAGATTTTATCGTCGATACGGAATATCAATTTGATATGGGGACAAAATTAACCATCAAAGTTGATGTGAATAAAATCAAATTGAAATTACGTGGAGATATCACTGACTATGAGATTTAACTTCCAACGGAAGTATTTGGCATTTCCTTATATCATCTTTCTCATCGGTTTTATTGTTTTACCATTGGCGGTGGTTTTCTTTTACGCATTCACGGATGTCAACGGTCAGCCCTCTTTAGATGCGGCCTATACTTTTTTTAATAATCCTCAACGGATTAACATTTTAATGAACTCGATCTGGTATGCGGTGCTCAATACGGTTTTATGTTTGCTAATTGGCTACCCGATTGCGATGATTCTCGCAAATAAAAAATATAATAAAAATACGATTATTGTTTTGTTATTTGTCATGCCCATGTGGATCAACTTTGTGATCCGAACCTGGGCAACCAAAGACTTACTGTATTGGCTTGGTGTCACCGCCAA
>JBEDAR010000071.1:0-31113 GCA_041177725.1 Bacillota bacterium | reverse complement strand
CTTTGAAACTCAACGATGAAGTTGAAATCGTCGGGATTCGTGACACCATCAAGTCTGTCGTTACCGGTATCGAAATGTTCCGTAAACTTCTTGACGAAGCGCAAGCTGGTGATAACGTTGGGGTTCTCTTACGTGGGATCGTTCGTGAACAAGTTGAACGTGGTCAAGTCGTTGCCAAACCAGGCTCTGTCACCCCACATACCAAGTTCTCTGCCACAGCCTATATCCTAACCAAAGAAGAAGGCGGTCGTCATACCTCTTTCTTATCGAACTATCGTCCCCAATTTTATTTCCGGACCACTGACATTACGGGTGTGATTGAATTACCAGCTGATGTCAAAATGGTGATGCCTGGTGATAACGTCACCTTTAATGTCGAACTCATTCACCCAGTTGCGATTGAAAAGGGAACCAAGTTCTCGATTCGTGAAGGTGGTCGTACCGTAGGTGCTGGCACTGTTAACGAAATCATCAAGTAAGATTCTCCATTAAGCAATTCTAAAAAGACCGATTTATCGGTCTTTTTTTCTTGCAAATTGAAACTGAATTCTTGATAATGAATCTATGAAAACAAATCCTTTTGCTGTCCCAGCTAATTTATTAAAACGCACCGGAGCTGCGGTTTTAGATTTATTCCTGTGGTTGATCAGTAGTCTAGTGTTATTGAGTTATGTGTTTGGGCCTTTATATGATGCCCAATACGGCACGACCCAATTATCCAATCAATTTGTTGCCTATCAAGAAGCCAGTTTCTTGTACGCGACCGATGAAACCTCAAACCAATTAGTCAATTTACAATTGGCGGATGTTCCGGAAGCTATCTATCAATATTACGCCGTGTTTAAAGATGGTAAGGTGTATCAGCCGGATGAACCGGCATTTACTTTTTCCATTGCTTGGTACAACATCGAAGTATTAAACGTTGAAGCTACGGATGCCATCTTTGAGTTAGTCAATGCTGACGTGAATGTCCTTGCGGAATTAAAAGAGGGCGTTGAACAAACCGATATCGATGCATTTTATACCGAAGCGTACCGACTGGCATTAGTAGATTTTAATACCTATCCCCCTTTTGCCTCATTGGTGAATTTAATTAATGGTTATTTTATTGAAATAATTGGTTATTCAGCGCTGCTTTCATTTTTAATCTTTTACATCTTGGTGCCACTATTGTTTAAACAAGGGGTAACATTAGGAAAAAAAGCTAGTGGGATTCTGGTGGTTACCGAAAAAGGCTATACGATGAAGTGGTGGCAATTACCCTTGCGCAGCATCGTGCTTGCTGCCACCTTGGTTACCGCTCTTTATACCATTTTTGGTTCTTTGCTCTTATCTTATACGCTCATGGTCTTTACCAAGGGTTATCGCTCGGCGAATGATTTTCTTGCTTCAACCAAAATCGTTGATTTAAAAACGGCGAAAATATTTGATGATGAACAAAGCTTACTTGCCTATGAGAATCAATTACAACGCGGTCAAGTCCAAGATTCTACTCGCTATTTAAAGTAGTGACTTACGTGACTTTGCATTGAATTCAACACCTGGTTATTGTAAGATAATTTGGCAATGCACCATTAGCTCAGCCGGTAGAGCAGCTGACTCTTAATCAGCGGGTCATAGGTTCGATCCCTATATGGTGTACCAAGGTTTCATCACATCCTGCAAAAGGATGTTTTTTTATTCATAATGTTATCTTTCTGGCAAATGAAGAAGATTGCAAATGCTAAAACCTAACAAAACGAAAGAATTTAGCATAAAATGACATTATGAGTGCGAAACAAATCTATCTTAAAATTCAACAAGCGCTATCATCCACCTCACAAAAATATGTGACGGCAGAGATGTTATCACAATCGATTGGCATCTACCCCGATGTGATTAACGAGGCTTTATCGATGTTTAATCCCGTTGTCACCTTAGATGTCACTTTTAACTTATTGGAATTATTACCCTCTTTAAACCAATATTTGGGGAATGCCAAAGCGGTAATCGTCAAGCGAAATCGAACGACCAATAAAGCTCTACCCTACACGAGTTTTGCAGAATTTGTTTATCAAAAGATGACCATGGCGGGCATTGTCGATAAAAGTATTCAATTAGCGGATAAAGATCTTAAATTAGCAAAGAAATTAATTCAAAACGAACTGAAAAGTCGTAAAAAATAAAAAATGGTCGGAACGATGAGATTCGAACTCACGACCTCTACCACCCCAAGGTAGCGCACTACCAAGCTGTGCTACGTCCCGTCCAATGATGATTTTATATGAGAAAACGATTGGTTTCAATGTTTGTGGTTAATTTAAGAAAAAAAATCCCTTTTCCCTTGTCTATTAAGCATACGGGCAATCAAAGGAATGGCCAATGAAAATCCTGGACCCTCAAACCTTTTCTGCCTTTCAAAAAGGAGATCACCTCGCCTTTCAAAAAGTTTATGAGCAGTTTCGTAGTTTGCTTTATGTTGTGATTTTGTCAATTGTAAAACATGAGGCAACCACGGAAGACCTCCTCCAAGATACCTTTCTCAAGATTTATCAAAAAGGTCATCTTGTCAGGGATCCAAACAAATTTCAAACTTGGATGGTGATGATTGCAAAACGCACCGCGCTCAATGAACTCAAAAGGCATAAAGAAGAAGCGTGGCAAGATGCTTACGATAATACCTCAATGCGTGAAGATGGAAAAAGTTTATTTCAAACCTGGCACCATCATCTCAGTGATGAAGAGAACTTAATTGTCGCTTATAAAATTGTTTACGATTTAGGGTTTGAAGATATTGCAACATTAATGGATGCATCCGTCTCACACGTTTATAAAATATATCAAGCAGCACTTGCTAAATTAAAGGTGGTGTATCAAAAATAAGATGAAAAAAGAAACATTAGAACAACAAATTAAGCGCTCAGGTGAGGATTATTTTGGTACAAAAACCTCACATTTAACTTTTAATCTTCCTTTAAAAAAATCGACCTTCCCTTGGATTCGTTATCTTACGTGGGGAACACCAACCTTAGCATTCGGATTAACCTTCACCGTGATGGTGTCGATTTTAATTGGTGCGACGAGACCCAATGGATCGTTACCGCAAGATTTCACCGGTCTTCAAGCCCTCAATGAAGTTAGTTTTCCTTCGTTTCAACAAAGAGAACAAGCAGAAGATTTTGAATTTGGCAGACCAGATTACAACAACTATCGGATTGCGTTAGAAGATTATTTTCAACTCACTGCACCTCATTTATTTACCACGAATGATAACATCGTTTATTCACCATTATCTGCTTACGTTGCCTTGAGTTTATTACTTGAAGCTGCCAGTGGTGAAACTGAAATTGCGTTAACAAATGTATTAGGGGTTGAAGATCGGCTCTCCTTTCGCCAAGAAAGTAATCAAGTTTTTATTGATACGTATTTTAAAGATGAGATCACCATCAGTGGCAATACTTTCACCCGGGCCCAATCGCAGTTGGGCAATGGTGTTTTTGTTCGTGAAGATATCACGGTAAATGAAGACTATTTATTGACCCTTGCAGGCGATTATTTCGCTGAAGTGTTTCATACCGCATTTGATGATGCAGGTAAAGAAGCGATTGCCGGTTGGTTGAATCAACGAACCAATCGATTCTTAAGTATGCAACCTTCAGACTTAACGATGAATCAAGATACAGTACTTAGCTTATTTAATACCTTATATTTGAAAGCAAATTGGTTACATGCTTTTACCCCTGTTTCACAAACGGGAGCCTTTACCAATACCAGCGATGACTCGGTGATTTCAGAAGTTACGTATATGCAAAAAGAAACCCAAGAAACGCTATATTTAGACCAACCAAACTTTACCCTTGGCGTTGATGAAGCATATGGAGACTATCGTGTTGTCTACGTTTTACCGAAGGGCAATCTCAAGCCGGTTGATTTATTAGATGATCCTTATTTTGATTTAATTCGTTCTGCCTTAACGCAAACCAATCAAAATGAACGCATTCGCTTAACCATTCCCAAGTCAACCACAAAGATGAAATTGGATTTAAAAGAAAACTTATTGGCAGTGGCGCCACAAATTGCTTCATTATTTTCACCTGAAGAAGCGGATTTATCCAATGCCCTTCCTGGAGCCTATGTGCAAAATTTGGTGCAACATGTACGGATGGATTTTTTAGAAGCTGGGATGGAAGCCGCGGCGATTACGGAAGCCGATGTCGGTGTGACCTCGATGCCAACACCTGCAAAAGTTTCCTTAACCCTCGATCGCTCTTACTTATACTTTGTTGTGAATAGTCAAGGATTGATCTTATTCTCAGGGGTGATGAATCAACCTTCTTTCTAAACCAGGGGTGTGGGCGAATTGGTATGTTTTCGAATTGAAAGGTTTATAATAATGGTTTGAGGAAAACCAGATGGACCGAAAGCATATCGTCATTAAAGAAGCGCGAGAAAATAATTTAAAGTCAATCAATTTAACCTTACCTAAAGACCAATTAATTGTGTTTACCGGTTTATCAGGTAGTGGTAAAACCACGCTTGCTTTTGACACCATCTACATGGAAGGGCAACGGCGATATGTGGAATCTTTATCCAGTTATGCCCGGCAGTTTTTAGGTAACGTTGAAAAACCTGATGTTGAATCCATCGAAGGCCTGTCTCCGGCGATTTCGATTGATCAAAAATCCACGTCTCATAATCCTCGTTCAACTGTCGGTACCGTTACCGAAATTTATGACTACTTGCGTTTACTTTTTGCCCGTGTGGGCGTGCCTTATTGTCCAACGCATCAAGAACCAATCTTGTCCTTTACCACCACTCAAATTGTCAATGTGATGAGTCAATTTCCACTGCAAACAAAATTGCAAATTCTTTCGCCCTTGGTGCAAAACGAAAAAGGAACGCATAAAGATACTTTCACGAAAATTAAAACCTCAGGATTTGAACGGGTTCGAGTGGATGGTACGTTTTATCGGCTTGATGACGTGCCCACACTCGACAAAAATAAAAAGCATTCGATTGATATTGTCATTGATCGATTGATGGTCAATCCTGAATCAAGAACCCGTCTCTTTGATGCGGTGACGTTAGCGCTTGATTGGTCAAAAGGATATGTCATCGGTCATGATGGTCACCAAGATCACTTATTTTCTTCGCATCACGCCTGTAAATATTGTGGTTTCTCAGTGCCTAAGTTAGAACCGCGATTATTTAGTTTTAACGCTCCAAGTGGTAGTTGCCCAGATTGCCATGGTCTTGGCATCAAAAGAGAAGCGGATATTGTACGGATGATTCCTGACCCAAGTTTATCGATTCAACAGGGAGCGATTACGTTTTTTAAAAATATGATTGGTACCCCGAATTTATATTGGCAAGAATTTAAAAAACTTTGTGAGTTATATCTCATTCCACTGGATGTACCTTATCAAAAATTAACCAAAGAACAACAAAAAGTCATTTTATTTGGTTCGCCGAAAATGCACCAATATCAATTACGGTCAGCCTCGGGCAACATCATCAATCGTTTTGATTTTATTGAAGGCATTAAAGCGAAGTTAGAACGCTTATATAATGAAACCCAATCCGAAATGATGCGAGAATTTTATGAAAAATACTTTATGGATCGTGAATGCACGACGTGTAAAGGCGCGCGCTTAAATCCGCAAGTGCTCAGTGTCAAAGTTGGCAAAAAAAATATTGACGAATCGACACGATTATCGATGCACGAATTTATCGAATGGATGCAGCAAACTGAAAAAACGATGAGTGAAACTGAACGCACCATTGCCCGATTGGTCATCAAAGAAATCCTTTCACGTGCTGGTTTTTTAATGAATGTTGGTTTAGATTATTTAACCTTATCAAGAATGGCGATGACCTTGTCAGGTGGTGAAGCGCAACGGATTCGCTTAGCAACCCAAATTGGATCACAACTCACCGGTGTGCTCTATGTCTTAGATGAACCGAGTATTGGTCTACATCAGCGTGATAACCGACGTTTAATTAACACCTTAAAGGCTATGAGAGATTTAGGTAACACCGTCATCGTCGTCGAACATGATGAAGAAACGATGAGAGAAGCAGATTATATCGTCGATATTGGGCCTGGTGCAGGGGCACTTGGTGGTGAAGTGGTTGCCCAAGGTAAAATTGACGATATTATCCAAAGTCCACGATCGATTACCGGGCAATATTTATCGGGTCAAAAAATGATACCTGTTCCTAAAACCCATCAACAAGGCAATGGTAAAAGTATCGACATCATTGGCGCGAAAGCCAACAACTTAAAAAATATTAATGTCAGTATTCCTTTAGGAAAAATGGTGGTGATTACCGGTGTTTCTGGTAGTGGAAAGTCAACACTCATCAATGATATTTTGTATCAACAGATTCTCAAGGAACTTAATGATGCCGATGTCACGCCAGGTGAGCATCGCCGAATTGACGGGTTACAACATTTGGATAAAGTGATTAACATTTCCCAAGAACCAATTGGAAGAACCCCGCGATCCAACCCGGCTACGTATACAAAAGTGTTTGATGAAATCAGAGATTTATTTGCGGAAACATTAGAAGCGAAAGCCAGAGGTTTCGATAAGGGAAGATTTTCATTTAATGTACCTGGTGGCCGATGTGAAGCCTGCCAAGGCGATGGTGTGAAGCGAATCCCAATGAATTTTTTACCCGATGTTTATGTTAAATGCGAGGCGTGTGAAGGTAAACGTTATAACGAAGAAACGTTGATGGTGACTTTCAAGGATAAAAATATTCATGATGTCTTAGAATTAACGGTCGATGATGCCCAAGGTTTTTTTGCCAACCGTGTTGAAATTGCCCGGCGTTTAAAAACCCTTCATGAAGTTGGTTTAGGATACATGAAATTGGGACAATCTGCGACGACCCTTTCCGGTGGAGAAGCGCAACGGGTTAAGCTTGCTTTTGAATTACAAAAACGGCCAACGGGAAAAACGTTATATATTTTAGATGAACCAACGACTGGTTTACACATTGACGATGTCGCGCGGTTAGTAAGAGTTTTACAAGCAATCGTTGCCAATGGTGACTCCGTCTTAGTGATTGAACATAATCTCGATGTCATCAAAGTGGCTGATTACATTATTGATTTAGGACCAGAAGGTGGCGATCGCGGTGGGCAAATTGTTGCAGAGGGAACCCCAGAAGCAGTAGCGAAAGTGAAAGCCTCTTACACGGGACAATTTCTAAAAAACTATTTACGCTAAGTTTTCTTTTCATTTTGACAATGATTCACTTAAAATAACCCTAAGAGGTATTCCATGAATCTTATCTCCAGCATTTTCTTGGTTGCAGGAATGGCAACGTTATATCTTGCCAGTCAGCAATGGTGGCAAGCTTTAAAAGTTTTTAGACCAATTGCAAGTAAAACCAATCGATGGATTTTGAAAGGCCAATATCTTTTTCTGTGGATGGTGTTAACGGCTTTTGGATTTGGCTTGTTATCTTTAGCTTTAGTTTGGGGTTCAGAGGCAAATGCTTTTTTTAGTTTCTTTTTTCCATTTCTATCATTACTGGCCGGATTATGGGTCCTTACCGCGCGATATTTATGGAAGCACCATCATCTCGCGCCTCAGTTTGAACCGATGATGATGACAAATGTGATTTTATTTATTTTTCCCACTGTTATTTTATTCTTCATGGGATTAGAGGCGATTGAGCCGGCATTACAGTATCCTTTACCAAAAGGCATTCCTTTTGATAATCCCCTGGTTACCTTCTATGCTGTTTTTATTTTAAGTGGTGCATTTTTAGCCTATACCTTATCCGAACGAGAATTCATCAAGTTAGGAAAGAAAAAAGGTTATGTTGAAGATGTGTTTGTGATTGCTTTTCCTGCTGGCATTCTTGGCGCAAGATTATGGTACGTTTGGGGTCAATGGGAATTAGAATTTGCCAGTCAACCTCTTTGGAAAATATTTGCGATTTGGGAAGGCGGCCTTGCGATCATGGGCGGTGCCCTCGGTGGGGCTTTGGTTGGCATCTTGTATGTTTTATTGAAAAGAAAAGATATTAATATTATTCGCGCTATTGATATTGGAGTGCCGACAATACTGGTTGCCCAAGCGATTGGAAGATGGGGTAATTTTTTTAATCAAGAAGTATACGGCGCTGTTGCCGATGTTAACCAATGGATGTGGTTACCAACGTTCATTCGTCAACAAATGACCATCAATGGCAGTTTTAGGGTGCCGTTATTTTTCATTGAATCCCTCATTAACCTAACCGGGTATTTTGTGATTCGATTTGCTGTTGGAGAAGGTTTAAAAGCATTCAAACGCCCAGGTGATCAAGCTTTGATGTATTTGGTTTGGTATGGATTAACACGCGGTATCATGGAACCTTTACGCAATCCACTATATAACATGGGTAATGCTGGCGATTGGAGTTTTATTTGGGGTTGGGTGTTCTTTGGGGTTGGTTTGATGGCGATTTTCATCAATCACCTTGTGATACCTAGACTAAAAAAATAACATGAAACCATATTCCCTTGTTCTTTTTGATTTAGATGGTACCGTAGCCGATACGGAATTGGTCATGGTGCAAACGATGATTAGTTTTATTGAACGTTACGCACCCAATAAAAAAACAACTTTAAATGAATTAATCAAAATTTCTGGACCACCCCTCGTGGAAACCTTAAAACAATATTTTCCACAAGAAGATCCTCAACAACTTGCAAAGGCATTTGCAGTAAAAGCGCGAGAATTTTATCCACGCTTTGCCGTTGCCTTTCCTGGCATTCAATCGTTGTTATCCTATTGTAAAGATCATCTTATACCAGTGGGCATTGTTACTTCTAAACTGAGAATCAATGCTTTATTTACCTTAGAAGTGATTGGTTTAAAAGATGCCTTCCCATTCGTGATTAGTTTAGATGAAGTAAAAAAACCAAAACCAGACCCAGAAGGAATTTTGTTAGCCTTAAAACACTTTAAACAATCTGCCAAAAATACCTTGTTTGTCGGTGACACAACCTATGATTATTTTGCCGGAAAAGCTGCTGGTGTAGATACCGCTTTGGTTACTTGGGGTTTCAAAAAATTTACGCAAGATATTCAACCCAATTATTGGATTCATCATTTCGATCAAATTAAGGAGTATCTCAAATGAGTCAACGTGTCGATGTCGTTATCGTCGGAGCTGGACCAGCGGGAATGAGTGCAGCTTTAGCTGCGCATCAAGCTGGATACTCATTAATCCTTTTAGAAAAAAGTATGCCAGGCGGTAAACTCAACACCTATCAAACCTTGGAGGGATTTCCAGGATATGAACATGTTGCTGCCCAACAATTTGGTTTAGAACTTTATGATGCGTTAACGAAAAAAGGAATTCAATCCACGTATGCTGATGTTCAAGCGATTGAAAAACAAGGAACGTTATTTAACATTACTGCTGACACAGGCGTTTATCAAAGTCTGGCTGTGATCATGGCGACTGGGACCAAAGAAAAACCATTAACGATTCCTGGCGCAGAAACTTTTTTAGGTCAAGGCATCAGTTATTGTCCTGCTTGCGACGGTGGTTTCTTTAAAGACAAAGATATCGCGGTTATTGGTTCAGACTTACACGCGATGGAAGAGGCTATTTTTCTTGCCAACCTTTGTCACCACGTTCATGTTTTAATACCTCAACCTGGTTTAGCTCCACAAAATTGGTTGGTCAAATTAAACCAATTAACCAACGTCACAATGATTGAAGGGGCGACCCCTTTACAAGTGTTGGGCCAAGAAGTTGTCACGGGATTACGGTATCAAACCATTGTCCATGGGGAACAAGAAATTTTACTCGATGGTATTTTTCCCATTTTAGGTTGGGTCCCCAATGCGCAACCATTACTAAAATTTAAAGCGCTTTTAGATCAAGATGGTTTTGCAATCGCGAATCGAGAAGGCGTTAGTAAGATTCCTGGATTATTTATCATTGGTGACTTACAAGCCAAGGCGACAAGAAGAGTTAAAAATGTCATTTCCCAGGGGCAATTAGTTGTCAAAGAGCTTGCCAAGTTTATCAACCGCTAATTCCTTAAGAAAGTATCTTATAATTTAATCATGAAATCTGAATTGATTATTTTAACGGGGATGTCTGGAGCGGGGAAATCCACTGCTGTTTTAGCGTTTGAAGAAATGAAGTACCAATGTATTGAAAACCCTCCTGCGGATTTATTTTTATCATTATTTCAACATATTCACGCGCAGATGACCCAAACGAAAACCGTGGTAATTGTGTCTTTATTTAATGCCCAAAGAGCGATCGATGCTACTAAAAAAATTCCTGGATTAAAAGCAAAAGTGCTTTGTTTAATTGCCAAAGAAACTGATTTAGTCTCACGTTATAAACTCACCCGTCACTTGCATCCGTTGCAAACGGAAGGGTACACCTTAATGCAGGCGATTCAACGTGATCAAGCGTTTGTGGAATCGTTAAGAACGCAAGTAGATATGATGTTTGATAGTACCGGCTTCACGGTTACCCAATTTAGACAGCAGTTAATCGCCATGTTTAGTGCCAATCAAAGTCATTTAACGATTGGTCTGGTTTCATTTGGATTCAAACATGGCATTCCCCTTGATGCCGATTTTGTTTTTGATTTACGGGTATTAGAGAATCCATATTATCAACCGGCGTTAAAATCACTTTCAGGATTAGATCAACCGGTCATTGATTTTGTTCAATCTCAACAAATGTTTAAAGCATTATTACAGCAAGCACAGCAATATCTTCAGGTGATGATTCCGCAATTAATTAAGGAAGAAAGACCCTTTTATGAGATTGCTGTTGGCTGTACCGGTGGTCGCCACCGTTCTGTGGTTTTTGCTCAAGCCCTGGGTGAAAAACTAAAAGCTCAATTTCCCTTGGGTATTTTAATGATTCATCGCGATATTCATAAACATACGGATCAAGAATGAATTCTCAACTGCAATCTTTTACAGCATTTGTTAAAGAAGAATTGACGACAAAGCCTTATGACAAGGATCGCAAGCTTGCAATGTTTGCAGGTTTTGTTAAGGCTAATGGTCGGTATGTTTTTTCTAAACAATATGAAAAATTAACCTTGTCTACTCGCTATGCGAAAATCGCCCAATTTCTCTATCAAATCAGTAAAAGTGTTTTAAAGGTCAATCCAACATTTGAATATCGTCAATCACCTCGGTTTAGTCAACGGCAAACTTATTGGATTATTTTTGAACAACACGTTAGTAACATTTTGAAAACGATTCATTTGGATTTCGATTCCTCGCCGGAAATTTATTTAAAACAGTTTGGCAGTGTGGATGCGATTGCAGGTTATCTCAGTGGATTATTTCTTGCCAATGGCAGCGTTAACCATCCTTCAAGTTCTTCATACCATCTAGAAATGAGCAGTGATGATGAAGATTTCTTAACGGAGATTCAACGTTTACTCAAGCAGGTTAAGAGTTTACGATTTTCCTTTAAGCTCATAGCGAGAAAAGGCAAATATATTCTTTACTTAAAGAAATCCGATCAGATCGCTGATTTTCTCATTTTTATGGGGGCGACGGAAGCGACCTTAGAATATGAAAATGTAAGAGTCGCTCGAGATTTTTCTAATTCTGAAAATCGCTTACAAATTTGCGAAAACGCAAATATGGCGAAAACGATTGCCGCTGCAAAGAAACAAAGACAAGCGATTAAGTTAATTGACCGTGTTATCGGCTTACAAAATTTAGAAAATTCCAAGCTTGAGAAATTATCACGCTTGCGACTAAAACATGATTCAAGTAGTCTCGAAGAACTTGCGAAGATGATGTCCAACTTTTATCAAAAACCAATTAGTAAAAGCCAACTTAACCATTTGTTTCGTAGTCTTATGGTGTTGGCAAACAAATTGAAGGGCACCCCATGACCAGTTTGCAACAACTCGGAAAAAGGATTGTCTACTTACGATCTGAAAAAGGCTGGTCGCAATTAAGCTTATCCCTCGAAGCGAATATCAATCGAAATTATTTATCGGATTTAGAAAGAGGCAGGCGAAATCCTTCCGTAAAAGTTCTTGAAAAAATCGCCTTTGCTTTATCGATTGATTTGGCTACTTTGTTTAAGGGAATCAAAGCCATTTAAAGTTGATTTAAAACCCTTTATTCTTTAAATATAATCTTATATAATACTTTTGGTAAAAATACCAGGAGGCCTGTATATGGCAATTAAAGTTGCAATTAATGGATTTGGGCGAATTGGCCGTTTATCCTTCCGTAGAATCGTTGAAGTTGGTGGTATTGATGTGGTCGCAATTAATGACTTAACCGATGCGAAAACTCTCACTTACTTATTAAAATATGACACCACCCATGGGCGTTTTACCGGTGGTACTTTAGAAACGTCAGCTGATGGTAAAGCCATCATCTTTAATGGCCGTTCGATTCCGGTCTTAGGTCAAGCCGATCCTAACTTAATTAATTGGTCACAATTTGGTGCTGATTTAGTCTTGGAATGCACTGGTCGTTTTAAAGGTAAAGAAGATGCTAAAGTTCATATCACTGCTGGTAAAGCTCGCGGTGTGATTATTTCTGCTCCTGCCGATGAAAATACCCCAACGTACGTTTTCGGCGTTAACGAAGGTAAATTAACCAAGGATATGGATGTTATTTCCGGGGCGAGTTGCACAACCAACTGCCTAGCGCCGTTAGTCAAAGTGTTAAATGATGCCTATGGTATTGATACTGGTTTTATGACAACCGTCCATGCTTATACCAACGATCAAACAACTTTAGACTTAGTCAAAAAAGGTGATAACCGTCGTGGTCGCGCTGCTGCTGCTAATATTGTTCCTTCTTCAACCGGTGCTGCCAAAGCATTACATATGGTCATTCCTGAAGTTAAAGGTCGTTTAAATGGTGGTGCCTTACGAGTTCCCGTCATTGATGGTTCTTTAGTGGATTTAACCGTCACCTTAAAGAAACCAGTCAAAGATGAAGCAGAAGTTAACCAATTATTCAAAGCAGCTGCCAATGGTAAATTAAAGCATGTATTAGAATACACCGAAGATGAAATCGTTAGTTCCGATATTATCGGTTCAACTGCTGGTTCAATCTTTGACGCCACCCAAACCAAATTACTTGTCAATGCCGAAGGTAAGCAATTATTAAAGATTGTTTCTTGGTATGACAATGAATACTCTTACACTTCACAATATATTCGCTTAGTGAAGCAATTTGCAACGGTCCTGGGCTTGAAGTAAAGAAAACAAAACAAAACACTCACGGTTGCCGTGAGTGTTTTTTTTACCAAAGGAGAATATATGAAAAATTTAGCAAGTTTAACGAATCTAAAAGGTAAAAAAGTCATTGTCAGAGTTGATTTTAATGTTCCGTTGAAGGAAGGTAAAATACGTGACGATAATCGTATCGTCGCTGCTTTACCAACTTTGCAATATTTAATTTCCAAGGGCGCGCGTTTAATCTTACTTTCTCACTTAGGCAAAATTTCTCACAAAGAACCTGCTAAAGTCGATGAAGAAAAGAAAAAGAATAACTTGCAAGTGGTTGCCGTTCGCTTAGGAGAATTGTTAAAACAATCTGTGGTGTTTTCTCAAGACACCAAAGGTCCTGGTTTACAAAGCTTAGTGAATGCGCTGAAAGATGGGCAAGTGTTGTTGGTGCAAAATACGCGTTATGAAGTTGGCGAAGAAAAAAATGATCTCACCTTGGCACAAACATGGGCCCAGTTAGCCGATGTATTTGTCATGGATGCATTTGGGAGTGCCCACCGCGCACACGCTTCCACTTTTGGTATTCCTGAATTATTAAAAAAACAAGGAAAGCCAGTTGCGATTGGATACCTTGTTGAAAAAGAAGTGAAGTCACTGGCAAAAGTTGTGCAAGTGAATCCTAGTGATCGTCCTTATGTTGCCATCATGGGTGGATTTAAAGTCTCCGATAAAATTAAAGTGATTGATGAATTACTGGCTAAGTGTGACTACGTCTTGATTGGTGGTGCGATGACCTATACATTTTTAAAAGCACAGGGTAAAGCGATTGGTACTTCTCCATTTGAGGCCGATCAACTTGACTACGCTCGTGGTGTGATTGCCAAAGCCAAAGGTAAATTAATTTTTGCAGATGATTACGTTGTGAGTGATGCGTTTGATAATCCTACCAAAATCGAAATTCATGAAGGCGAAATTCGTGGGACGATGATGGGTATGGATATTGGTCCCAAAACCATTGCTAAATTTACGAAAATTATTTTGCAAGCAAAAACCGTATTTTGGAATGGACCGATGGGTGTTTTTGAAAAACCACAATTTACCAAAGGCACAGAAGCAGTTTGCCAAGCGATCCGCGTCTTAGGGAAAAAAGCTTTTACCGTTTGTGGTGGTGGTGATTCTGCTGCTGCAGTTGCTCAATTTGGATTCATGAATGATTTCTCCCACGTATCGACTGGCGGCGGTGCTTCTTTAGAAATGATTGAAAATGCTGGACATTTACCAGGCATCGATGTCATTTTAGGATAACGGCATGCGAAAAAAATTACTGCTTGGCAATTGGAAAATGAATTTGACCATTGCCGAAGCAACTAAATTTGCTCAGGCTTCTATTCCTTTAGTCGAAAAAGCAAAAGCGAATCATGTTTTACTAGGTGTTGCTCCCACCTTTTTATCATTGGCGACTGTTAAACAACATAATCCTGGTTTAATTGTCAGTGCCCAAAACATCCATTTTGAAAATCATGGCGCATTCACCGGTGAAATTAGTGTGCCGATGCTGAAAGAAATTGGCATTGATTGGACCTTGGTGGGTCATTCTGAACGGCGCAATTATTTCGGTGAAACGAATTTAATTTGCAACAAGAAAATGTTAAAAGCCTTATCCGAAGGGATGACCGTGGTTTACTGTGTTGGTGAATCCAGTGATGATTATGATCATGGTAGAACCAAGGCGGTGATTCGTGATCAATTATTTGTCGGTTTAGCAGGAATGATCGCCGATCATTTACAACGTGTTGTCATTGCCTATGAGCCGGTTTGGAGTATTGGTACCGGTAAAAATGCCAGTAAAGAACATGCCCAAGATATTGCCAACTATATTCGTGAACGTCTTGAAGAAATGTTTAATCTTGATGCCGCGCAACGAACACTCGTTCTTTATGGTGGAAGTGTAAAACCCAACAATATTAAAGATTACTTAACCCAACCTGATGTCGATGGCGCGCTCGTTGGTGGTGCTTCTTTAAATGTAACCACATTTGAAGAACTGCTCACCAATATGCTTCGTTAAGATTTAATTTAATTTGAATCATATTGCTTTCTTTTTGCAATCAATTTGCTATTGTTAATTTACATTATATTTAGGAGGTCAATTCATGGAACGTCCATATCAAACGTATGCCACTTCAAGTACAACCTCACCATTGGTGAAAGTTTTTACGTGGATGGCTTTGGCATTAGCCGTCACGGCAATCATGGCGCTTGTCGTTTTTTTCGCGATATTTAATGGTCTGATTTCTGAAACGATTTACAGTGGCTTAATGATTGGTAGCATCATCACCTTGTTCATCAGTTATCTCTGGTTTTTATTTGGCGGTTTTCGGCGAGGCGTTGGCAATCCAACGGTCCCTTTCTTTTTATATGCGGGTAGTATGGGTGTGGTTTTATCAACACTGCCGTTTGCATATCCGATTCAAATGATTGGTACTGCCTTTGGTATTTCTGCGTTTGTGTTTGGTGCATTTGCTGCCTATGGCGCCACCACTAAAACCAGTTTATTAGGTCTTGGACAATTTGCATTTGTGGCCATGTTAGGTTTATTGATTTTAAGTATTGTCAACATCTTTATTGGCAGTGTTTCCATGGATTGGTTCATCTCCTTTGGCATTTTTGGTGTGGTTTTATTGATCGTCGCCTACCAAGTTTGGTTTGTGAAACAAATTGCGGCAAGCGGAGATATTACCAATGGAGAAGCCATGTATCTTGCCTTCAGTTTATACATTTCATTCATCAATATTTTCTTAAGAATTCTCCGCTTCCTTGCTGCATCACGTAGCGGCGGTCGTCGTTAATTAACCTGATTCAAGCATACAAACATCACCGATAAAGGTGATGTTTTTCTTTTGATTGATTTATAATAAAAACAATGAGAGGCTGGATCAAATGAAACATCCGAAGTGGATTCAACCCCATCAAGTTTTAGCAATGGTGCAATCGCATATGAAGATTGTGGTTGGCATGGTGGCATGTGAACCGCAAATGTTTTTAAGTCAACTGCATACGATTGCAAAGAGCGTTAAGGATGTAACGATTCTCAATTGCTTACCGTTACAAAGTCATCCTTATTTTTCTGACCCTCACTTCAACTCATCGTTTACCGTGCATACATGGTTTTTATCCAAACCTTTACGGCAAGCATACGACCACGGCAACATTCGTTATATTCCGAATCATTTACATCAAGCTGGTGTTAAATGGTTAGCAACCCATCCGCAACCCGATCTTTTTATTGGCGCTGCCAGCATGCCAAATGCGGAAGGAAAAATTTCTTTATCACTTTCAAATGTGTATGAAAAAAGAATGATTAAAGCAGCTAAAATCGTCATTTTAGAAGTCAACCCGCATTATCCATTTACCCATGGTGATGCGGTGGTTGACATGCATGAAGTTGATTTTCTCGTGCAAACACAATACCCTGTTGCCGAATTAAAAGATGAAACCATCGATGAAAAAGATATCATGATTGGGCAATTGATTGCCCCGCTAATTCCTGATGGAGCATGTTTACAATTAGGCATCGGTGGAATTCCCAATGCTGTTGCCCACGCATTAAAAACAAAAAAAGATTTAGGTATCCATACGGAAATGTTCACCAACGGCATGCTTGAACTTTACCGAGCTGGGGCGATTACGAATGCCAAAAAACATTTGCATCCAGGAAAAATGGTTTGCACATTTATTGCCGGTAACAAAGCCCTTTATGATTTTGTTCATTTGAATCCAAATGTTTTGATGATGGATGCAAATTACGTGAATAATCCCGATATTATCAAACAAAATCCAAATCAAATTTCGATTAATTCAACGATTGAAGTAGACTTAACGGGTCAATGTTGTTCAGAGAGTATTGGTCCCAAACCTTTTTCTGGTACTGGTGGACAAGCAGATACAGCGACTGGAGCAGTGAAATCTCAAGATGGAAAATCATTTATTACCCTGCATTCAACGGCAATGATTCAAGATTCAACCACGGGTGAGCGAAAAGAAATTAGTAAAATTGTCCCTTTCCTAAAACCAGGTGCAGTGGTCAGTTTATCAAGAAATGATGTCGATTATGTGGTCACAGAATTTGGCGTTGCCTCTTTGCGGGGTATGGATACCCATACTCGGGCAATGCGATTAATTGCAATTGCCCATCCTAAGTTTCGCCACGACTTAATCGAAGCAGCAAAAAAATTCAACATTATTTCCTCAGCTTTAACGTCATAAATGTCCTTTTCTTTAACGATAAATTGATCGCTAGAATCGATGTTTCTAAAAACTTGAACAATATTACTTGCAATTAAAAATTGAATATGATTTAATCTAACTTGCGCCTACGTAAAACTAGGTTGTATAAGACTGCCTAAATCTTTGAAAAAGTAGTAGAAATATAAAGAAAAATTTTCTTAACTATTTCTTGACTTATTCTCATGATATTGGTAATCTTATAAGGCACACGTCTAAAAGGGACACCTTTTTTTGCGAGAGCAAGCGTGGGGCACTGATCTTTGAAAACTAAGCAAAACAAGACAAACAATAACGTCAATTTTTCTTTATACAAGAACAAACCAGATAATTTAAAACATGAACTAGAATCAACTTTTTTATAGAGAGTTTGATCCTGGCTCAGGATGAACGCTGGCGGCGTGCCTAATACATGCAAGTCGTACGAGTGTAGCAATACACTAGTGGCGAACGGGTGAGTAACACGTAGGTAACCTGCCTTGAAGCTTGGGATACCCGAGGGAAACTTCGGCTAATACCGGATATGATCATTAGAGGCATCTCTGATGATTAAAAGACGCAGCAATGCGTCACTTCGAGATGGGCCTGCGGCGCATTAGCTAGTTGGTGAGGTAACGGCTCACCAAGGCATCGATGCGTAGCCGACCTGAGAGGGTGATCGGCCACAATGGAACTGAGACACGGTCCATACTCCTACGGGAGGCAGCAGTAGGGAGTTTTCGGCAATGGGGGCAACCCTGACCGAGCAACGCCGCGTGAGTGATGAAGGTCTTCGGATTGTAAAACTCTGTTGTGGAGGACGAATGGTAGGGATAGGTAATGATCTCTATTTGACAGTACTTCATTAGAAAGCCATGGCTAACTATGTGCCAGCAGCCGCGGTAATACATAGGTGGCAAGCGTTATCCGGAATTATTGGGCGTAAAGAGTGAGTAGGTGGCCATTTAAGTCACAAGTCAAATGCAGTAGCTCAACTACTGTTCGCTTGTGATACTGAAAGGCTAGAGTGCGAGAGGGGTAAGTGGAATTCCATGTGTAGCGGTGAAATGCGTAGATATATGGAGGAACACCAGTGGCGAAGGCGGCTTACTGGCTCGTAACTGACACTCAGTCACGAAAGCGTGGGGAGCAAATAGGATTAGATACCCTAGTAGTCCACGCTGTCAACTATGGATGCTAGATATTGGGGAAACTCAGTGCCGAAGCTAACGCGATAAGCATCCCGCCTGGGTAGTACGTTCGCAAGAATAAAACTTAAAGGAATTGACGGGAGCCCGCACAAGCAGTGGAGCATGTGGTTTAATTCGACGCTACTCGAAGAACCTCACCAGGACTTGACATCTGGTTAAATACCCTAGAGATAGGGGGATAGTCATAGCCAAGACAGGTGGTGCATGGTTGTCGTCAGCTCGTGTCGTGAGATGTTGGGTTAAGTCCCGCAACGAGCGCAACCCTCGTCCTTATTTGCCATCATTAAGTTGGGAACTATAGGGAGACTGCCGATGTAAATCGGAGGAAGGTGGGGATGACGTCAAATCATCATGCCCTTTATGTCCTGGGCCACACACGTGCTACAATGGCCGATACAAAGAGTCGCTAACCCGTAAGGATCAGCAAATCTCAAAAAATCGGTCTCAGTTCAGATTGAGGTCTGCAACTCGACCTCATGAAGCTGGAATTGCTAGTAATCGCAAATCAGCGATGTTGCGGTGAATACGTTCTCGGGCTTTGTACACACTGCCCGTCAAACCATGAGAGCTGGTAATACTTGAAGCCGTTATCCTAACCGCAAGGGGGGAGACGTCTAAGGTAGGATCGGTGATTGGGGTTAAGTCGTAACAAGGTACCCCTTCGGGAACGAGGGGGTGGATCACCTCCTTTCTAAGGAGAAACAGAATCGGTTAAAAACAACCGATCGTACAACAATTTTTTTCGAAACTCAACTAGACACGTTTTTTCTGGTTGATTGACGTGACGGTTTGACTTGGATTGCTTAGTTTTGAGAGATTAGAGATAATCCTCAACTCGGTTCTTTGAAAACTAGATATTTATGTAAATAACATGTTCTTTCTGTGATGTCGCGATTTCTTTATGAGATTGCGGCGAGACAAATTATTTTTGAAACAAGCCTTTAAAAACTTTTACGAAGTTAAGTTAATAAGGGCGCATAGTGAATGCCTTGGCACAAACAGGCGATGAAAGACGCGACTACCTGCGAAAAGCGATGGGGAGCTGGAAGTAAGCTTTGATCCGTCGATATCTGAATGGGGCAACCCAACACGAGTCATGTCGTGTTACTCCCTGGTAAATTCATACACCAGAGAGTGCTAAACCTAGTGAAGTGAAACATCTCAGTAGCTAGAGGAAAAGAAAGATTTATATCGATTCCGTCAGTAGTGGCGAGCGAAAGCGGAACAGCCCAAACCAGTCTTAGGACTGGGGTTTAGGACCACGTTATGAGATATGTACATTCCAGTTGAATGACTTGGGAAAGTCAACCATAGAAGGTGATAGTCCTGTAGATAAACGAATGTATGACTCTAGTGGTATCCAGAGTACGGCGGGGCACGTGAAATCCTGTCGGAATTTATGCAGACCACTGCAAAAGGCTAAATACTCGTTTGTGACCGATAGTGAACCAGTACCGTGAGGGAAAGGTGAAAAGAACCCCGGGTGGGGAGTGAAAAGATTCTGAAACTATGTGCCTACAAATAGTCAGAGGGCGTTAAAGCCTGATGGCGTGCCTATTGAAGAATGAGCCTGCGAGTTAATGTATCGTGCAAGGTTAAGGAGATAATCCGGAGCCGTAGTGAAAGCGAGCCTGAATAGGGCGAATAAGTACGATGTATTAGACCCGAAGCCAGACGATCTATCCATGACCAGGATGAAGGTGAAGTAAAATTTGCTGGAGGTCCGAACCGACGCCCGTTGAAACGTTCGCGGATGAGTTGTGGATAGGGGAGAAATTCCAATCGAGTTTGGTGATAGCTGGTTCTCCTCGAAATAGCTTTAGGGCTAGCGTTTAAAGTTTAGGTATGGAGGTAGAGCACTGTATGTGAAATGGCCGCGCATAGCGGTACTGCTCACGAACAAACTCCAAATGCCATATTGTATCTTTAAGCAGTCAGACTGTGGGGGATAAGCTCCATGGTCAAAAGGGAAACAGCCCAGATCGTCAAATAAGGTCCCAAAATTTACGCTAAGTGTGAAAGGATGTGGAGACGCTCAAACAACTAGGATGTTGGCTTAGAAGCAGCCATCATTTAAAGAGTGCGTAACAGCTCACTAGTCGAGTATCTCTGCGCCGAAGATTTACCGGGGCTAAGCGTAGTACCGAATTTACGGATTTAAGTAGTAATACCTAAGTGGTAGGGGAGCGTTCTGTTCGCGGCGAAGCTAGACTGTGAAGACTAGTGGAGCGTACAGAAGTGAGAATGCAGGTGTGAGTAACGATTACAGGTGAGAATCCTGTACACCGATAGATCAAGGTTTCCTGGGGTCAGGTTCGTCCTCCCAGGGTTAGTCGGGACCTAAGACAAGGCCGAAAGGCGTCGTCGATGGACACCAGGTTGATATTCCTGGACCCGTATGTATGCGATGTAGTGACAGAGACAGTTAGTAACGCCGGTTATTGGATTCCGGTATAAGCAGAATACCCGTACGATTGGCAAATCCGTCGTGCTCAAGGGGAAGCTGTGATGTGGAGGGAATGGCGCAAGCCTAGTACCGAAGGTTGTGAAACTGGCTTTTGAAAAAAGCTGCTAGCTTAAGTACATGCGGCCCGTACCGAGAACGGACACACGTGATCAAGATGAGTAATCTAAGGTGAGCGAGTCAACTGTTGTTAAGGAACTCTGCAAAATTGCTTCGTAAGTTAGCAAGAAGAAGCGCTCAACGCAAGTTGAGTCGCAGTGAAGAGGCCCAAGTAACTGTTTATCAAAAACACAGCTTTATGCTAAGTCGCAAGACGATGTATATGAGGTGATGCCTGCCCAGTGCTGGAAGGTTAAATTGAGAGGTTAGTCGCAAGACAAAGCTTTGATGTGAAGCCCCAGTGAACGGCGGCCGTAACTATAACGGTCCTAAGGTAGCGAAATTCCTTGTCGGGTAAGTTCCGACGCGCATGAATGGTATAATAATTTGGGCGCTGTCTCGACAGCAGACTCGGTGAAATCAAAATGACCTGTGAAGATGCAGGTTACCCGCGACTAGACGGAAAGACCCCATGGAGCTTTACTGTAGCTTAATATTGATTAATTTTGAACTTTGTACAGAATAGGTGGGACGCTTTGAAGCGGGGACGTCAGTTTCCGTGGAGCGGTCGTTGGGATACCACTCTAAGTTTTGGATTGATCTAACTCGACTCCTTACCGGAGCGAAGACAGTGTTAGGTGGGCAGTTTGACTGGGGCGGTCGCCTCCCAAAGAGTAACGGAGGCGCCCCAAGCTATCCTCAGCACGGTTGGAAATCGTGCTTTGAGTGCAAAGGCATAAGGATGGTTAACTGTGAGACTTACAAGTCGAGCAGATACGAAAGTAGGGCTTAGTGATCTGGCGGTGCCGTGTGGAAGGGCCGTCACTTAACGGATAAAAGCTACCCTGGGGATAACAGGCTGATTGCGTCCAAGAGTTCACATCGACGACGCAGTTTGGCACCTCGATGTCGGCTCATCACATCCTGGAGCGGAAGTACGTTCCAAGGGTTTGGCTGTTCGCCAATTAAAGTGGTACGCGAGCTGGGTTCAAAACGTCGTGAGACAGTTTGGTCCCTATCTGTCGTGGGCGAAAGAAGTTTGAGGGAACCTGTTCCTAGTACGAGAGGACCGGAATAGACGCAGCTCTGGTGCACCAGTTGTCCTGCCAAGGGCATGGCTGGGTAGCTACCTGCGGAAGAGATAAACGCTGAAAGCATATAAGCGTGAAGCTCGTCCCAAGATGAGACTTCTCATTCGCAAGAAGTAAGATCCCTCTAATGTTAAGAGGTTGATAGGTTAGAGATGTAAGTGTAGCGATACATTCAGTCGACTAATACTAATAGATCGAGGACTTAATTTCTTAAAGTTTTTTTATAAAAAATGAGTCAAGTAAAAGTATATATAAAGGTCATAGGAGAGCATCAAAACATAAGTATCTAGTTTTCAGGGAATCTCCCTGAAAGAAAAAAGTCTGGTGACGATGGCACGGTGGTCACACCTGTTCCCATCTCGAACACAGAAGTTAAGCACCGTCACGGTGAAGGTAGGTCGCAAGGCCGAGAATAGCAAGTTGCCGGGCTTTTTTCTTTTACAGACCTATTTTTCCTTGATTTTTACGGCAAATATAGTATCCTAAATTTATCGATGAGCATCGCAAAAAAAACAGCATTAGGTCAAATTAATATCTCCTTAGAGGCTGTCAGCCAAGTGGCAGCTTCTGCTGCCTTATCTTCCTATGGTGTCATTGGCATTGCGGAAAAAAGGTTATTACTTGAAGCGTCGATTAAACCATTGAAATTAAAAGACTACAACAAAGGTGTTTTCATCAAACAAGATAAAGACGCTTTTGTTGTGGACTTGTATTTGGTCTGTGCTTATGGGGTTAAAATCACGGAGATCATTACCGAAGTTCAGAAAAAAGTAAAATACGATTTGGAAAAGAAATTTAATGTCCCCTTTAAGAATGTTAATATTTTTATCCAAGCAATCAAAACCAATTAGGAGTTATCTATGAAAACCATCAACGGCGTCGTCCTCAAACGCATGATTATTTCTGGTAGTAATAACCTTTATAATCACTACCCCGAAGTCGATGCGCTCAATGTCTTTCCGGTTCCCGATGGCGACACGGGTTTGAACATGAATTTAACCGTCACCAGTGGGTCAAAAGAAGTTGCCAATCGAAATGACGAAAACATTTATGATTTAGCCAAAGCTTTTTCTAAAGGGTTATTGATGGGCGCGCGTGGTAACTCTGGCGTGATCACGTCGCAAATCTTTCGAGGTTTTGCCCAAGCCTTAGAAGGCAAAGCAGAGATTAATGCAGTGCAATTTGCGGAAGCGTGGATGCAAGGTAAAGAAGTTGCCTATAAAGCGGTCATGAGACCGGTAGAAGGCACGATGCTGACGGTCATTCGCGAAAGTGCCCAAGTACTCATGGACCAAGTCAAACCACACTGGTCGATTGAAGATTGCATGCGGACGATGCTCAAAGAAGCCCATGAGTCGCTTAAACGCACCCCGGATTTATTACCGATCTTGAAAGAAGTGGGTGTGGTGGATTCAGGTGGCTTAGGCTTAATTAAAATTTTAGAAGGTTTTGAATTAGGGTTACTGGATAAGGTTGTTGAAAAACTCGAAGCGACCGCAGTTACTGCCAAAGCTGGTAAAGAAATGGCAGGCGCCAAACTTGAAGCTGAAGAATTTGGTTATTGCACGGAATTTATTTTAAAACTTGATGAAAAGAATCCTGATAAAAAACCTTTTATCGAAAAACGTTTTTATGAATACTTAGAACAACAAGGCAATTCCATCGTCCTTGTCAAAGATGAAGATTTAGTCAAAGTCCATATTCACACGCTTAATCCTGCCAGTGTGTTTGCCTATGCCTTTAAATATGGGGAATGTGTGACAATGAAGGCGGATAACATGGCGATTCAACATGAAAATATTACGGAATCCAGTAAAGGTCATGACCATGCAAAATCGGAAAAGAAAGTAAAACCAGTTGAAGAAAAAGTCTATGGCTTAATCAGTGTTGCGGCCGGAGATGGTATGGCCCAAGCCTTTAAGGATCTAGGCGTTCATGAGATTGTCTCTGGTGGGCAAACCATGAATCCTTCTACGGAAGATTTCCTCAAAGCCGCCCGTGGCGTTCATGCAAAGAATGTTTTCTTCTTTCCGAATAATCCCAATATTGTCTTAGCGGCAAAACAAGCGGCAGAAGCCCTCAATGAAGAAGGCTTGATCAATGCGGCGGTGATTGAATCCAAAACCATCCCCGAAGGGTTAACGGCGATTATTAATTTTATTCCCGACATGTCGATGGCAGAAAATGTTGAAGCGATGACAGCAGCGATGAAAAATGTGAAATCAGGAGCAGTTACCTTTGCCATTAAAGACACCAAAATCAATGGTCTAGACGTGAAAAAAAATCATTTCATGGGTATCGTTGGTAAGAAAATTGTGAATACTTCCAAAGATTTATTTGAAGCAACCAAGGTCTTATTGGAAAACATGGTCGACCAAGCATCGAGTCTTGTGACGATTTTTTATGGCGAAGGCAGCAATGATGCCGTTATTGAAAAACTGCGAGACTACACTTATGAGGCTTATCGCGGCGTTGACTTTGAATTTAAACCTGGCCAACAACCGGTCTATGCTTTCATTATTGGTGTTGAATAGTAATATCGAATCCAAAATGAATGAAAAGCGACGTTTCAAACGTCGCTTTTTTTATGCTTGATATATGAAACGTTGATGAAGCACATACATGACCCAACCTTCTAAGACATGCAATAAAACAATGCTGATACCATACCCTGGTTGACCAAACCAATCAAAGATGAGCTGAAGTGGGGTCTCGGCAAACGGCGCCTTGATAAAAAAGAAATTCGTTTCGGGATCTAAGAAGTTGTACACAACGGATATACCGGCAAAAATAAAGACAATGAGCATCGCTGTATAAAAATCAAAACGTTTTAATTGTCGCTTTGTATCAAAGAAAAAGATGGCACCAATCACAGCCATCAGTAAATGCATCAACGAAGAAATGAAGGTACTTACATGCCACAAAGGAAAAATCGCCAATCCAGTTGACGGGAAGATTAAAAAGACCACTCCTGCTAACATCGCTCCTAATGCAATGAAACCTTCTGTCCACTTTTTAAGCGGTGTATCAAATGCATAAAATGGAAAAATGATCACAAAGATGCCACATGTATAAAACGGCCATACATCTTTCGCGTACCAAGCATCCGCGGCCATAACATTCCAGCCCATCCTGATGAATTCAAGGATCACTAAGAAAATGGCGATGACTTGGAAATATCGTTGTTTTTGCTTGGGGGAAAGCTTGACAAGAAAACGATAAAGCATCCATCCCAACAAACTTAAAATCAGGGTTAGGACAAGATGGGTAAGATTGAATACACCACCGACAACCAATTGATCAAATTCCGGATGCGATGGATGTAACCAAAAACTAAAGCAAGGTACCATCGGAAGATAAGGTCTTTCTCACGGAGTGTGGTGTTTTATACCACTTCAGATTAAACATGGTTAAAGGGGCAAGAATAAATAAGGGTAAGAAACTAAGCGAATAAAAAGGAAAGGTGATGATTGCCCATATTTTTTGCAAACCATTGGCGTTTACTTCTTTCCAAGAGGCAATCACGGTCATCAAGGCGATTAAAAACGCGACACCTAAATAATTAAATAACCATTGATAAATCGGTAAAAAGGTCAACCAATCGATGACCGCGGTTTGTTGCAGTAATTCGATTTGAGTCAGCGTTAGATTCACCAATGAAAGCATCACAATGACCGAAGGAAACGGAGTAATCCATAATAATAAGTCAATTTTTGCAAAACGGAATTTCTTGACTAATGACGATAGAAGTTTGCCGGCATGCAGGAAGAAGATTTGAATACTTCCTTTGATCCAACGTAACCGTTGTTTGAAGGAAACATTGACGTGAATGGGTTGTTCATCATAAAATTTAGCATCCCGCACAAAGATGACTTTTCGTTCCTTGATTAATTGGAGAATGGTGAACTCGACATCTTCAATTAAACTAAAGGCTTCCCAAGGTTCGTGTTTGACAATATGATTAGGGAGCATAAAACCAGTCCCATTAATATGCGTAGATAAGCCTAAGCGATTACGGGCATGGTGGAGAAAATGTGCCTCACGATAAAAGATAATGGATGAACCCATACTGGTGGCATTACTGCCAAAGTTTTTACTTCCACGGTAGCCAATTAAAATGCTTTCTTCATTTAGATACGCATCATTCATGCTTTTGGTAAAGTTTGAATCGACGACATTATCAGCATCAAAAAAGAACACCCCGTCACTTTGAATGCCGGGGTATTGGTTTCGTAATTGAATCAAGCGTTTTAAAGCTAAACCTTTTCCCACTTTATTGGGAACTTGATTGATAAAAGTAATCGCCCCATGCGCTTTGGCAATCGCTGCGGTTTTATCAGTACAATTATCGGCAAGAACAAAAATACGAATCAATTCTTTTGGATACTGTTGCTTTTGGATGGAATCAATCAGATCCCCAATCACCACCGCTTCATTCCTTGCGACAATTAAAAAATCAAAGCGGCGAAATGTTGTTTGGTTTTGAAACGTTTGTGGTTTAGTCAGGATGCCAACGATAAAGTAAACAATATGAAGAGAAAAAAATAAAAAGAAAAGAATTTGGGTAATTATGGTTAGCATATTTGCATCGTTAATGTTGATAAATACATCCCTTATATTAAAGCAAAAAAATATTCAAAATGATAGATTTTTATGCAATTTTAGACTTTATCAAAATAGGTTTCGTTGACGTTATCTTTCGAATGCTTGTGGGTGATGTAATCGATTAACCATTCAACTTCATGTTCCAGTTTTCCCGAAGGCATGTTTTTCCCCACTAAAACCGATAAACGTTTGACTAAGCGTAAGAGGGACTGTTGTTTTCCCGTTCTTAATAAGGTCAATAAATCTTCGATAAGCAATGCATCCTTATCTTCTTCTAACGCTTGAATCAGTTTCAATAAAACTGCTTTAGGCTTTGCAACCTTTCGATACAAATCTTGAGGTGTGGTTCCTGGAATAGGCAAGATTGGCGTCGGTTTACTTTGACTTGAATGGTTATCCAAGTGTGAGAGCACCAACCGCGCCCGTTTGGGAATGAGAAGTTTTTGGTTTTGATCAAATAATTCGATATAGCGATACAACGTTGGTCGCGTGATATGAAGGACACTTGCTAACCTGGCAAGTTTAATTTTTTGTTCTTTTAATTTTACACTTAATGCCTTTAACATAATTTCATAATACAATATGATTTTACATAATGCAAATAATACTTTACATTTTATATAATCAAGTGTAAAATCAAAGTGTAAAACAAAGGAGTTGCATCCATGAGAAAATTGCTCATCCTTGTCCTGGTAGGTTTAATGGGTAGTATTAATTTTGAATTAACTTTAGCATCTCATGAATTTCCAAGTATCATTCCTGTGCCAATCTATCTGATTCTTGCTGGTATTAGTTTGTTTATTTTTCTTTCACTTTGGATTGAATATCGCTTGACGCATCGTCTTCAACCGATTGAAATTTTATTCTTATTGATGATGCTTTATCCCATTTTTGCCGAAGTTTGGAGTCAAGAGCAAATTCTCCTATCCCAATTAAATGCTAGCTTTGAAGAATCAACATCCATCTTTACGCTTTCAACGATGAAAATATTCCAAGGTATCTTTTATGGCACGTCAGTGGGTATGATTTTATATACGCTTTATCTTTTCTCGAGCACTATGGTGTCGACCAAATTTTTATATCGCTGGGTTTTAGGGATTGTCATCGCCGTTGTCATGGCAGAAGTCCTTTACAGTTTGGTTGTGGAGTGGGAAGAATATGTATTTGTGTTTGAAAACTTTTCAGAAGGCGCCCGTTTAAGCATTACCTCGTTTACAACCAATACCAATATTTATGCTTTTAATCTCACGATGGGTGTGTATGCACTAGGGTCATTGTTTATGTCAGAAAAAAATCATCGCTGGATTTATCCTTTACTTGGCATCATATTTTCAATCCTGATTGTCTTTACCGTTTCTAAAACTGCGATGCTAGCAATTGTCCTTTATTTTTTCATCTATGCGGGCATGTTGATTTATCGCGTTTTGCGAAATCGACCGGTTTTATTAAAGATGACGATGACAAGCTTTATCGTTTTGATGGTTATTGGCTATCAAAGTATCTGGATGATCGATCATCCCATTATAGAACGCATTCAAAGTTTATTAACCAGTTCTGCCTTAGGCTCCTTTACTTCGCGGGTGGATATTTGGGTAGATGGCATGACCTTATTCCAAAATCAAAATACTTTCTTCGGTTATGGATTAGGATTAAGTAATACTTACCTTGGTGTCGCTACAGCCATTCGTACGGGTAACATTGGCCCAATCATGTATCAAGTTGTCAATGATCGTTTTCATAATGGCTTTTTAGAAATCCTCGTGTCTTATGGATTAGTGGGAACCCTATTACTGACCATTGCCCATTGGGAATATATCAAAGCCTTGATTGCCATGACCAAAAGATATGCGATTACCACACCTATGTGGGCATTACTCTTTAGTTTTGCTGTGCAGATGATGTTTGAAGACCGGATTTTATTTCGTCCCGATTTATCCGGTGTGTTCTTTTTAGTGCTCCTGATCTTACCGTTAGTAAAACCAAGCGAATATAATAGAAGTCATGAAGCTCACCAGTAGTCCTCGACTAGCACAAGCGCTTGCCGACATGGGCATCCATTCTTTTGCGGATGTGCTGTTACATTTTCCTTATCGTTATGAAGATTTAAATTTAACCAGTAACGGGCTATACCATGACCAACAACGATTAGTCCTTGAAGGCACCATCACCTCGACGCCACAAATTTTTCGCCGTGGTTCCTTGATTACCACACGTTTTACCATCAAAGATCAGCATGCTCACCTGATGCATGTGATTGCCTTTAATCGTCCCTTCTTAGCAAAAATGATTGTTCCGGGTCAAGCGCTCTTGGTGATTGGTAAATATGATGCCAGTCGCCAACTCGTTAACTTGGTACAAGCATTTAAAAGTCCATTGTTAGATCAAGCAAAACTCAAACCAATCTACCGATTACCTTCCACGATTGAGAATTTTGTCTTCACGCGCTTGGTAAAAAAAGCATTATCAATCCTACCGGCATTGACCTATTCAGATTTAATACCGGAATCTTTTAAACCCGGTTTAAACCTGATGCCGAAAGTAGAAGCGTTGAAAATCATTCACCAACCGTTGCAATTAAAAGATGTTGAGGTTGCCCTCAAAGTCTTTAAATACGAAGAGGCATTTCAATTTACCCAAACCACGATGGCGATTCGCGCGGAAAATGCTGCAACGATTAAAGAACGGGTTCCGGAAATTAAAACCGGCAAAGTCATCGATATGATAGAAAAATTACCCTACGCTTTAACCAAGGATCAACTCCAAGCCGTTCAAGATATCCTGGCGGACTTAAATGATCAAAAACGCATGTATCGCTTGCTACAAGGGGATGTGGGTAGTGGTAAGACGGTCGTGGCTGCGTTAGCCTTATATGCCAACGCTTTAAGAAAAAGCCAAGGGGCCTTGATGGCGCCTACTGATACTTTAGCCCGTCAACATTTTCGTACCTTACAAAGTTTATTAGGTGAACAAGGATTAACGATTCGCTTATTGGTGGGTGGGTTAAGTAGTAGCGAAAAAAAAGCCATTAAAGATTCCTTACTCAATGGCACGATTGATATTGTCGTTGGCACCCATGCTTTATTTTCCAGTGATACTTCATTCTTTTCTTTAGGACTTGCCGTCATTGATGAGCAACATCGCTTTGGCGTCAACCAACGAGATTTACTCAAAGATAAAGGTAAACAAGCCGATTTATTGATGATGTCCGCGACACCGATTCCCCGATCTTTAGCGATGACCTTGTACGCGGATATGGATATTTCCACCTTACAACAATTTCCCTTTGCTGGACGAAAAGTGAAAACCAAAATTGTCGCTGAGGGCGACGCGTTAGTCGACTATGCGATTCAAGCGGCGTTAGAACAAGGTAAGCGGGTCTATGTGATTGCCCCCAAAATTGGCGAATCCGTGTCCAGTAAACAAAGTGTGATGACCTTGTATCAACAGTACCTGAAAAAGTATCCTCGGCAGGTGTCGTTACTGCACGGTAAGTTAGATGCAGAAGAAAAAGAAGATGCGCTTCATGCCTTTAGCACTGGATACACACCAATTCTAGTCAGTACTACCGTTGTTGAAGTTGGTGTGGATGTGAAAGCGGCCACGGTCATGATCATTCATGATGCCGATACCTTTGGCTTAGCATCCTTACATCAATTACGCGGTCGGATTGGTCGAGATGGAACAGAGTCCCTCTGTATCTTGGTGATTCAAGATGACATTCTGGAGGCAACCGAACGATTGCAAATCTTAGTGGATTCTTTAGATGGTTTCCAAATTGCCGAAGCTGATTTAAGACTAAGGGGTCCAGGGGAATTAATGGGATCTCGGCAATCGGGTATCCCGGGATTTCAATATTTAAACCTTGTCAATGATCAAGATATCATTCAAAAAGTAAGAAAATTCCTTAAAAACCCATCATAATTCAATTTATCAAATCTTAACAATCATTAATGTTTTATTTCATTTTTCTTGGGGTAAGATATTAGTAATATTTCATATTGTTAACTTCGTTTAATTTTGGAGGGGACACCAAGATGCGATTATTTAAGAAACAACTCGTTGTTTTGACGCTTAATGTTTTAGTATTTTTAGTATTAGCTTCTACGATTTCAAATTACACTACAAGTTACTTTGAAGGGGAAGCAACAAGCGGTACAAGTTCTGTTACTTTACCTACTGCAGCTAGTGATTCTTCAACTG